>JAAUPA010000228.1 GCA_012034615.1 Leptolyngbyaceae cyanobacterium CSU_1_4 | reverse complement strand
GGAAGTCCCCAATTTGGGGGGTTGGGGGTCGGTTCGCCATGGACTTGGCTAGATTCGATCACTTGTGTATACACGGTAGCCCCTAGGAGAAGGGTTGGGGATGAGAGCAGATAGGAATCTCACCATCAAATAGGATTTCTGTATCATCGCTTGGATGCGTATCATCGCTTGGATGCAGTGAAGCGATCGCTCAGTCATCTCCAGCGCTGATTGCCAAGGGTGCTAAGAATTGGCACTTTAAGTAGAGTCGTTTTGAAGAAATGCCCAAAACAGCATTATTCCTTCTTTAGAAACCTCCTTCTTTAGAAACCTCTATTGCAGAGCCGGGAAACAATTTCTCTGCTAAGCGGATCGACATGGGTACACTTTAGGATAGTTCCTTATTAAATTGCCAATGCTGCGGTTATGGAAAAACAACCCCTACTGCCTGAGCATATTTCTCCAGAAGATTGGAAAAATACGCCCGAAAACGTCAAGCATCTAGTAGAGTCATTGCTGGCAAGAACGGCATTGGCAGAAAGCAAAAGCCACCTCACCCAGTTTCTAGATGCTACCCCTATCGGGATTACGGTTTACGACTCCATCGGGCATGTAGTGTACGTCAACCATGCTGGGCAGGCATTGCTGAGCGATCGCCCCTTAGAAGAAAATCTTAGTGGTTTCTCTGAATCCTTCCAGGTTTACCGTGCTAATAGCCAAGAACTTTATCCCCTTGAGGAACTGCCCAGTACACGCGCCCTTGCCGGAGAAACGATGTGGGCTGACGATTTAGAAATTCATCGTCTTGATCGGGTGATTCCTTTAGAAGTTAGGGCAGTCCCAATTTTGGATGAACAGGCTTGTGTGAAGTATGCGATCGCAGTCTTTCAAGATATTAGCGAACGAAAGCAGCTTGAAGCCACACGCAAGTGCCATGAACTAGAACAGCAGAATATCAAAACAACGTTGCTAAACAGCGAACACCGCTACCGTCAATTGATCCAATCGCAAACTGACCTAATTTTGCGATCGCTGCCAGACTCTACCATTAGTTTTGCCAATGATGCGCTGTGTCTTGCTTTGGGTCGTCCCTTAAAGGATGTGATTGGGTTGCAATGGAGTAGCTTTATCCCTCCAGAGGATTTTGAGATGATTAATCGCAAGATTGCAGCGCTCACCCCAGACAATCCTATCTTTGAAAACACCAATCCAGATCATCGCGCTAACAACCAGATTGGCTGGACGCAATGGATTAATTTAGGAATTTTTGATGATCAAGGGAAATTAATCGAGATTCAATCGGTAGGGCGAGATATTACTGCTTTGCAAGAGCAAATTCAACAAGAACAGGCGCTGAACCGAGTATTTCAGGCGGTTCGTAACTCCCTGGATTTAGATACCATTTTTGCTACCGCCACCGCAGAAGCATCTCAACTTTTGAAAACTTTAGATTGCTTTGTGGTGCAATACTTACCCGCCCAGGAAAAGTGGCGACATGTTGCAGAATTTCGCCATAAACCAGACATGCCGACCCTAATTGGGCTAGAAATTTCCGATGCCGGAAATCCATTTGCGGCTCAACTCAAACAATTTCAGGTGGTGCAGATCCAAGATACAACAGCTCTCCATGATGAAATTAATCAGGAAATTGCCCAAATTACGCCCGGAGCCTGGTTGCTCATTCCTCTCGTGGTTGAAGGTTGCTTATGGGGTAGTTTCACAGTGACCACCAGTCAGCAGCCCTTTGTTTGGAACCCTGACTCGATCGAGCTGGTTCAATCTATTGTGGGTCAGTTGGAAATTGCTATTCATCAAGCCAATCTTTATCAGCAAGTACAACTGGAATTAGAAGAGCGCCGCCGAGTTGAGATTGCTTTGCGAGCCAGCGAAGCTCGGTTTAGAAATATGGCTGATAATGTGCCGGGGGTGATCTTTGGGTATTGCCTGCGTGCGGATGGCTCTGACCAATACACTTACATTAGCTCAGGTTTTCAGGCTTTGTATGGGTTTGAGCCAGATGGGGCATTGCAAGATCCTAGCGTTGTTTGGAACATGACCCATCCGGATGACCTAGAGCTTTTACAAAACTCTGTCACGGAATCTTACCAAACCTTAGAAACGTGGCACTGTCAATATCGGGTGATCAATCCTGCTGGAAAACTGAAATGGCTGCAAGGAATTTCGCGCCCCACTCGTCAACCCAATGGGGATGTGATTTGGGACGGGCTCATTATTGATGTGAGCGATCGCAAGCAGGTTGAAGCGTCTTTACAGCAAAGTGAGCAGCGGTTTCGGCATTTGTTTGAGTCTACTCCTAATATTGCGGTGCAAGGATATAACCGCGATCGCCAAGTCATTTACTGGAATCATGCCAGCGAACAACTTTATGGCTATAGCAAATCAGAAGTGCTAGGTCAGCAGTTAGAGGAGCTGATTATTCCTCCAGAGATGAGGGAAGCAGTGATTGCAGGGATTCAAAATTGGCTGATAGAAGGAGACGCTATTCCCGCTGAGGAACTCAGTTTGATGCGGAAAGATGGCTCTAGGGTTGCGGTTTACTCCAGTCATATCCTATTAAATAATCCTGAAGGTGAGCCAGAAATATACTGTGTTGATATTGATCTGCGCGATCGCAAGCAAGCAGAAGAAGCGTTGCGAGAGAGTGAAGCTCGCTATCGATTGTTAGCTGAAAATACTAACGATTTGGTCTGTCTGCATGAGTTAAATGGTCGATATCTTTATGTCAGCCCGTCCTGCGAAACGCTTCTAGGCTATCAGTGTGACGAAATGTTGGCACAAGATCCTTATCTTTTCTTACACCCCGCCGATCGCAATCCAATTTACCAGAAAGGATACTTAGTCGGAATGTCGGGTCAAAACCTGCCCATTACCTATCGAATGCGACAGAAGTCTGGCAACTATATTTGGTTTGAAACCCTCACCAAGCCTATTGCCAATGCTGCCGGACAAATTGTTCAACTTCAAACCACTTCCCGTGATGTGACAGAGCGCATCCAAGTTAAAAATCAGTTGAAGTACGATGCCCTTCACGATGCGCTAACGGGGTTGCCCAATCGCAATCTTTTGATGAAGCGTTTAGAATTGGCAATTAATCGAGCCAAACGCCTTAAAAGTTATCATTTTGCAGTTCTATTTCTCGATCTCGATCGCTTCAAAGTCATTAACGATAGCCTGGGGCATTTAGCGGGAGATCAATTACTCATTGCTATTGTTCAAAAACTGCAAGCCCCAATTCGGGGAGTAGATTTTGTGGCTCGGTTGGGAGGCGATGAGTTTGTGCTGTTGCTAGAGGAAATAAAAGACGTGCAGGCGGCAGCTCAGGTCACAGAACAAATTTTTGCCGCATTGCAAACTCCCCTCCTCATCGAAGGGCGAAAAGTATATGTGACCGCTAGTATTGGCGTAGTGCTGGGCACAAAAAACTATGTGCAAGCCTCTCACCTGCTCCGAGATGCTGATATTGCCATGTACCGAGCCAAGGCTAAGGGAAAGGCACGGTACGAAGTTTTTGATGCAGAGATGCACACCCAAGCGTTGAGCCGATTGCATTTAGAAAACGATCTGCGGCGGGCGATCGAGTGCGAGGAATTTGTTCTTCACTATCAACCTATTGTTGCCCTAGCGACAGGAAAGCTCGTTGGGTTTGAGGCTCTGCTGCGTTGGCAACATCCGACGCAAGGGTTGAAATCGCCGATAGAATTCATCCCGGTGGCTGAGGAAACAGGACTGATCACGCTTCTAGATTATTGGGTATTGCAAACGGCTTGTGGTCAGTTGGCAGCTTGGCAAATTGCTTTCCCCGATCTTGTTGACCTAAAGGTCAGTGTCAATTTCTCAGCCCAAGATCTACGCCGCCCTGATCTGCTGGAGGAGGTCGATCGGGTGTTGGCTCAAACCCGCCTCAAGGGTCGTTGCCTAACTTTAGAAATTACCGAAAGTATGTTGATTGAGGATATTGATTTTACAATTGATTTGCTCAGCCAGTTAAAAGAACGAGGCATTCAAATCAGCATTGACGATTTTGGTACGGGCTATTCATCGTTGAATTATCTTCATCGGCTACCTGTAGATAACCTTAAAAGTCGATCGCTCGTTTGTCAGTCAAATCCAATCAGAGAAACAAAATGATCAGATTGTCGAAACGATCGCTCGGCTGAGTGACCAACTCGAACTGAGTGCGATCGCTGAAGGAATCGAAACGTCTTACCAATTGGAGCGGTTACAACATCTGGGCTACCAGTTTGGTCAAGGGTATCTCTTTTCAAAACCTTTGAGCTACCAGACCATAGAAGCCCTTTTGGCAAGTCAAAAGTTGACGGATAGGCTCTCTAATCTCGATAGCTATCCTCATCGGGTGGATGAGAAAAGCCCCGTAGAGTGCATGCGGTTTGCTAAGGGAGGGCTAGACGGAGAACGTTGTTCAAGAGCATTGTTCAGAGGATGTCTGAGAAGTCTCAAAGCTCATTACACTCGCCCCTAAATCCCCCAATTTGGGGGACTTTGGGGGCGGATCGGGCAGCGATTTAGACTTTTCAGATAACCTTTCAGATAACCTCTCAGCTATCCTGGGCTAAATAGTCGTGTTGAAAATTTGCCACGATCGCCTGCGTCTGTTCCATGAGTTTGGCATCGGGCGATCGCTCCTTAGACATGAAAAAAACAATCACTGCCAGGACTTGAGAATTGAGTAAGATTGGTATGCCAAGCCCCGCCTTGACGCTTAGTGCCTTGGCAATTTGATTGCGCAAAAAGTACGTTTCCGACTGGGCTGAAACATTCTCTAGCCATTCGGGTTGCTGCGATCGCCATACGCGCCCTGGCAGCCCTTCTCCAGGACGCAGCACAAACGATTTACTACAAACTTGAAACTGCATCCAGGGAATTGCCTGGTTCATATTTAAATACGTCGTGACGCACCAAGCAGGACTCAGTTCTAAAATTGGGCGGGTTGCATCAGGAATCCAAGATTCACCATATTCCCACTCTGTGCGATCACACACAGAGCTGAGCAGCAGGGTGAGTGGCGTGACTAAATCTGTTGCAGAATAGGGTAGGGGAGTAAGCATATCCTGTTCTGAGGGGCTGGAAGAAAAGTGATCCATAGCAATGTTTTTGTCACAATCTAATTGCAGATCTTGATTCAATTTAGCCAAGCTTAGGTTCTTGCAAGTTTCAACTCCTCAGATCATCTGAGGGTTCTGACGTTGTTTCCAGCAGATGAATAGCACTTTTATTTCTAATTTTTCACAGATCTATTCATCCGCCCGTTCACTTCTGCTGAAATTATTGTTCAGAAAAAGCTGGATCTTCTACAATTTCCTCTGTCGGAACTTGGACAGGTTCTTGCAGCAGGAAGGCACACAGGAAAAAGACCACCAGTGCAGAACAGCCCAGGAATTGAAAGAAGATTTGATTACCGGCTGTGGTTTGGGGCAACAGGCTATAAACTGTTGCATAAATGACCGACCCCACGCTGCCATAAGCACCAATATTTCCAGTAATTTGTCCAGTTACGCTGCGTTTTAGCAAAGGTGCGATGCCAAAAGTGGCTCCGGCGGCACCAAAGACGAAGAAGGCACAAAACATCGTCATGGCGATCGCCAGAGCCATCAGCCAGGCATTACTAATCTGGCTCATGAGTAAATAGCCAATGCCAACGCCGCCAATCAAAGCGGTCAACGTCCATTTGCGACTGCCAATTTTGTCAGAAATGAAGCCCCCGGCTGGACGAGAAACCAGGTTCATGAGCGGATAACTAGCTGCGAGCGGACCCGCAATATTATGCCCAATGTTAAAAGTATGCTCGAAAAACTCCGGGAGCATGGACACGACTGCCAGCTCAGAGCCAAAGCTAACGGCGTAAGCCAGATTCAGCACCATCACTTGGCTCATTTTGTAGCGCTCATGAGGCGGATATATCTTTTTGCCAGATACGACATCGCGGTTCACCTCCCAAGTTTTGTAAGATTGCAACAAGAAAAAACCGATTAAAGCAATCCAAGTGAGGTACAGCGTCGATGTACTCAGAAAATTAACCAGAGACAATCGCCAAGCAATCAGCCCCATGGTACAAAACAGCGGAAAACTAGAAGCAATCAATGCCCAGAAGCTTTTAGCACTGGTAACCTCCATGCCGCCATCTTTGTCAGGTTGTTGATAAACTTTGCCAGGCGGCGTATCCTGCACATTGAGATAGAAATACACGCCATACACGGCTGAAATGACCCCGCTCAAAGCTATTGCTAAGCGCCAGTTGGTCTGCCCTACCGCCAAGAATGCGGTTCCAGCCGCCAGCAAAGGGAGCAGCGCCTCGGCGGCAAAGGAGCCAAAGTTACCCCAGCCACCATAAATCCCTTGCGCCAAACCAATTTGCTTCGCGGGAAACCACTCTGCCACCAGCCGAATGCCCACCACAAACCCGGCACCGACAATGCTCATAGCTAGGCGGCTCAGAACAAGCTGGTTGAAGTCTTGGGCAAAGGCAAATGCCAAAGTAGGAATGGCGGCATACACCAGTAATGCGGAGTAGGTCAAGCGCGGACCAAAGCGATCGAGCACCATGCCGATAATGATTCGGGCGGGAATGGTGAGCGCCAAATTGCATAAACTAATAGTGCGAGCTTGCGCCACCGATAAGCCCATTGTCTCGCGTATTGTTGTGACAAACGGGGCATAGTTAAACCAAACGACGAATGTTAAGAAGAATGCAAACCAGGCATAATTAAGAATCCGATAGGGATCTCTGAACGACAAGAGTCCACGAAGCATACTTTATTTTCCTTTAACATTTAGATGAATTGCAGAGGGGAGCAAGACTGCCTTAGCTATTTCACTACAGGGGGTAAAACAAGTCGCAAAATAAATCAAGGTAGGACAGATCGGCAATGCTGCTATGGATGAGCAAATTTTGTTACGAACTAATGACCCACCACTTGTTCTGCAATTCATCTTGCTGATTAGCTCTGGTTCTAGCCATGGATTTCGTCCTTCTTTAACGAGAAAAGCGTCTAAAACTGTCCTTTGTACCTACCCAGCCTGTCCTAATCAGCGACTCAGACCCAGGGAAGACGGCAAATGCACGTTCACGAGGGTCTTTGAAGGAGACTTACGCTGTCGGGTAAAGTTGCTATTGATGGATTTACAAATCCATATTGCTTTGCCTCAAGTTACTGTCGGGCTGACCCGTTTTTTGTACGTTACGTTACAAATTGGAGGAAAGCTATCGATAAAACGCATTGTTTATATGCATTTTATCGATACGCTCTGGATACTTCTTCGATCGGTTGGATCGATGGGGTCATGCAATTTTGAATTACGGTTCATGCTGCTTGCAGTAGAACCCACTGAGGTTAACTGAAATCGGCGTTGCTGAATCACGTATGAATTGCCCCTAAATCCCCCACTCTGGGGGACTTCCGAGCCTTTCAAAGTTCCCCAGAATGGGGGA
>JAAUPA010000227.1 GCA_012034615.1 Leptolyngbyaceae cyanobacterium CSU_1_4 | reverse complement strand
ATTGCTGAATGGAAGTATGAATTCTTGAGATGCTGTTGCTCTGATCGCCCCCCTAAATCCCCCATTCTGGGGGGACTTCCGAACCTCAAAATCCCCCATTCTGGGATTTAGGGGGCAAATTCATCCGTGATTCAGCAACGCCGGAATGTCACTCGTTAAGCTAGGGGCAGTAGAATCTCGAATTCAGTTCCGGTCTCGGAGGCGGGATGGGGCGATCGCAACAATAGTTTGCCCCCATGCTTTGCGGTCACGATTTGGTAGCTAAGGGACAGGCTAGTTTCTTTAGTTACTCGTTTTTCAATGGAAAAGGTTTCTAAAATTTGTCGATAGATTTCAGGCGTTAAACCGGGTCCGTTATCAGCAATCCGAATGGAAATCCACCGAGAGTTAGAACTGGGTTGATCGGGGTTGGCGGATTGAGGACGAACTTGGGTTGTGATGGTAATCTGGGGTTTGGGGTGAAGGTTTTGCCATTGAGCTGGGAATGGTTTTTCTAACTCGTTTGCTACGGTTTGCCGAACGGCTTGGTTCAGTAATGCGTCCATCGCATTCGTCAAAATATTCATAAATACTTGGCTAAGCTGCCCCGCATAACAGCTCACAGGGGGAAGGTGTCCGTAGTGGCAAACGATTTGAATTTCGCTGTTTAAGCGACTTTTGAGCAACATTAAAATGCTGTCTAAGCATTCGTGAAGGTTGGCGGGTTTGGGGTATACATCGTCAATGTGGCAAAAGTTTTGTAGGCTAATGACTAGCTTTTTGAGGCGTTCTGCTCCGGAGGTGATGCTGGCGATCGTTTGGGGTAGATCTTGACGGAGGTAATCTAATTCAATTTCGGTTTCAAGGCTGGCGATCGCCTCGGGCGTGTGAGGTAAATAATCCTCGTAGGCTGCCAACAAGTCCATGACCTGCTGGGTATAGTCTGATAAATGCACCAGATTCCCCCAAATGAAGCCCACTGGATCAAGAATTTCGTGCGCCACGCCATCGACCAAGCGCCCCAGGTTTGCCATCCGTTCGGTTTGAATCATTTGGAGCTGGGCTCGTTCGTAGCGAGTTTGGGTTTCGATGCCCCGGATTTGCCAATGAGCGATGTTGAGCTCATGCACATCTAGCAGACAGTAGGTTTGGGGGTCGAGTTGAACGGTGATGGGTTCGCTTTGTTCATAAAGCGATCGCCGCAATGCCAACTGGGCTGCTACTAAAATGGGGGTCGATGCAGGCAAGATGAGGGTGTTGATGCGGATGCAACTGTGGAGGGCAGACATAGGCAAATCTGCGGTTTGCGCCCGGAGCATAAATTCCATTAACCGTTGGCGAGATACAATGCCCAAGAAGGATTGGCGATCGCCAATGACGGCTCCAGGCAAAAGGGGATAGCGCTCCAACAGTTGGGCTACCTCTAGACAAAGATGATGATCTTCCACTTGAAATTTGTGGAGCGATAAGCTTGCCAAGGTAGAGTCTAGGCGAAGTCCTTGGCTATTAGACTCCAATAAAACAGGCGGTTGCAGTTTGGTTCGCTTGGTAGAAGGCTGGGGCATCAGGCATTTAGGCAGCGCAGTATGCCTAAGATGCCCAAGAAGTGAGGGGTTGTGTCAAGGATGGCGAATCGGTTCTAGTAATGCTTCTGCTATGGCACGAAGGCTACGGCTATCCGTCACCATCCAGGCATGATTGCCCACCGGGATCTGCTTGTCTTTGCCAACGGGCAATTGGGAGCTTCTAGCGGGCAGAATCATCAGGTCGAGCGGAGTCCAAATAGATGTAAAGTTAAGACGTTCTAATTGGGCAACATCTTGGTTTAATTGGTTGAGGAAGGCGCTTTTGGGTTGCATTTGGTTGCCGCCAGAATTAATCCGGGCGTAGGCTGTGAGGGTGCCTTGGTGCGGTGAAGAGATCGTTACGAAGCGTTGAACGCGCTGAATTCCGCCTAAGCGCTGGATGTAATAACGGCTAATGATACCGCCCATGCTGAAGCCGACTAGATCGATCGCCTGGTCGGGTTTAAAGGTTTTATCTACATAGTCTGCGACTTGCTGGGCGAGCTGATCCAACCCCACGCTGCCGTTATTTGGAAACAAATTGAGGCTGTGAACTATGAAGTCATGACTTTGTAGGTAAGGAGTCAGTTTGTGAAAAATCGCGTCGGTATCATCGATGCCATGAAGCAACAGGACAGGATTGTGAACCATAGAGTTACAGCCGTAGGAATATGTTTAGCTTAGAGATGACCTGCTATTATTCCCCTCGGCTTTATGACAGCCTGCTAAATGTCCTGTTTCTAGCTGTCTTCTATTTTGATGTAAAAATTCCTGAGGCAAAAATTAATCTGTGAAGGCTGAGGGTTCTCTGGCTGAAAGCTCTCTAGCTGAAGACTGATCTGGATGAACCGGATCGATCGCCAGTTCAAACAAGGCATCTAGGGCGATCGCTTGTGCCAATTCCATCTGTCCATAGGTGAACACGTAGGGCACCTCAGCAGGCAGCAGGCTGACCACCTCTTCTAAAAGGTAGGGTGTGCCATATAAGATCAAAGCTTGGAGTTGCTCGGTTTGCACCAAAAACCTCAGCCAGTCTAGTGCCACTTGGGTGAGTGCGGCACTGTCTTGAAAAGGATTGCTGCGAATGAAAAGTTGGAGCAGCGTCGGCTGCCAATCGGCAGTTTCGGGGTGCAGCTCTCGCTCAAAAATGATTTTGTCTGGGTCGAGGGGAATTGTGGGCGTGTAGCGATCGATGACTTGCAGGGAATAGCCTAGCTTCTGGGGACGGGCGATCGCGGGGGCAGCTCTGCCTAAAAAGGAACAGTTGAGCGCATCGTCTAACAAGAGCAAATTCCGGCAAGGTTGCGTGGTATCGCGTGCGCTGAGGCGGGAAGGAATGGGTCGATGGACTTGCAGGGAGGCTTGTAAGATGGCGGTGGCAGTGGCGATCGCTTCTGGCTGCGCCAATTTTTCCATCTGCACCGGCTCGGGTTGTGTCTGCTCCCAGGCATGGGAACTATCGCCTGTGACAGGCACCGAAATAACTTGATGTTTTGCTAACCAAATCCGTTCCAAGGAGGCGTGAATTCGCTCCAGGGGAATGCGTCCAGCTTCCACTGCATTGCAAATTGCCTGAATTGCGCCTTCTGGATCGACAGGCATGAGCATCATATCTGCGCCTGCTTCAACTGCCATAACGGGCACTTCATGATCGCTGTAGCGGCGGGTAATGGCACCCATGATCAGGGCATCGGTGACAATTAACCCCATAAAGCCCAAGGATTCTCGCAGAGTTCCGGTGAGGATGGCGGGGGACAGCGTGGCAAGATGATCAGGATCGAGAGCGGGAATTTGTAAGTGCGCGGTCATGACGGCATCTACTTGGGTGCGATCGCTGCTACAAACGGCTTCAACTCCACGGCATTCAGTCGGGCTAGATCATGGGGAATCATGGGCAAATCGAGGTGGGAGTCGATCGCGGTGTCGCCATGTCCGGGGAAGTGTTTGGCAGTGGTGAGCACCGGATGACGCTGTGCGCCTTGAATAAACGCCGTCGTCAGTTGGCACACATCTTCCACCGTTTCGCCCCAGGCACGAATGTTGATGACTGGGTTCTCGGGATTATTGTTAATGTCTACAACGGGCGCAAGCACCCAGTTCAAGCCAATGGCGATCGCTTCTTGTGCAGTAATTTCGCCCATTTTTTCAGCCAGGGCGATCGCGCGTGTCAAATCTTGGCGGGCAATGGCAGAGAGCGCCATCGGCGGCGGCAACCGAGTCGCTCCGGCAAATCGTTGCCCCACGCCTTCTTCAATATCGGCGGCAATGAGGAGAGGAATGGCTGCCCAGTCTTGGAGTTGTTGCGATCGTAGCCCCACCTCTGCGGCAGTTCCTCCCAAAAGGAGGACACCGCCAATGCCCAGATCTTCTAGCCAATGCTGCAAAAGGGCTGTGGGTGGCTCCCAGTCTGGATACTCAATCTGAGGATCAAACAAATGACCAGACGCGCGGACTACCACCATTTGAGCAATTTTCTGAGGAAGAGACAGGGTATCCCAGTCAGGCAAAGGCATTCAGCACTCTCCTTAAATTACGCAGGATCAGGATCGAGATCGTCGGTATCAGATTTGCGTTCCTCACTGAGACGATTAATCAGCGATAAAACTTTGGTGCCTTGCTCAATTGAAGCATCTTCAACAAACAGAATTTCGGGAGTTCGCCGTAAGCGCATCCGATTGCCCAATTCACTGCGAACGAAGCCCGTTGCCGACTTCAGCCCCGCCATCGCAGCACTCTTCGCCTCATCTGTGCCATAAATACTGACAAACACCTTTGCGTGCTGCAAATCGCCTGCCACATCAACATGGGTGACGCTAACCATGCCCATGCCCACCCGCTCATCTTTAATGCCAGAAAACAGGAGTTGGCTCACCTCCCGCCTAATCATTTCAGCTACCCGCGCAATTCGGCGATCTGTTGCCATAATCCAAAATCCAAAATCGTACAGTCCAAAATCGTTAAGTTTAGTGCCCGCTTAAAGGGGCACAGCCTCCAGCCCTAGCATAGCGCGTAGGATAAACGAGAGGCAGAGGAACGCAGCCACCAGTAAACTAACCGCCGCGATCGCTGTCGTTGGGCGTTTAAACAGGGGCAGTAAGGGGCTTAAGAAGGTGAGAAGTATCCCGAGGGAGAAGCTAATGAGATATCGAGGATATCGAGAAATATTTGTAAAAAATTCTTCCATGGTGAGTAACCGTGTTTTTCGCGGGGGCAAAATAGTACATTAGTATAATGGATACTAACGGTAAAATCATATTGTACGTGACAAGGCTCTGTCATAACGTCACCGCTTACCAAACTCAAGGGATTCATGACAACCTTGCTTGTTCAACCGACTCCACCGCGCTCTTCAAGACACCCGCAAGGGGTCGCGCCCCGTCCGTTTTTAAAGTGGGCAGGGGGCAAGAGCC
Organism: Leptolyngbyaceae cyanobacterium CSU_1_4; assembly: GCA_012034615.1. Classification (GTDB taxonomy): domain Bacteria; phylum Cyanobacteriota; class Cyanobacteriia; order Elainellales; family Elainellaceae; genus Timaviella. The sequence goes on along the minus strand of JAAUPA010000227.1, from coordinate 2,506 downwards.
AACTGATTCAGCAATATCTTCCCCTTTTTCCCCCACAATACCAAACGTATTACGAGCCGTTTTTGGGCGGCGGTGCCGTTTTCTTTCACCTATTGCCTCAACGAGCCGTGTTAACCGATATTAATCCGGCGTTGGTGAATGTGTATGAGTGTGTGCGCGATCGCGTGGAGGAGCTAATTGAGCTGCTGAAAGAACATGAGCGATCGCACAATCTGGAACACTATTATCAAATCCGTTCCACTCGCACCGGAACGAATGTTGAACGAGCCGCTCGCCTCATTTACTTGAATAAAACTTGTTTCAATGGGCTTTACCGAGAAAACAATAAAGGCGAATTTAATGTGCCGATGGGTAAATACAAAATCCGGCAATTTGCCCAGATGAACTCCTGCGATCGGTTTCCCAAATTCTTCAAGAGGTGGCGATCGCCATTCAGCCTTTCGATGCAGTGTTAGACCACGCCACCCCTAATGATTTCGTCTACTTTGATCCGCCCTATCATCCCATCAGCGCCACCAGCAATTTCACTGCTTACAGTCGTTACTCGTTTGACTCCACCGATCAAAAGCGTCTGCGCGATGTCTTTGGGCAATTGGCAAAACGAGGTGTGAACGTGATGTTATCCAATTCCGATTGTCCGTTCATTCGAGATCTATATCAGGGTTTCAATATCCATACCATTTCTGCATCACGAGCCATTAACTCTAATGCCCAGAAACGAGGGAAAATTACAGAGGTTTTGGTCACTTCTGGGTAGGCAAGGTTAGTGTCTATCATCGTTGGCAAACTCAGCATTTGAATGTTGCACTTCCCAATCCTGTAAGAGGCAATAAGGTGGTTAATCTCCTTGTCTGAAGAAGCAAGATTTACCTCCTATGTTCAGAAATTGCCATGTAGATCTGACTTTGTTGAACTTTGAGCCAATTTTGACAATTTAGACAGCATAATTTTAAGGTAGATATTTCTTACTTACGGTTCGATCGTTATGGCGCTCTACCGAATTGCTTTAATTGCTTTTTTATCCTCGTTATCTTGCTATTCAGCCGTTGTGATTTCACCCGGTTTATTTCCTGCTGTTGCGGGGCTTAGGGCGATCGCCAACCCGCTGTCCGACCCGGCTTGGAAACCTGGCACGGTAGATTATTTAGAGATTCCGGCAGCAGTGGGGGGAAATTCTAGACCCGTGCGATCGCTTGCTTTTACACCAGATAGTCAATTTTTGGTGAGCGCTGGTGTGGATAAAACAATCAAAATTTGGAATGTGGAAGCGCGATCGCTGATCCGAACGCTCAGCCCCAGTCCTGCCCAAGAGGTGGGAACGGTGGCATTAACTGCGGAGGGTCAAACCCTCGCAAGCGGCAGTATCGACGGGACTGTGCGGCTATGGAATTGGAAAACTGGACAGCTTTTACAGACGTTAACAGGGCATTCAAGCCTTGTGACCTCTGTGGCGTTTAGTCCCAATGGTCAAACCTTAGCCAGTGGCAGTGGAGACAAAACCATTCGGTTGTGGAATGTCAATGATGGCTCGTTGCAGCGAACGATAACGACGCAACAATTTATTGAAACACTGGCGTTTAGCCCTACAGACGATATGCTGGCAAGCGCTGGCATTGGGATGAAGGTTGATTTGTGGAATGGGTCAACGGGTAAATTAATTCGTTCATTAGGACGTTACACTGGCGTGATTTATGCGATCGCCTTTAGTCCCGATGGACAATCTTTAGCGTTCAGTCCAGATGCCAATGCAGACAACCCATCCTTAGAACAAAATACCTTACGGCTGTGGAACCTGCGAGGCGAACAAATTGGGCAACCGTTGAAGGGGCATACCGATTATATTGATGCGATCGCCTTTAGCCCGACTGGACAAACTCTGGTGAGCGGCAGTTTGGATAAAACTGTCAAGGTCTGGAATGTGCAAACAGGAATGCTCATTCCGGGCACCGCGATTCAAGAATATTTGAAGGATGATCGGCGGATTTTGGCGATCGCCTATCGTCCTGATGGCAAGGCTTTTGCTGTGAGCAGTGGCGATGGCAGCATCAAGATTTTTATCTCAAGAGAATAGAAATCAATCGTTCGGACACTTTTTTCTAGTCTCTGTGATCAATCCCAAACGCGCCCGTGACTTTGCTAAAGCATCGGGACGACTCGCCAAAACCGATCGCATGGACGCAGAGGGGGTTAGCGCATTTTGGCGAGGCGCTGCGACCGTTGCCCAAGCCCTTAGCCGTCGAAGCCCAGCAAGCCCTGAGCGATTGAGTGAGTCGGCGGACTCAGGGGGTGGAGATGATCAACGGCGAACGACGACGATTGCATAGTGTGCGCAACCGTTCAGCCAAGGCAGATATTGAAGCTCATTTAGAATGGCTGGAGCAGCGGCTCAAAGGGCTTGACCCTGAGATTGACCAACTGCGAAAAGGTTCGCACTCCTGGCAATCGCAGTATGAGGTGCTGACCAGCGTACCAGGAGTGGGAGGAGTGGTCGCACCCCTTTGCTGGC
>JAAUPA010000226.1 GCA_012034615.1 Leptolyngbyaceae cyanobacterium CSU_1_4 | reverse complement strand
GGGAGCAACCGTGGCGATCGCCAATCTTTCTGCCCCGCCGTCTCTTCCACCGCTTACCGAGAGGCTGGCAACCTCGAAGTTATTACTCCGCCCGTCAAGGCATATATTCACCAAGAGCAACTGTACAAATGCCAGCCAAAAAAAACGCTGACCCCACCCAGGCGGTCTTAGCAGATTTCAAAGTCGGCGTTGATAACGCCATTTTCTCAGTCGATATTGCCCTCAATCGCCTGCTGGTGCTGCTGGTCATGCGGCAAGAAGAACCTTTTTTAGGGCACTGGTGCTTACCCGGAACCTTAGTGCGGCAAGGCGAATCGTTAGAAAGCGCTGCTTACCGGATGCTGTCTGAGAAAATCAAGGTCGAAAATCTTTACCTAGAGCAGCTCTACACCTTTGGCGGACCGCACCGCGATCCCCGTGAGGCAAAAGATAGCTATGGGGTTCGGTATCTGTCAGTCAGCTACTTTGCCCTGGTGCGCTTTGCCGAAGCCGAACTGATTGCTGATGGCGTTTGCGGCATTGCCTGGTATCCGCTGAATCAACTTCCCAAGCTGGCTTTTGACCACAATCAAATTTTAGAGTATGGCTATCGTCGTCTTCGCAACAAGCTGGAATATAGCCCAGTTGCCTTTGATGTATTACCCGAACTCTTTACGCTGGGCGATTTGTACCAACTTTACACCACTGTTTTGGGCGAAAACTTTTCCGACTATTCCAACTTTCGGGCACGATTGCTGAAGCTAGGATTTCTTTACGACACCAAGATTAAGGTGACGCGCGGAGCCGGACGACCTGCTAGTTTGTACCGCTTTGATGCAGAAGCATTTGCGCCATTTAAAGATAAGCCGTTGGTATTTATTTAATCGGAATTCATGAATATTTAGGAATGGTTGCAGGAAAAATGGGCGTTGCTGAATCGAAGTATGAACTGATTAAATTGACCGTTCTCTCGCCCCCAAAGTCCCCCAATTTGGGGGACTTTGAAGGGTTTGGAAGTCTCCCAATTTGGGGGGGTAGGGGGCTTTCATACTTGCATTCAGCAACGTCTAGGAAAAATGAATTCAAAATGATCAATTCAAAATTAAAGGCTGTTCGTTTTGAATTTTGAATTCTCTCATCCCCCTGATCTTAAGCAGCAAATTGAAGCAATCTCTCAGGACTTAGGAAGATAAGGTCTTATGAAAATCGCGATCGCCCAACTCAATCCCACTATTGGCGACTTGGCTGGCAATGCCCAAAAAATTCTGGCGGCGGCTCAACAGGCAGCCGCTCAAGGCACACGGTTGATGCTCACACCCGAACTCGTGCTTTGCGGCTATCCCCCTAAAGATCTGCTCTTAAAACCGTCCTTTGTCGAGGCAATGGCAACCACACTGGCACAATTAGCCGCCGATTTACCGCCCGAATTAGCGGTGCTCGTGGGCACCGTAGAACCGAATAGGCGATCGCTCCAAACTGGTGAAAAGCCATTATTCAATAGCACTGCTCTGCTCGAAGGCGGCAACGTTCAACAAATTTTCACAAGCGCCTTCTTCCCACCTACGACGTATTTGACGAAGACCGCTACTTTGCATCGGGGCAAGACAGCAACGTTTTTATGCTCAAATCTGTTGCCGCTGATGTGCGCGTTGGCGTGACCATTTGCGAAGATATTTGGAATGACGAAGGTTTTTGGGGCAAACGCAATTATCAAACCGACCCGATCGCCGATCTGGCAAGCCAAGGCGTAGACCTCATTGTCAACCTGTCGGCCTCGCCCTATAGCGTGGGCAAGCAACAGTTGCGAGAAGCCATGCTGCGCCATGCTGCGATTCACTATCAGCAAGCAATTTTGTATGCAAATCAGGTTGGCGGCAATGATGATTTAATCTTCGATGGCAACAGTTTTGGCTTCGATCGCCACGGCGAAATAGTTTGTCGGGGCGAAGCATTTGACACCGATCTGGTGATTGTCGATTACAACCTAGAGGCACAAGATTTTACCGGAACGACGCAAGTTCAACCCCCAAACGACGATGCCGAAATTTGGTCGGCGCTCGTGCTGGGGCTGCGCGACTATGTGCGCAAGTGTGGTTTTTCTAAGGTGGTGCTGGGGTTAAGCGGCGGCGTAGATTCGGCGCTGGTAGCCGCGATCGCCGCTGCCGCTATTGGAGCCGAAAACGTTTTAGGGGTTCTTATGCCTTCTCCCTATAGCTCCGATCACTCTATCAAAGATGCTTTAGATCTCGCGGCTCATCTCGGTATTCAAACCCAAAAATTACCGATCGGAGACCTCATGAAAACCTACGATCAAACGTTGGCTAATCTCTTTGTAGATACAGAGTTTGGAATTGCAGAAGAAAATCTTCAGTCACGAATTCGGGGCAATTTATTGATGGCGATTTCTAACAAGTTTGGACACTTACTCATCTCTACAGGGAACAAGTCAGAGATGGCAGTGGGATACTGTACGCTATATGGCGATATGAATGGTGGATTAGCAGCGATCGCCGATGTTCCTAAAACTCGCGTTTATTCCATTTGTGAATGGCTCAACCGCCAAACAGAAATTATCCCAACCAATATTTTAACTAAGCCGCCTAGCGCCGAACTCAAGCCAGGACAAGTTGATCAAGATTCTTTGCCGCCTTACAATGTTTTGGATGATATCCTCGATCAGTTCATTTTAGGACACAAGTCTGCCGCCGAAATCATTGCCTCCGGGCACGACTCTGGCACCGTAGATCGCGTCACAAAACTCGTCACCCGTGCCGAATTTAAACGGAAGCAAGCAGCACCAGGGCTCAAGGTAACCGATCGCGCGTTTGGCACAGGATGGCGAATGCCCATTGCTAGCAGGCAGGTGTTGTAGACGGGTGTTGTAGGCAGGTTAGAGGATGTCCGAGAAGTTTCAAAAATTCTTACACTCGTCCCCAACTTGGGGGATTTCCGAACCCGTTCTCCTTCAAAGTCGCCCAGAATGGGGGATTTAGGGGGCGGATCGGGCAGCAATCTAGACTTTTGAGATAACCTCCTAGACAGGTCTAAACTTTGGACGCTACCCCAATTAAAGGCATCGATAACAAGCGATCGCCAAGTTTATCTCAGTTTCACAATACGCAATAGTTTATTGAACACCCGAAAAAGTTTGCCGCAATACGCAATTCAGAGCAGCAACATAGTTCATACAAGTCTCACAATACGCAATAGTTTATTGAACACACGAAGAAGTTTGTCATAATCAGCGATCTAGAAAAGCAACCCTCTGACTAGCATATTCTCATCTAATTCAGTACATTCGCCCAGTCAGCAGAGAGTTTCGTATTATGACCGACCTGCCATTCATTTCACCTGTAAACCTAGCTGATGTCGAAGAAGGCTCACCCCTCAGTCATCCTTTACCCACAATATTTAGTAAATCTGAACTTAGTAAATCTGAGTTGATTCAACGCATTCAAGATTTGGTTCCTCCGGGTTCTCCTGCACCTCAAAATCCTCAGATCATTCACGTTCTAAAAGTTTTGACCCAAAGACTGATTGCAGCGTATCAAGCAGATGGATCATGTTGTGAAGATCCCTTTGCCGAAGTTTGGGCAAGAAGCATTCATCTTTATGAACTTGAGGTGCGTCAGCATTTGGTCAACCAAGTGGTATTAGTGACCGGTGGCGAGGGATGTGTGGGCAGTCGTCTGATTGAAAAGTTGAAGACTTTGGGCGTTAAGCGAATTATTTCTGTAGATAAAGCGCGTTATACGCCGGGTGGTGCGATCGCTTCGACTTTGTTCACCCGCGAGTCCGGCGTTGAACTGAGGCAGTATGCCCTTGATATTCGGGATCAGAACGCGATCGACTTTGTTTTTGCAACTGAGAAACCCAACATTGTTTTTCATTTGGCAGCCCAACGCTTGCCCTGGCTTGCCGAAATTCAAATTTGGGAAACCGTTACCAGCAATATTTTTGGCACTCAAAATGTCATTCGTGCCTGCGAAACCCACCACGTTCAGCGATGCATTGTTTCCTCAACGGGCAAAGCTTCCCGCTACCTTACCGGCGAAGTGTACGCTGCCTCAAAAAAAATGATGGAATGGCAGTTAGCACAGGCAGCCCAAAGCGGCAGCGTGATCTATGGCATGGTGCGCTTCACCCACATGCTCGATAACAGCTCTTTTTGCCAGGTTTATGAAGATCAAATTCAGCAGGAAAAACCTATCAACGTTCACGCCCCTCACCGCTACATCGTTGGGCAAAACGTAACAGAGGCAACCCATTTGTTGCTCAATGCTTTAGTTTTTTCTGAACCTAAGCGCTTAAAATTTCTCTTGTGTCGCAATTTGGGCTGGCCTGTAGAAACGTTGGAAGTAGCACTATACAAAATTCTTCAATCGGGGCAAGCCCACTATATCTATTTTCAAGGGGTCACTGTCGGCTATGAAGAAAGCTTTTTCCGGGGGCAGGTTGATTGGCAAAACCCCGCAGAAATTAACACTTTAATCAACGTGATTGAATGTCAGACGAAGGCAATTGATCCCTCAGGGCACATGATTATGGCAGAGGTGCCTGCTTTCTCTAAAAATTTATTGAATCAGCATTTGAACTATCTCAAAGAACTCGTAGATTGCCCTAACTTACCAGAATCTGAAATTAAGCAGGCACTTGCTCAAGCCGTATATGCCGTCTCTGGCTCAGTTTGTGCTAAAGCACCCACCCAGATTTTGCTGAAGATTTTACGTTGGGGGACAGAGGTCAACCCCCTTGAGGCAGATGGCACCGCTGCTGCGGCATTTCAAGGAATTTTAGAGCTTTTAGTAACAGGATTGTACAAAAGCTTGAAACACTTCGATCGCCCGCTAACAGAGTCTCAAACTCTCATCTTACGAAGCGTGACCCAAGAGGTTGCCCAGCTCCAATCTTGCTTCAAAACTCTAGGCTGGGAACAATCCGAGACCCTCACGATCGCCATCTCAGCCCTAGAGGCTCTGCACCCAGCACCGACAGTCAATCCGTCTTTTAAGCCCTCTAAAGAGCCGATGTTCCCATCTGGTTCTATTGGCACCTATGGTCTAGAAATAGGCTTAACGGCTTAGACCATGGCGATCGCCCAACAAGTCCGCTTGCCCCACTGCTTGAGGAATTGCTTCATGGATTCGTTGATTTGTTGCATGAGCGGTGTCTCAAAAAAAGGTGGGAGCCCTGGTGGGACTTGCCCCGATCAAAGTTCATGGGGGCAAGTCCCACCAGGGCTTCCACCTTTTTGGTCGATAGGCTCTCCAGTTCCGGTAATGCTGCCAGCAAAGGGGGTGCGACCACTCCTCCCACTCCTGGTACGCTGGTCAGCACCTCATACTGCGATTGCCAGGAGTGCGAACCTTTTCGCAGTTGGTCAATCTCAGGGTCAACAAAATTATCGTTGGCTAGGCAAGCTCCGGGGCGACTCAACAGAGTCGCGGAACCGTTCAACGGCATCAGTATAGGCGATCGGTAGCACTGCCTCGACGTTTTCATGAGGACGGGGAATAATCACCCAAGACTCTAAAACCCCGCCATAAGCCTTTTCCACGGCATCCACTCCTGCCGCCATAGAGTTTTTAACCTCAGAAACATCTCCTCGAATAACGACAGCAAACCGGGCACTACCGCACCGCAAATGACCCACCAGGGTCACTCGACCCGCCTTAACCATTGCATCAGCGGCGGCAAGGACTCCAGGGAAACCTTTTGTTTCAAGTACTCCGACTGCGACAGGCATCGCTATCTCCTAAGATAATTAATTCATACGTGGTGAAGCCACCCATCATTGTACGGGGGTTTCCCTTGGTTTTATCTATTGAAACGATTTGTTCTACTTAAGAGTAAGATGAGCCAGAGTCGGCTATGCCCTTACATCCATCGGAATTCCTCACTGGTTTCGGTGTATTGCAGCGGCAACACCTCAATGACATTTTCAGGTGGGTTCGGCACGATGTAATGGGTTACAAGCTTGCCATTGGGGGGCGTTGCTGCGGCTGCGATGCCTGCCTCCATGGCGGGTTTTACCTCAGAAATCGGACCACGAATTGCTACCACTTGCTCACCGCTCTCGGCAATGTCGTAATACACAATCACCACGCGACCTGCCTTAACCATAGCATCGGCTGCTGCCAGCACCGACGGAAAACTAAGTGTTTCAATGACACCGACTGCATCTGGCATGGTTATTCAATCCCTGGGCTAATTCGTTTCTCTTAAATCCTACTATTGAACTGCTACAGGGTTCGATGCGCCTCAATCAATATCAATCCCATCAATCAATATCAATCACCCGCATGGGATCGGTGGCTTGAGGAACGCTGCGATCGCTAGGTTGCGTTGCCCCAAACCAACCCTCAACCGTTTGCTTCGCAGAAGCTTTAACTTCGGGGGTAATGCTCAGGGTCACGGCACCCAGCGCCATCATCAGGGTGCCTAGGTCATCAACGTAGCCCGACACCGGAATAAAGTCAGGAATCGCATCGGTCGGCAAAATGAAATAGGCAAGCGCCGAATAAATCACAGTTTTCGACCAAAGCGGTGTTTCAGGTCTTTGAGCGGCAAAAAACAAAATCAAAGCTTTTTCAACCACTTCTCTCCCCGCCTCTGCGGCAAAGTCTTTAAGTTTCTGCCAAAAACTTTGCTCTGAAAACTGTCCTGAATCATTCGCCATACTCGCTACCTCTCACGTTTTGCCACCTTTAATCTAGCGTAGGGCACAGCCCCTAGGTGGCGTGCTGAGAGACGGATCTCAAGAAAAAACGATCGGATTGCCTGCCTTATCCTCAGTTTTCTCAGTAAACGATTAAGTGGTTCTCAGGTGGGGTTCACAGAAAACTTAGGGGCAAGCGCGATTCTGTAGATCAAGCGAAAGAAACGCAGAACACGCTACTTACAACTCAAGACTTACAACTCAAGTTCCCAGGGATTTATCACCATGAAACGCACCATTCTGGCTAGCTTAACTATTCTCACCTTGGCTGTCGCTGCCGCTGCCCCTGCCAGCGCTCTTAGCCCCCGTTTTAGAGAGGCTCATCGGCTGCACAATGATGTAACGGGTAAGGCATTTGCCCCAGCCCTCACCACCGAAACGAATCTAACTCAGCGGTTCAAAGAGGCGCGGGATGCCAACCTCGACAAGCTCAACCCTCGCTTCAAAGAGGCGCGTCGAGCCAACCTCAACAAACTTAACCCCCGCTTTAAGGCAGCCCGCGATCGCAACCTTGAAAACTAAGTGCTTCGTTCTTCTTAAGCTCCTTTAGGTTGCCCCCTTAACTGGGGGCTTTTTGTGGGCTAGATACCGCTTAGATGCTGCTGCCCAGTGCTGCTCTTTTCTGTAGCCATCTCATTTGAACTGTGAGATTCCTTACCCTCATCCCCAGCTTTTCTCCCAGAGGGGCTACCGTGTATGCACAAGTGCTCGAATCTACCAAGTCCCTGGCGAATCACCACCGACCGAGCCACTACCGTACGTCGA
>JAAUPA010000225.1 GCA_012034615.1 Leptolyngbyaceae cyanobacterium CSU_1_4 | reverse complement strand
TATTATAGCTTGAAACCTATGTTCTGTATAGCTTTTACCAACCATCAAGATAGAGGGTTCGTTCGGGCGCTATCCCCTTCCCTCGCCTTCGGCATTGGGCAGAGGATGCACCCTCACTCACTCGCTTTCATCTCACACCAAATCAAAGATTATGGTGTGAGGCTTCCCGCTACTCAGCTAAATAGATAATGCGCGTCTCCAATAATTGTGTAGGGCGTACGACGAAGGTTTGTAGAAAGTCTCTGAAGACCATCCACGACATCCCAAATTCCGTCTTCACGTTGGGAGACAAATATGGGTGGTATGGGGATACCAAGGAGCAATGACTCAATCAGGCTTGTCTTCTGATAATTAGTCCAACGAAAGAATCGTTGAAACTCCGGATGGATATCAATTTCTCCATCTTCATACAAGCTAATCCATTTACCAATAGACATGGAGTAGCCATCAGATCTAATTTCTTGCCGCTTGCTATCAATCTCTTGCTGAAGCTGCTCGGCTTGTTGCTGAAGCGCTATTTTGTTGCTGTGGTGGATACTCTACAATTCTAGTCTCGAAAACTAGAGCGACGAAACAAACGAATTTTTTTAGTATAAAAAAGAGGAGGCGGTTGAACTGCCTCCCCAATTATTAATCTATCAGAGATAGAAATGAGCCTTAGTAGCGATAGCCAGTGCTAACGTTGCTTGCACCAGGTTTGTGAACGATAAAGCTCATGACTTGGCACTGCTTCACGTTGTCAAACGCAACCACGCGAATGTAGCAATTGCCATACTCAGAGCGGCACTGTTGCACTTCGTTCAAAACTTCTTGAGGAGTTTTGATGTTGAACAAAGGCAACTTCCACATGGTCCAGTAGTAGATTTCTGCGTCGGAGTTTTCGTTGAACTCAACGCAAGGAATAAACCCTTGCTCAAGGGTGTATTGAATCTGCCGCGCTACTTGAGCATCAGTCAAGGGGGGCAGATAGGAAAAAGTCTCAAACTTCCGCTCTTTACCTAGAGTTTTCATTAATTCCTCGATTAGATGTGAATTTTGGCTATTGTTCTTCAGAGTCCGAATCGTTCTCAGGCTCTGCGATCGGGGTCAAGTTAAGCTGCGTCATCCGTTCCAATTGCTGACGGCGTTGATCCATGTTGGCTTGCTGCACGTGCGATCGCAGCATTTCAGGAAGATACTCGGCAATTTCATTCGCCAAATGTTCCCGAACTGTCAAAATGCGAAAAGCCAAATCTTGCTTCTCTTGAAAGAGCGCCTTGAGATAAGCCTCGCCATCTTGAATCTTTTCTCGTGAAGAGAATTGATGGAGCCAATAGGCGCGTTTGGGGTCAGTTTCATCCAACTGAGCCAAAACTGTTTTGAGCGCCTGATAAGTCAGATAACTGCCGAGCGTCTTGGTGGTGTCTTTAGCAATTTGCTTGATATCCATGAGGGGAAGGAAGTTAGGGGCTACCAGCAATCAATGAACTGATCTTACCGATCGCACATCCATTGCTGATAGCTAACATCCCACAGGTTCGTTAGATTGTGTCTTGTGATTCAAACTCGAACTTGATTTCCTTCCAGAGTTCGCAAGCGGTCGCCAGTTCAGGGCTCCAGCGGCAAGCTTCACGAATAATGTCGCCACCCTCACGCATGAGGTCACGACCTTCGTTCCGAGCTTGGACGCAGGCTTCCAACGCCACACGGTTAGCGGTTGCACCCGGTGCGTTCCCCCAAGGGTGACCCAAAGTACCACCACCAAACTGAAGCACAGAGTCATCGCCAAAGATTTCAACCAACGCAGGCATGTGCCAAACGTGGATACCACCCGATGCAACAGCCATCACGCCGCCCATCGATGCCCAATCTTGGGTGAAGTAAATGCCTTTGGAGCGATCTTGCTCAATGTAGTTTTCGCGGAGCAGGTCAACGAAGCCCAAGGTGATGGCTTTGTCGCCTTCTAGTTTGCCCACAACGGTTCCGGTGTGAATGTGGTCACCACCAGACATCCGCAAGCACTTTGCCAAAACCCGGAAGTGCATCCCGTGGTTCTTCTGACGGTCAACGACCGCGTGCATGGCACGGTGAATGTGGAGCAGCAAACCGTTGTCACGGCACCAGTGAGACAAGGTGGTGTTAGCGGTAAAACCAGCGGTAAAGAAGTCGTGCATGACGATGGGCATACCGAGTTCTTTCGCGTATTCCGCCCGTTTCATCATTTCTTCGCAGGTTCCAGCGGTCACGTTGAGGTAGTGACCTTTGATTTCGCCTGTTTCTGCTTGTGCTTTGTAAATTGCATCCGCTACGAAAGTAAAGCGATCGCGCCACCGCTGGAACGGTTGAGAGTTGATGTTCTCGTCATCTTTGGTAAAGTCCAAACCACCGCGCAGACACTCATAAACTGCCCGACCGTAGTTCTTAGCCGATAGACCCAATTTAGGCTTAATCGTACAGCCCAACAGAGGACGACCGTACTTGTTCAATTTGTCGCGCTCAACCTGAATTCCGTGGGGAGGACCTTGGAAGGTTTTTAGGTAAGCAACGGGAATCCGCAAATCTTCTAGACGCAAAGCTTTTAGCGCTTTGAAACCGAATACGTTACCCACAATCGAGGTCAACATATTGGTGACAGAACCTTCTTCAAACAAATCCAAGGATAAGCAATGAAGGCGATGTACTGGTTGTCTTCGCCGGGAACCGATTCGATATCGTAGCAACGACCTTTGTAGCGATCGAGGTCGGTCAGCAAGTCCGTCCAAACCGTTGTCCAGGTACCCGTAGAAGATTCAGCCGCAACCGCTGCGCCTGCTTCTTCGGGTGGCACTCCGGGCTGAGGAGTCATCCGGAATGCTGCCAAGATGTCTGTATCTTTAGGCGTGTAGTCTGGTGTGTAGTACGTCAGGCGGTAATCTTTTACCCCAGCCTGATACCCAGTTTTCGACTGAGTCTGAGTTTGTGAATAAGACATTAATTTCCCTTCCTAATGAGTCACTGAGATTCCGAACACAGAAACCCCTGTCTGCTGGTAACAGTCACGAAGAGCCAGCAGGCTTGGCAGCCTCAGACGGCAATTTGTATGGATAACTAAGTCGGTTAAAGCCATGGAACTATGTCGTCCGGCAACCTTCAACTTATCTTTTTGTTTGCGCTGTTCGACGGGTTCTTTCAGAAATATACCAGGAATGCGATAAGCATATATTTGAATATTCTTAGCGCATTGATAACGACTGTTTATATTTTTGAAGCCATGTAATATCGTACAGAGGAAGATGAATCCCTCCTACTCTAAGTACATATTTCGACATATTCTTTGCATCGTGCTGAAATGCTAGTTTATTGTCTTGATCGAAGAAGGTTTCATTGAGATTGGTTAGTGAGTGTCACTAGGCTTACCGCCAGTACCGCTTTCCGCCCAGCAAAAGATGCCTAATATAATTCCGAATAAAGAAATTTGGCTGGGAGCAATTAATCCTTCGGGTAGGGGCGAAACAGATTTCACAATCAGTACTACCATTAGGCACAGGACTAGAGTCCACAGCACATTTGCATTGATGGCAATGCGAGGGAACAAGGTTTCTAGAAAATAAACGGCGATCGCCCGACTCCGGCTGAAACAGCAAGGTCAGTGATAGTTCGCCAAGGGGGAGTGTAGAGCGTGGCTAAAATTTGTCTGGCGATCGCCGAATTCATGGTGCTAAACCCGACGGCGTATGATAAAACGATGGTGCAAAAAATAGTGACCGCAGCCGTGAGGAAGAGCGATCGCCAAGGCAAATATTGAAGTCGCCGCATAGAAATTTAGGAGTCGTGAGGTAGTTTGATTCTAAAGTACGCCCACTCAGACGGAATTTTTAAAGCGTCTCAGTCTGAATTTTAAGGGAACAGCGATCGCCTCTTGATTTTATACAAATTTTATATAAAAGGATTAATGATTCTGAGCTTGTCTTCTATTAGCTGATTGGGCTGTAGGTCTTCAGAGTAGAGAACGCTGCAATCGCTTTGCACAGCCGTCGCTACCAGCAAACTATCCCAGTAAGAATATTGGTAACGCGCATTAATCTCTAAAGCCTTTAAAACTTTTGACGCATCAACTTCAAGAATGTCGAACCCAGCCACAAGTTGAGCAATGATTTCTTGTGCCTGTGGTCGAGTCCGAAACTTTTTCTTGACCAACACGTTATAAATTTCACCCAAAATTTGAGTACTGATGATTAGCGATCGAATCTTGACTGACAGGAGGGCATCAACTTTTGCATACTTCTCTTCTGGAACTTTGCCATAAAGGTAAATCCATAGATTGGTATCAAAAAGAACCTTATCGCTCGTAAAGTTCTTCCCGATTAAACTTGTAGCCTTCAGGTAGTGTGAAAGAGTGCTGCTGAAGTTGTTCTAAAAATCTCTGTTTTCGAGGTTCTAACGCTCGATCTCCTTCGTCTTCTGTTTCGATAACATCTTCGAGGACAATGATTCTCAGCTTTCTGCCTTCCATCGCCGCATCTAGCTTTTCATCTAACGCCAGCTTGCCATCCTGGTAGGTCGCTTGTAAAACTTTGCTCATTGCTTTTTCTCTAAGTTATTATCCGTCTCGGCTAGATTATTTGGCATTGCTGAATGCAATTATGAAAGCCCCCCAACCCCCCAAAATTGGGGGACTTCCGAACCCTTTAAAGTCCTCCAATTTGGAGGATTTAAGGGGCGAGAAAACGGTCAACTTAGATCAGTTCATACTTTGCTTCAGCAACGCCAATGATTTCATAATCTAATCAATACTCACGCCTCTAACCATCTTCGGCTTTTCCCGACTGGCGATCGGGGCTTGTTCAATTAAGCGAGATTGCACCTGATGCGCCTGAAAATAGTTTTTGCCACATTTCTGGTGCGTTCAACGTTTCGCCACCATGCACCGTGAGCCGCTTCGCCGCACTGGCAAAGCACAGGCGTATTGACGCAAGCTCCAGAAATAATGACTTGTCCTTTGGTCAAAGAAGGTAACTCCTTCAACAAATCTCGTCCCGCCGCCTCCACTCCGTATTTGAGGCTGTCTTGATCCACCGGATTAACGATGCGCATGAGGAATTGGCTCATACATTGAGACAGCACGTCTGCATCAATTTTGCCGGGGCGCTGGGTAATGAGTCCAATGCCTAAGCCAAACTTACGTCCCTCGCTGAGAATGGTGCGGATGATCATTTTGCAGCGAGAAGGTTCGTGTGCCGGGGCAAAACGGTGGGCTTCTTCAATCAAGATGAAGACAGGATAGGGCAGATAGTTTTCGTCGTCGGGGGTGATGTTTTCCTTTTGAGTATTCATGCGGGCTTGGTTCGATTGCCGAAGAATTGCCGCGCAGATTACCTGTTGTTCTTCTTGACTAATTTCGTTCATTTGTAGAACGGTCACTTGCCCAGGTTCAAATAAATCTTTGGGGGCAAGGTGATTGGCAGTATCAAAATATTTTGAGCTGGCTAACTTATCCAACTTCCACTCCAAGGCTGGAGCAGAAGACCCAGTTTTTTCATTGCCCTCGTCATCCTCCGAGCGATCGGCTTCAAACACTGCATGAATTAAATCGTTGACTCCCCAGCGATACTCGCCGCCCGATCGCTTATGTTTTTTGAGAATGGCGAAGGCTTTACTCAGAATTGCCTGCTGGCGATCGCTCATCTCAGGCAGCAAGGTTAAAACATCGTAGTAATCTAATGACGAAATCCGAATTTGAATATCCTTCGGGGTCAAGACTTGCACCTTGGGCGCGTAGCCGGGAGCCGTAAAAGCAGGATGTCCCCGCATATCTGCCAGCGTTCCATATTCTCCGTGAGGATCAAAAATTAGCACCGCCGCCCGATTGCGAGGCGATAGCAATTCTTCAACCAACACCCCTGCTGTGTAAGACTTTCCCGAACCTGTTCCCGCCAAAATTGCCATGTGCGTACTGACTAGTTCCTTCACATCCAGCACCACAGGCACCGCCCCCAACTCCCGCAGCAGCAACGATCCGATCGCCGCCGAACCGACTTCTCCAGGCTGCTTTTTATTGACGACTGCTTGCAACCCGGCATCGCTTGCCAAATAGACCTTTGCACCCGGATTAGGCGTAACGCGCGGATTCATGAAGCCCAAAGCTGGATGAAAATAGCCAATTACATCGACTGTAACTTCGTAAATTTCGGGGTTGGGGTGACAGAATCCGACCAGAGCCGCGATCGCTTCGGGGCTAATTTCAGTATCGGCAAACATTCGATCGGGCAAATGGTCGATCAAGCAACGCGCCGAAATTTTGCCCAAGATTTGCCGCACGTCCGATCGCCCAGCGGTATCTGGAGCCTGTACCTCGTAATAGACAAACTCGCCAATCTTGACATAGCGATTATCTGCCGTAATAAACAAGTACTGGTTGCCGTTTTCTCCGGGGCCTTTCACTGTGCCGACCGTGTTGGGAGATGACAAAGAGATCGGATTAGCCATAGGTTGACGAAGATAAAAGAACGATTGTTCTGGTGCAGATTGCTTAGAGCATACACTTTTTGCCTCAAATTTGCTGCTTTTAATCAATGCCACTTAGTTGCAAATACGCACCTTAAAGAGGGGATACCCCTGCCAAAAAACTAGTTCAATCCAAAGATTTTTCTTTAACTGGGTGTTAACACCAGAAGTCAGATCAATCCTGGAGTGAAGCTGAGTGCAATTTTAGAGAAATCACGGATACCAAAGCTCAGTAGAGCAGATAATCTGTTTGACATAGAGGGTTTGGCTTTCTAACAGGCTATTAGAAAGAGCTGAAAAAGAATCGAATACTCAAGATTCTTCAATCAATCAATAATCTGTATGACTGGCTGAGAGGAATCTGAATTCAGGTTCTCTCCATTTCTCACTGTGTGTTCTTGTGTGTCTGTGTCTGGCTAACAACATGAAAGAAGATTGCTATACAAAGCTACATCTTGTCCAAAAAGTTGAGGGTTCTCCCAAGCTTCCGATTCAACGAAAGCGCTCCCATCTCAAGCTCCAGCCTGATCTACCTTATCCGCTCAGCACCCCCCTCTCTTCCTCAGCACCCTTTGGGTGGATGCACAGTTATTGTTTCGAGCAGTGCCAGAATCAGGTCGGCTCTAGTGAGAGTGCCCAAGAGGCTCTGCTCAAGTTAAGCAAGTTTTTGGGAGAAATCTTTCAGGCAGATTGTTGCTTCATTGCTGCCAGCCCATCTTTGAGTACTTGTTGGTTGCCCAATAGCCCTTCGCCTCATCTTCAACAAATGCTTTGGGGTTGGTTCCAGCAGCCTGTGCTGAAGGAGCAGTGGATCAATGATCATTTGACGATCGCCGATATTCAGACCCTTCTGCCCCAAGAGGATTTTCCATTTCGATCCATTTTGGCAATTTGTACTCGTCACTATGGCAAGTTCAACGGCATCATTTGCTTAATGCGTGCTGCTTCGCAGATACCACCAGGGTCGCCCGCCCAATCTTGGAAAAAAGAAGACTTGCAGCTTCTCAAAACCTTATCGCCTCAAGTTTCGATCGCCATTACCCAAGCCCGCCTAGAGCAGCAGGCACAGCAACAAATCT
>JAAUPA010000001.1 GCA_012034615.1 Leptolyngbyaceae cyanobacterium CSU_1_4 | reverse complement strand
GGACAAGCCATAGAGTAACGCACCAACGGATCGATCGCGGTTTCCTTTTGAATGCCACAGCGATCAAGAATGGATTGAATTTCGGCTTTATGCTCCGGCTCAATATCGTAAAGCACAATGTTTTGACTAGCCGTGAGGCGCATGGGCAGCGCAAACTTTTGAGCAATGTCTCGAAGCGCGGTTTTGAGTTGAAATGCGCCTTCATCCTTCACCCGCCCGTTTTCAACCGAAAGCCCCAAAAACAACTTGCCATCCCCTTGCTCATCCCAGCCCAGAAAATCTAGATACCTGAAAGCAGGCAGCGGCTTAAAAGGCTCAACGGCTTTACCAAAGTAGCCCTCAACAGTAGTGCGGAATTTGTCTACGCCCCAATCGTGCAATAAATACTTCATGCGGGCATGGCGACGATTGGCGCGATCGCCATAATCTCGCTGGGTCGCCACGATCGCCTTAAGCAAGTCATAAACCTCAGCTTTATCCACATAGCCAATCGGGTCAGCAAGTCGGGCAAACGTCTCTTCCTTATTGTGGGTACGTCCTAAACCACCTCCCGCGTAAACGTTGAAGCCCTCCAGATCGCCTTGCCCATTCGTCATCACCACCAAGGTGACATCCTGCGAGAACAAATCTACCGAATTGTCGCCCGGAACCGTGACAGCACACTTAAACTTGCGCGGCATGTAATGATCGCCATAGATTGGCTCTTCCGAATCTTTAATAAGGGTGCCGTTGCCGTTGCGGCGCAGCGCAGCAGTCATTTCAGGATTAGGCTCAGCCGTTATTGCCTTCTCCCCATCTAACCAAATCTCGTAGTACGCCCCGGTTTGGGGAGTTAATAAGTCGGCAACGCGATCGGCATATTCCCTAGCATAAACGTACTCAGGACGATTTTTGTAGAGCGCTGGGGGTGCCATGACGTTGCGGCTAACGTCTCCACAGGCCCCTAAGGTAGAACCCATATTCCGAACAATCGCCGCGATCGTTGTTTTAAGGTTTTTCTTTAGAATGCCGTGAATTTGGAAGCCTTGACGGGTGGTCACTCTCAGCGTCTGGTTGCCATACTCTTCCGAAAGCCGATCGAGGGTGAGATAGAGCTGAGCCGGAATAAAGCCCCCAGGATTGCGAGTGCGGAGCATGAACTGATAATCTTTCTCTTGACCTTTAATTCGATGATCTCGGTTGTCTTGCTGATACGAGCCGTGATATTTGAGGATTTGAATGCCATCCTCGCTAAAATGCGTCGTATCTTGTTGAATTTCAGTCGCAACGGGTTCCCGCAGCCGATGACTGCGTTCTTTAAGATTTTCGACCTTGGAAACTTTGGCGACGGGCGATAGGGGGGTGCTAACCATTGCAACTAACTCAACAAATTTTAAGGTGCGGCAAACAAACTCAGATTCTCCGGTATCCCGAGCGGGTTTAGGTAGAATTCAGAGATTCGTATAGATTCTAGCATTACACTCTTTTGTTCAAGCGATCGCCATCCTTAGGAAAGCTTTAGGCTTGCTTCAGACTGCTAGCGGAATCAGCTTCTCTAACGCCAGATCTGAAGCCACTTGAACCAACGTCCCTAAATCCGTGGGGTCTGCCAATGGGGGATGCAGCCTAAGATGGGTTGTTGAGTCAAGTTCTGAATCATTTCGACCGATGCCCATTCTTCTAATTCGTGGAGGGGGCAAGGTTCGACACAATTCAACACAATACCCTTAAGATGAACGCGGGCTTGAGCCGCTAAAGCCACATTAGCAACGGCTTGAGCGATCGTTCCCCGATTGACCGGAATGACCAGCACAGTCGGAATGCGCCAATCCCAAGCCAAGTCTGCCAGGGTAGTCTCACGGGCGATCGCCGCG
The DNA here is from genome assembly GCA_012034615.1 of Leptolyngbyaceae cyanobacterium CSU_1_4. GTDB lineage: Bacteria > Cyanobacteriota > Cyanobacteriia > Elainellales > Elainellaceae > Timaviella. Next base: position 74,888 of record JAAUPA010000001.1, on the reverse strand, counting down.
CCTAGCCCCCCTAGCCCTTCCACCAGCACAAACTCTCGCTGCTGCGTCAGTCTTTCAAACTGCTTCCACGCCTTATCTAGCTCAACCTTGCGCCCTTCATAAGCGGCTGCATGGGGCGGTGAGAGAGGCGCTAAAAAGTGAAGCGGGTTAATTTCTTCAAGGGTTTGGTCTAAAGCAAATAAACGGCGGTATAGTTCGCGATCGCCAATTCCACACTGAATGGGCTTCATCAACCCCAATGCCTGCGGATTGCGGTAGCGATGCCAGTATGCAGTAATCGCAGTCGTTAAAATCGTCTTCCCCACTCCCGCATCTGTTCCAGCAATTAATAACGTATTGATCATTAAAATTGTTCCGTCATGCCGTGTTCAGTTTTTTAACCATGGCATAAGGAAACACCCATTTCAACTCATCTTTTGCATCTGCCCGTATGACGGGGAAATTCTAAACTCCAGAAAACTTTCCGAATTAATAACTTTAAAATTAGTTACAGAAGAGACAAAGTGTCCTAGAATGAAAGCTGACTGTAACGGGATGTAGCGCAGCTTGGTAGCGCGCCTGCTTTGGGAGCAGGATGTCGCAGGTTCGAATCCTGTCATCCCGACTTGGGTTTGCAAGAGTCGTAGAGCCTGTGTCAGTTTGGCTCTAGGATGCAACGACAAATCGTTTCTAGTGAGCCCGTTTTGGCAACCCGTGCAAGTCCGTGCATCAGAGATCATTCCGATGATCTGGATGCCAGAACTAAGAAGTAAATATTTTGATGGGTTAGATTATGACCTGATCCGCAATGATTCAACTGTGTGCAGGGAATTGGATCATTGCTAGAAGGCTATGAAGCAACGTTAGAAACAATAGGACTAAAGAAACAATAGGACTAAAAAAGAAACCACTCAATACATCATGAATGTACAGGTGGTTTGTCAAGCTCAACTACTAAAATGCTTCCTACGCTGCTTGCTTCGCGCCATCGCCTTGCGCTTGCGCTTCTCAATCGGGGTTTCAAAATGACGATATTTCTCATATCAGGAAAAATTCCAGCCCTAGAAACCTTACGTTTGAAACGACGGAGTGCTGACTCAATCCCTTCATTTTCACCGAGAATAATTTGAGCCATGCGATCGCCTCTCCAAATGAACGAACGAGAGCAATAAAATTGCCCCTAAAATAAAGATGAGGTAGGTCATTGACCTACCTGCACCATCAAAACACTAGATTTTCAGAAAAAATCTAGGAAGGAACTTTAGTAACGGCGAGAGCCACCGCCACCACCACCGCCACCACGGTTACCGCCGCCGCCGCCGCCGCCCCAGCTTCCGCCAGAGGAACCGCGTTCTTCACGGGGCTTAGCTTTGTTGACCTTAAGGTCACGACCCATCCATTCAGCACCATCTAGCGCTTCAATCGCAGCAGTTTCTTCAGCATCTGTGCTCATTTCCACAAACGCAAAGCCGCGCATCCGACCTGTTTCTCGATCGGTGGGCAGTTGAACGCGCTTTACGGTTCCGTACTCAGCGAATACTTGAGTCAGGTCATCCTGTGTTGCTTCAAAGGATAGGTTACCGACATAAATCGACATGAAATCAATCTCCAGAATCAGAGGGGGTATAGAGAGTTAGATTCGGAGAAACGTAAATAACCACGTGCACAGCCGAAAATAATCCTATGAGGACATTAGCACAGGATGGGAAGATATGCATTGGGGATAAAGCAATCGATAGAATTTACTAATCCTAGCGATCGCGACCTTTAACGAATCTTGACGAATCTTTAAGTTCTACAAATGGATGCTAACCAGGTGCTGAGCTAATGCCTCTATATTAGGATACTCCCAAAAGAGCATTGGGTCGAGTTGTTTTAAATGCAACCAATGAGCTAAGTCTCCGGTCAAGCTGACTGCAACCGATGAATCCAGCCCGTAGTAAGCAAACGGCTGACTAATGTCAATCTCGTCAGGCGGTACTTTTAGGTAGGTTGCCAAGTTCTCAATCAACCAATCTTGAATTTCCAACTCGGTTGGCAGTTCAATTTTTGTAGTCTCAACCTGCGATCGCACCCGGCATGATTCGTCCTGAAAAGTTGCATTTGTCCAATGCCAAATGCTCTCCACTGTGCCCGCCATAAAACTCATTCGGCAAACAGACCGTTGAATTTTCCCACTAGATGTTCTGGGAATCTTTCCGGGCTTTAGCAGAACGATATCACAAACCTGCAAATCATACTGTTCAGAGATCGCCTGTCGAATTGATCCCACCACTTCCTCTCCATTCAAATGATTCAGCGCTGTCCGATTGACCTCTTGCATCACCACAAGCTGTTCAACTCCCTCTACGTCTACCGTAAATGCTGCACCAGAGTTAAGGGAAACTGATGAGTGACAATTCTTAACAACAGTTTCAATATCTTGGGGATAGTAATTGATCCCTCGAAGAATTAATAGATCTTTCAACCGACCCGTGACGAATAACTCCTCCTTTTCTAAAAAACCTAAATCACCTGTTCTGAGAAACGCTTTGCTTCCATTATTGATATTGAACCCCTTCGTTAATCCGCCATTAGATCCACTGTTGAATAAAGTCCCGCCAAATGTTTTGCCGGTTTCTTCCTGCCGATTCCAATATCCCAGCGCCACACTTGCCCCCGCCACCCAAATTTCTCCAACTTGTCCCTCGGGTAAAACCTGTAAGGTTTCAGGATGGACAATTCGCAACACCTGATCGAGTAAGCCTTGCCCACAACTGACGACTTGACAATCATGGGTTTGTGCCGCTTGGATTGGAGCTAGTTTAGGTGGAGCCGCGCCTGTCTGCCTGGGGAGATTCAAAGCGATCGCTTGTCTTTGCAATGCCGATTTTGTAAACGTTTTACCACCCCTGGTAGTTCCTTGCGTTTTCCCGCCACCATTAACGTTGCCTCTGCCAATCCGTAGCAAGGAAAAAAAGCCTCTCGCCGAAACCCACAGGGCTGGAGCAACTCAGCAAACTGATCTAGTATTTCAGCCTGGATAGGTTCAGCTCCATTAAATGCCACCTGCCACCGGCTCAAATCTAAATGTGCTACCTGCTCCGGCTTCACTTTTCGGACACACTGCTCGTAGGCAAAACTGGGTCCGCCGCTGGTGGTTGCGCCGTAGTGGGCGATCGCTCGCAGCCATCGGATGGGACTTTGCATAAACATGAGGGGCGGCATCAAAACCACAGGAAATCCGCCATACAGGGGTTGCAATACGCCCCCAATCAACCCCATATCGTGATAAGGCGGTAACCAAATGACTCCATGGCTGTCGGTCGAATATCCAAACTGATCTTGAATTGCCGCCAGATTGTGCAGCAAATTACCATGGGAAACCATGACCCCTTTGGGTTCATCGGTCGAACCCGAGGTATATTGCAAAAACGCCAACTCTCCCAGCGCCAAATTAGGTAATTCTTCCTCGCCCCAATCTGCTTCAGCGATCCCTTGCAAGTTTTGTAGCTCGGGCAATTGCCGTAATTGCGCCAAAATTTCAGGCGTGGTCAACACCACCGAGGCTCCCGCATCTTTCACGAGATGCAGTAATCGATGGAAAGAGCGATTAGGACGAGGTGGATAAGCCGGAACCGCGACCACTCCGGCGCTGAGACAGCCCAGAAAAGCCGCGACATACTCTAACCCAGGCGGATATAGCAACACCGCCCGATCGCCCCTTTGACAACAGAGCTGCAACCGTGCCGCGATCGCGCCTACCCGCCCCGCCAAAGCTCTGTAGGTGAGGCTAACGGCTTGAGTTTCTCCGTCTATCAAAAACCTATAAGCCACCTGCTCTGGCTGGCGAAGTGCCCGATCGCGCAAGATATCGATTAAAGTTGGCTGCGTCACCCGCCCAGAAGAACTCATGATCTTCTCCTAAATGCTTGGGATCAATAAACCATGCTCTTGTATGCTTCGTCCGCCAATTGTGCCAGTTTGTCGAGCTACACTCTAGCAACACTTTAGACAATTTCTGTAAAAGTGCTAAAAACCCGCCTTGTCTCGTTAGCCTCTGCCCTCACTCTAAAATCTCTCTCCTAAGCGGGAAGAAGGATGAGGGTGAGGGCGCAAAACAGAAATGCACCCATTTGAGCCATTCTTTTACTAATCTCAAAGATTTGTAATTTACTATTGCAAGACTGCTGCGAATTCAGTGTTTCAAGGTACTTTAAGCAATAGCATAGTCTACGGATTCAGGCTGAAGTTGAGTTTGCAAAATTTGTCCTCTATTCCCCCTGCACAAGCCCACGGCACTCAGGACAAACGGTAAACAGTGGTCTTAGTTTTGTGGCGATGAGTTGAGTAATTAGTATACAGGCAGCGCACAAAGACTTCCATCCAGACTGATGTCAGAAGCTAGTTTCGGTTGTCCTTAGGATGCTCACTGGCAAGGAGGCACAACTTATGGTTGATGCAAACGAGGTTCTCAAAGGAATATGTATGAGATATCAGGCAGCCGTTAGCGCTAACGATGCGGCAGCCTATGGCAAGTTATTCGCCCGAGACGCGGTTCGGATTCCGCCAGGATCAGAGCCAGAATATGGTGTGGACGAGATTTCCAGCAGCGAACAGAAGGACTATGATGTGGCGAAATGGACGGTGCAATCGACCCCTCTGGATGCCTTAGCGATCGCCGATGAATGGGTCTATGGAATTGCCCAGGCTAACATCAGCACTACGACCTATGCGGATGGAACAATGAATTCATTCAAAGTGACCAAAACTTGGCTGCTCCACAGAGAGGACTCTGGAGAATGGCTCATTAAGAGGCAAATGTGGAACCTCAAATAGTGTCCCTTGAAGTAAGGGTTTTATTTGGACGATATTTGTTTTGACGATAAGAGACTTCTGGAGTGTCCTATGAGCACGCTGTACGACAAGTTGGGTGGCGCAACGGCTATTGATCTGGCGGTGGAAAAGTTTTATGAAAAGGTTTTAGCCGATGAGCGGGTTCAGCATTTTTTACTCATACAGACATGTCTCAACAGAAGCAGCACCAAAAACTTTTTATGACCTATGCTTTTGGCGGCGCTCAACACTGGAATAGTCGCCCGATGAGGGATGCCCATCGAGAATTAGTGGTTGAAATGGGTTTAACTGACAAACACTTTGATGCGATCGCAGAGGATTTAGTTGCAACTCTGGTTGAACTAGAAGTGCCCCAACCCTTAATTGACGAAGTTGTGCAAGTTGTAGGCTCCACCCTGCATCGGAATGATGTCTTAAATCGTTAAGCCACGATACTCACCAAGATTGCTCTCACGAACCTCGCTCCAAGGGGTCACTCTGTTCACAGCGGAGTATTCCTAAAACATGACTGGTGCATTCCGTTCTTGCTCCACCCCTAGGAGGCGATCGCAAAGTCACACAATTAACTCCCCAATTCCTTCCACTACTTCCCCGATCGCCCAAGCCAATATTCCCTGATTCTCAAACCATTGAATTGTCGCATTGACTCCACTAGGCGGCACCAACAGCACAAACCCAATGCCCATATTAAACGTATTGAGCATATCCTTCGGTGCAACTTTACCTTGCTGTGCCAACCAAGCAAAAATGGGCAACGGCGACCAGCGTTGAGGATCAATTTGAACCGATTGATTTGTGCCTAAACATCGAGGTAAATTCTCAGGCAATCCGCCACCCGTAATGTGTGCCATAGCGTGAATTTCCAGCCCTGCTTTGCGAGCAGCAAGAACGGGTTTAACGTAAATGCGGGTGGGAGTTAGCAGCGTTTCACCCAGGTTTTGAGTAAAAGCTGGAGGAAGCTCGCTTAAATCAACCGTCTCCACAATCTTACGAACCAGGCTAAACCCATTACTGTGAACGCCAGAACTCGCCAGCCCGATCGCCACATCACCGACTTGCACATGAGAGCCATCCAAAATCTGGCTCTTTTCCACAATGCCGACACAAAATCCTGCTAAATCATATTCTCCAGGCTGATAGAATCCTGGCATTTCAGCCGTTTCGCCGCCTAGCAACGAACAGCCAGACTGCCGACAGCCTTCTGTAATGCCAGAAACAACCTCGGTGAGCTGCTGCGGATTGAGCCGACTAGTGGCTAAATAATCGAGAAAAAATAAAGGCTCTGCACCGCAAGTCAGAACATCATTGACACACATGGCGACTAAATCAATGCCCACCGTGTCATGGCGATCGCACTGTTGCGCCAGCTTTAGCTTTGTGCCCACTCCATCGGTGCCCGACACCAGCACAGGCTCTTGATAGCCACTGGGCAATTGAAACATTCCGCTAAAGCCGCCAAATCCACCCAAAACCTCTGGGCGACGGGTGCTTTCTACCAAGCCGCGAATTTGCTGGACAAACGCCCGCCCCGCTTCAACATCGACCCCTGCTTCCCGATAATCCATGTCTCAGCAACCACGCATCCAGAATTTGACGCTTAATTATGCACGCATTCAGAATACATCGTCAATTATCCATTTAACGGCGATCGGAGTTTAACGGCGATCGCCCCCCAAGCCATTCATAAACATTTGGTAAACTTCGTTGCGTGTGGCGGCTGAACTAGGAGAACAGGGTGCAACATCAGCAGGTTTGACAAAAGACGGACGGCTCGAAAGATCAACGTAGGCAGCATTAATTTCCTTAAACCGCTCCTCTGCATCGTGGCTGCCCGGATTCAGGTCGGGGTGATACTGTCGGCAAGTTTGCGGTAGGCAGTTTTAATTTCATCCTGCGAGGCGGTTCGACTCACGCCGAGAACTGCGTAATATCCCTGAGTCTTTTGTCGGCATTGTTGAACCATGCTAAATTACAACCCAAAAACTACTGAATCTTTTGGCATTATAAGGGGTAAAAGATTGTAGCTATTTCAAGAAAGGTAAAAAATCGTGAAGTTTAGAGTTTTTCTGAGCAACTAATTGATATCTACGTGTTTCAAAAAAAACTTCGTAGAAAGTCAACTTCCTCAAGAATCTTTTTGGCAAATCGATATACTATAGTCCATTGACGACTTTTGCCTTTTTGGGAACTCTACGTGTCTCTGCGCTCTTCTTCTCGGCTTCCTAATCAACGATGGCAAATTGCCCCGGCTCTCCCCCAGAGGGCATCACAGCTTGCAGCCACCACTCAATTGCCAGCCCTGTTGACCCAAGTGCTGTTGAACCGAGGCATTAGTACACCTGAAGAAGCCCTGACGTTTCTTAACCCAGATCTTTTAGTTTTACCGTCGCCCCTCGAAGATTTTCCTGATTTGGCGATCGCCCTAGAACTTTTACTAGTAGCGATCGGTTCACAGCAGTCGATCGCCATTTGCGGCGACTATGATGCCGATGGCATGACGAGTACAGCTCTCTTACTGCGTGCGCTCCGTTACTTGGGTGCACGGGTAGACTACGCCATCCCCAGCCGAATGCAAGAAGGCTACGGCATCAATCGGCGCATTGTTGAAGAGTTTCATGCCGAGGGCGTTGAATTAATTTTGACCGTCGATAACGGCATTTCTGCTTACGAGCCGATCGCCAGAGCTAGAGAATTGGGCGTAAACGTGATCATTACCGATCATCATGACGTTCCTCCCAAAATTCCGCCCGCCAATGCCATTCTTAATCCCAAACTCATTGCCGAAGACTCTCCTTATCGTTGCGTTGCTGGAGTGGGAGTTGCGTATATTTTGGCAATTTGTTTAGCGGAAAGTCTGGAAAGATCCCAGGATTTGATGGCTCCGTTGTTGGAGTTATTTACCTTAGGAACGATCGCCGATCTGGCTCCTCTAACAGGCGTAAATCGGCGCTGGGTGCAGCTTGGCTTAAAGCTATTGCCCAAATCACAGATTACGGGCGTTCAAGCTCTCGTTCAAGTTTCAGGCTTAAGCAGTGAAAAATCGCTCAAACCTGAAGCGATCGGGTTTCGGTTAGGACCTCGCATTAATGCGATTGGTCGCATTGCCGATCCGCAAATTATCATCGAATTGTTTACGACAGAGGATGAAGGACGAGCACTAGAATTGGCGATGAAGTGTGAGCAAGTTAACAAGCTGCGACAACGGCTTTGCGAGTTAATTGAACAAGAGGCGATCGCCTGGTGTGAACAAAGTCAAATTGATCTGCAAAAAGAGCGCGTGCTGCTGATTGTACAACCCGAATGGCATCATGGGGTGATTGGTATTGTCGCGTCACGTTTGCTAGAAAGATACGGTGTGCCCGTGTTCATCGGCACATACGAGGAGAACGATCCCACCCGTATCCGAGGATCGGCGCGGGGCATTCCAGAATTCAATATTTTTGAAGCGCTAGAGTTTTGCGATGATCTGTTAGATAAGTATGGCGGACATCGGGCGGCGGGTGGCTTCTCATTTCCAGCCCAGAACTTAGACGCAGTGCGATCGCGCCTCGGCGAATTTGCCAACCAACATCTCCAACTCGAACATCTTAAACCTCTCGTTAAAATCGACGCTGAAGCCGAGCTAAGCGATATCACCTTAGCCCTCTACGAAAAATTGATCAGTTGCACCCGTGTGGCATGGAGAACCCCGATCCGGTCTTTTGGACTTCTAATGTCCGCGTGGTAGAACAGCAGGCGATCGGGCAGAATCAGGCGCATTTGAAAGTCCTGTTGGCAAAGGGGGGTGGCGCGGGTATTAAGGCGATCGCTTGGCGTTGGGGCGAATATCGTCCGATTCCTAGTTTGGTGGATGTAGCGTACCGATTACGGCTGAATGAATGGAACGGCACAAAGTCGGTGGAACTAGAACTGATCGGCATTCGTTTGCCGACTGGAATACCTCAGCCGGAATTGCTAGTCAAACCCGTAGAGGCAAATAAACCTGCCTTAGCGAAGGTAGAATTTTACTATGATACGCTCCCTTATCTATGCAGTATTTCACAGGTTGGTGAATCGAAAGAGCTGCGTATTAGGAACCCAGCAGGACAGATTCTAGCTATCCAGCCGCAACAAAAACGAGGATTGTTAGGGACAAGCCGAAAGGATGCTCAGGAAGTTGATATTTCTCAGCCGTTTTACTTTAATTTAATTCAAGCTGCGTTAACTGCCTTGGAATTGATTGAACAAGGACAAAGGATTCAAGAGAAAGAATGGCTAATTGCTGAAAAAGATCAGCAAATTGCTCAGCTAAATGAACAACTGAGTGAAAAACTGAGCGAACAACTCAATCAAGAGGTGCGATCGCCTAATTCCCTTTCTGAAGAACCCGCTCATTCACCAACATTACCACTGTCTAAAAGCCCAGTTAAACCCGAACCTCCCCAAGCTTTATCACCCGAAAAGATTCTAAATTCCTCACCCTGGCTCTGTCTTAGTGCCCAAAGCCAAAAAGACTTGATCGCCGCCTGTAAAATTGCTAACGCGACCGAATCGCCAGATCATATCAGTGCCGCTGTTCTACTGTGCGACGCAGTGGAACGCGATGTTGTTCAGGCGTTATTCAAAAAGCTTTATCAGTTTCTGAAAGATCAGGGCATTTCAGAATTAGGTGGAATCCCGATCAAAGCCCGTAGAAAGTATACGCTGGAGGTTTTGCCGCCACTGCTCTCGACAGAATGGCGATCGCTCCATCTCGACAAGCTCGCGCAACTACAACTTCCCGCTGATTTATATTCTACTGTGACGATTGAAGGAATCAGTGAGCGCGATCGCCAACTCTTGAAAAATTTTCTGGTTCAGTGGGATTATCCGATCGCCCCATGGTTGCTTCATCAACCCGTCGAAGCTGCTTCCAGAATTGACCAAATCTATAGGCTGAAAATGGCAGCAACAGTTGGGGCGATCGGGGTATGGCAGTTTGAGTTGTTGCGGAGTTTGGTGACAGGAGAGGCATTGAACCACTGAGGTTTATAGTTGTAGTGGGTGTACCTAGAATTTAGGAGATTTTCCTTATGCCATCAGTAACCACCACACGAGATTTAATCCTTACCACAATTAATGGCGAACCTGCTGTCCCTCTTGAATATCTGCCAGAGAATTGGCAACGAATTGCACAAGGATCATGGATGACGGAACCGATCGTATATACTGCAATGGCGCAGGTCTTTTTGGCAAAGAATCAGCATGGACATATCCTGTTTTTAGAACGTCCTGAGACAAAGCATCTTAAAGATGCTTATCGAGAAGGAAACGGGCAGCTAGCGTGGGAAGCTGTCTCTCATTATGGTGAAGCATTTTTACCCGAGAATTATCCAGACTTACAACAGATTCGTTCTGAAGTACAGGCTAATAATGTTCAAAAAGCTGAGCGAACTGCTCTGGTGAACGTGGTCAAGGAGTTGTTTGATGAGCTGGGATATGATGTGCCTGCTACATTCTACTGGACGTTTCTCCATCCCTTGCAGCGATCGGATCTCTTTGCGGTGCGATCGTTCCGTTTCAGTGAACAAGACCTGGGCATTGCGCGACAGTTTGATGCGATTCTGCATGGAGGATATGTCTCTATGTTGCGGCGTTTGATTGATAGCGTATCGAGCCGTTATGGTTATTTTAGTGAGCATGGCTGTGGTTGCGATAGCCACTTAGCCAAGATCAAACGGTGCGATTCGCCGTTCGACTACAAGATTCCAGCAGAAGCACGACGGAAAACCCTGCGGGCATTTTTCTGGAGCATTATGGAAGAATATATGCTGTTTGAGCAGCGATCGGCAACTCGACTGGTCTATGCAGATAACCTCACCCTCTAACGAAAAAAAAGAATTCATGAGGGTGAAGTTCATATTTCATCCTCATGAATTTATCAATGTTTAGATTTCACGTAGTTAATTGATTTTACGTGGTTAATTAAGGTTTCATCCAGTTCATGCGGGAAGAGACCTTCTACAGGGTTTACATCTCTCATGTGTCTGTAAACTCTCCAAGGACAGTCATTTCGATGGAGTAAAGAGCCTTCATGTGTGACACAGATTGCAACAGAAGCTGCTTCACTAGGTCCCCGAAATAAAGTTGCTTGATCGTCATGATGACCTCCTAAATCGTACTGATCGCAGGTAATGCATTCCTCCACGAAAATGAATGTTTTTCCTACGGATTGACAATATATTTGAACTGCCAGAAGTTTACTTCTAACTTCACTCAGACAATCTTTTGGCGGTAAATCTTTAGCAAACTGAAGTGTCTCATGAATCCTTTGCTGTACCTCTTGCTTAATCCGCTGACGTTGATTTTGATCAGAGGTAGAGATTTCTTTGTGAGTTTGTGTATTTTTCACCAATTGCAAATTCATTGCGTTTGCCATCCTTTCAAAGAAGAGATTTTGTCTGGCAATGCCCCTGATTAAAATAAAGCTGAAAAGCTAATTTCAACCTAAATAACTTGTTGAGTAACCTGTAACTTGCTCATGTAGAACGTTAGTCACTTCATAGCGACCTTGCAAGACAGAATATTTTAGGCTGCTGTAGTGATAAATAGATGAAGGATTAATCACAGCAACTAAAATTGCTGAGAACACACGATTTAACTTGTTCTGCGAAAAGTTTTTAATCAAAGCACAGCATAGCAAATAGAAGTCGGCGATCGCAAACTTAGATCTTATTTTCCTGAAACCCTTGCAGCATGGTCAATGTAGATTAAATAACAAATTTGTTCCGGACGGAAGGTCGTTAAGACAGTATATTAATTGTGAGATGTGTTCCGTGATTTCTTATTAGTGACAGCGTATTACTTGGAACTTTTAAAAATGTGGTTTCAATTCAATTAATCTGTTACAGTCAAAGTTGTTAAGTAAGTGGGCATAATTAATTTACAGATAGCCGTGGGGCAAGCGTCTCGCTTGCGGGCAAGATGCCCACACTACATCTGATATTTTCACACGTCTGACATTTAATCAGACTGGTCTACTTACAGTCAAAGTTTAATCACTTCCCTAAGTTTGAATACAGAGCTAGACTGAATTTTCTGACTTAGAGTTAAGGCGATCGCAGAAGTGTATTTAACATTAACTAGGTTTCATCATCAAGGTTTTTCAAACTTAGAGAATTGATTTAATCAGTGTAAATAAAACTACAGTTTGCGTGGAGAAACGTTGCGGGTGTGTCTCATCTGAGGCTTCGTTATGTCGCTCATACTCTGAGGTTATTATGCGTCAATCTATCTCACTATTTGTAGCGGGTTTGCTAGCTCCAGCTAGCCTACTTGTTAGTTCTTTGAACGCGATCGCACACCAACACATGATGGTTGGAACGGTTCAGGCGACCGTTCATTTAGAACCTGATGATTCTCCCTATGCCAAGATTCCTAGCCTAACTTGGTTTCACTTGTCTCATCCACAGGGCGAGACCATTCCCTTAGCCAATTGCAACTGTAATTTGGTCGTTTATGATTCGCGAAATCAACCCATTGCCTATCCGCAACTCTCTGAAGCTGACGTTGAAGGACATGAGCGACCCATTAGTACCAGCATCACTTTTCCGACCCCAGGCCTGTATCAACTCGTATTGACTGGAGAACCTAAGGGAGATAGTTTTCAACCTTTTGAATTAACCGTTCCAGTTACCGTTCGCCCTTAGCGTCCTAACTATTAAAACGATTGGGAGGACATCCTGCGCCATTCTCTGCTGCTTTCAGTGAAAAGATTAATACACTCAATCCATCTATTGCTGAAAGCTGAGCTCAGAATTAATACCGGATGCGCGGATCAATGTAGGCATTGAGAATATCGATCGCAATACTGGCGATCGCCACAATGATGGCAAAAAATACCATAATTCCCTGCACCACTGGATAATCTCGCGCCGAAATAGCTTCGTACAATCGATTCGCTAATCCGGGCCACGAAAACGTTACCTCAGTTAGTACTGCTCCTCCTAGCAGAGAAGCGATCGTTAGCCCTAACACTGTAATCACCGGAATCATCGCGTTCTTTAACGCATGAGTTACCACAATTTGGGCTTCCGGGATACCGCGTGCACGCGCCGCCTCTACGTAATCTGCCTTTAAAGTTTGCTTGAGATTTACCCGCACCATCCGTTCAAAAATACCGCTGAGCAGAATACCCAGAGTCAAGCTGGGCAACGCTAGGTGATACAAGCTAGCAAAAAATTGCTCAAAGTTGCCGTTTAGCAAACTATCAATCACATATAACCCAGTTAACTGTGGCGGTGGTTGCAGACTCAGAGGGAAACGGCTACCAATAGGAAACCACTGAAGTTGAACGGCAAAGATAAGCTGTAAAATCATGCCAAACCAATACATTGGAACAGCGTAGGTAATGATGCCAAACAACCGACTGCCCACATCAAACGACGTATTCGGTTTGCGGCAGCGATCGCCCCCAACGTTACCCCCACCACTACCGCTACTACCATACTTAACACGGTCAGTTCCACCGTTGCAGGAAAATGCTGTCCAATAATTTCCCAAACCGACTGCCCCTGACTCGTCAAAGAAGTTCCTAAATCTAGCCGTAATAAGCTTCCCAAATAATTCAAATATTGCACTCCTAAAGGTAGATTCAAACCCAATTGAATCCGCAGTGCTTCTCGCGCACTCTCAGGCGCACGAGGTCCCAGCAATACATCCACCGGATCACCTGGAGTTGCCCGCAGCAGTAAAAAAATTAACGAAGTAATCGTCAAAATCATCAGCGGCGCAAACAAAATTCTAGACAAAATATAGTAGCGTAGAGCAGTCGATCGGGAAGACATAGGAGAAGGAATAGAAGAGTCGAGATACACAAAACTACTTTTTAATTTGCCACAACAAGAACTGCTGCGTGGGTTGAATTGCTACTCCCTGAACCGTTGATTGTGCAAAAATATAATCCTTATTCTGCCATAACGGGATGTAGGGGACATCTTCCACCAACAGGTCTTGCAATTGTATAAATAACGCATTTCGGGCTTCCGGATTCTGTTCCGCCCGCTGTTTCTGAATTAATTCATTGGCGCGATCGCTAAAGTAAAACGATCCGCCTAATTGGCTTTGTCCTTGCTCACAGCCACCGGTTACAGAGCCCTGATCACAAGCCATAAACGGCTGAATGTAAGTATCTGCATCGTAGAAATCAGGATACCAATCCAATAGTGTACTAGGGTACGTTCCCTGATCTAACTTAGCAAACAGCGTTGCAGATTCAATTGTATTAGGAATGACATTAACAATTCCCTTCAGATTTTGCTCAATAGAAGCTTTCAGTGTTGTTGCCACTAAGTTCCGCAGTGTGGAGTTAGAGGAATACCAAATTTCTAAATTCAAGGGATTAGATTGATTAATTCCTGCCTCTGCCAACAGCGCTTTTGCTTTAACAAAATCACCGTCTCCATATTTGTCTTTAAAGACAGGCTTGTAAAGTGGAAAGCTTTTGGGCAGCAGGCTGTAAAGCAATTCTGCTTGTCCTTGGAAAACCCGTTGATTGAGCAAATTACGATCGACCATTGCTGCGATCGCCTGACGCACTTTCACGTTCTCCAACGGCTTACTTCTCATATTCAGCGTCATAAAGTTAGTCGAAGTTGTTCCTGCTTCTACTACTTTCCACCCCCCTGTTCTGCCCCATCGACTAAACTACGAATTTGATCAGGATCAAGGGTTTGATAGGCAATATCTAAGCCTTTAGTTTTAAAGGTATTAAATAGGTTGGCTGGACTGCCGATAATTTGAATATCGATTCCTTGGTTCGCAGGTTTGTCGCCCCAATAACCTTCGTAGGGGTCGAGTCGAATAGAAGTTGGCGAAAACTGCGCCAGCTTGTAAGGACCTGTCCCAATGAACGTCGTCGGTTTGAACTTGCCCGCCCCCGACTCGTAAGCTTGAGGCGGCACCGGAGTCACCCCCGAAAACGCCAGCAGCGCCGGGAATGCTGCGAAGGGTTCTTTTAACACAATCGTTAACTCATTTGCGCCCGAAGCTTTTGCCGAAGCAACCTTTTCGGAAAGTAAGAAGGCTGGGGCACCACTATTGGTCATGAAACGATTGATCGAAAACGCCATCGCTTCGGCATTAAAGGCGCTGCCGTCGTGAAACGTCACCCCTGTGCGCAGAGGAATAACGTAGGTTAAGCCATCCTCACTAACCCGGGGCAGAGCCGTTGCCAGTTGAGGCACAAGCTCGGTGGTGCCGGGTTTGTAAGCATAGAGGCGATCGCCCATATTACTTAGCAAAATACCGGGAAACAACTGATAAGCATCGGCAGGATCAAGGGTGGTTGCCTTTAGCGTCGTGCCCATGGTTATCCGTCCTGTACTAGAGGGACTAGAAGTGGAATTGGGCGATCGCTGCCCGCCACAACTGACCCCTAACAGCAAACATAGGCTAAACAGACTCAGGAACTTCACAAACCTATTCATTTAACCACCCTCATCCTTTGGACAATTTAATACCGGCTAATAGCATTGCCTGATAGCAAGCTATGGCTGATAGTGAGCCATATCGTTAGTAATCAGCGATCGGCTAACCGTAATAAATGCTAGCTTACACTCCCTACCTTGATTCAAAATGAATCTTCCGTAAGAGTCTAAGTCAGTTAATTCTGATTAAATTTACAAATCTTGACGTTCAGGATTACGCCCTTATAAGAAGATTGATCATAACAAAGCGTATAAAGCACCTGAAAAGCTGAATCGCACCCTGGGTAAGAGTTCTCCTTGCAGGAACTCAGTTTTGATGTGAGATCAATTCACCCAAGCGTTGGATGCCCTCAGGTCAGCTTGATTAGTAAAGGTGAGTAATTTTTACAGTTCTTCACCTGGTTTGAAACACCTCTTAAACACCGTCGTTAACCAGGAGATACCGTTAATGGCTTTTGGACCAGCTTCAAGATTAGGAGTCAGTCTATTTGACGAAACTCCCCCCGTTGAGTGGGTGCCCGGACGCTCGCAAGAAGAAGCAGAAAGCATGATTCAGGCAGTGTACAGGCAAGTCCTGGGCAACGCCTACGTCATGGAAAGCGAGCGCCTAGTGGTGCCCGAGTCTCAGTTTAAGCGAGGCGAACTCAGTGTCCGCGAATTTGTGCGGGCAGTTGCCCAATCAGATTTATATCTGACTCGCTTCTTTACAAGCTGTGCTCGATACCGCGCGATCGAACTCAACTTCCGCCACTTGTTGGGTCGGGCACCGCTCGATCTCGAAGAAATGCGGATGCACAGCACCCTCCTAGATACTCAAGGGTTCTATGCTGAAATCGATTCCTACATCGATAGCGATGAATACCAAAATACTTTTGGCGAAAACTTTGTGCCCTACATTCGGGGCTACAAGTCCGAAGCCTGCTCTAGCATGGTGCAGTTCACCCATACCTTTCAACTCGTTCGGGGTGCTTCTAGCAGCAGCTTGAAAGGAGATTTGGCAGGAACTTCGCCCAAGCTTAACGCTTTGGTGATTCAAAGCACTCCTACCGCTGTGGTTTCTCCCGCAGGCGATGGAGCAACCTTCCGAAATCCCTCCGGAAGTGCTCGCACTCGGCTGGGCGTGGATGCTAGTGCAGGCGGTAAGGTTTACCGCATTGAGGTCACGGGCTATCGAGCCAAAGCCGTTAATTCTGTTTCTAAGTTCCGTCGCAGTAACCAAGTTTATCTGGTGCCTTACGACAAGCTGTCGCAGGAATACCAACGGATTCATCAACAAGGCGGCATCATTGCGAGTGTGACAGCCGTTTAGGCAAACGGTTTAAGGTTAGAGGTAGGGTTCTCCGCAGTCAGGGAACCTTACTGCCGGAATTGAACAGAAGCATGGATCAATTCCAAGCCTTTTTCTTTAGAATCGGGGCTTGGGGAGAGATTTTTCTAACTGCACTCCCAATAAACCTAATCTTTTTCCCTAACGGGTGGAGAAACCGGGTTTTCATCCTTTAATTCAGCAACGCTAACTTTGCTCTTGAGCTAAGTTCCATCCATCCGAACACTAGAATATTTTTTAGGAGAATAGGTTTAATGGCATCCCCTACGGTTCTTGAGCTGTGGTCTACTAGCGGGTTGGATGATGTCCAAACCGTGATTCGGGCAGTTTATAAGCAAGTTTTGGGCAATCCGCATGTGATGGAGAGTGAGCGATTGATGTCGGCAGAGTCGCAGTTATGCGATCGCTCCATCACTGTCCGTGAGTTTGTCCGCGCGGTCGCCAAGTCTGATTTTTATCGGTCTCGCTACTTTGAATCCTGTGCGCCCTACCGTTTTGTAGAGCTAAATTTTAAGCACATCTTAGGACGTGCGCCCCAAGATCAGCGAGAAGTTTCTGAGCATATCGTTCGTTGTGTCGCAGAAGGCTATGACGCTGAGATTGACTCCTATGTCGATAGTGATGAATACCAAAATGCCTTTGGTGATAACGTGGTGCCTTACTATCGCGGTAAAGACAGCGCCTCGAACCCGAAGCAAGTGGGCTATAACCGGATGTTTGCCCTCGATCGCGGTCCAGCCCAAATCGACAGTGCGGTCACCTCATCACAGCTAGTCTACGCCGTTGCCACCAACAGCGGTAGCGTCATCAGACCCTCGACCTCAACGGTGATTGGCTCTGGCACCGAAAAGCGGTTCAAAATTTTAGTATCTGGTTCTAAGTTTGATGCGCCTCGGCGGGTCAGCACGACCGAGTACATTGTCTCGGCTAGTAAGATGACGCCCCAAATTCAGCGGATTCACCGCACAGGCGCAAAGATTGTCAGCATTACAGAAATCGCATAGTTCGTAAAGGGGGTGGGCAGCGCTTACCCCTTTCAGCCTTTTTGACGGAAAACACTTTTCACCACTTTTTTACAAGGAGATATTGACATGGCACTTTGGATTGAAACTGAATCTGTGGAATTGCGCAATCATGCAACTGAGGAAGATTTGCAAGGCGTGATTCGGGCGGCGTATCGTCAGGTCTTGGGCAATACCCATGTGATGGAAAGCCAGCGGTTAACGAGTGCAGAATCGTTGCTACGGAATGGTGATATTACAGTCAGAGGCTTTGTTAGAGCGATCGCCCAATCTGAACTTTACCGTTCCCTGTTTTTTGACAATTCTTCTCCCTACCGTTTTATTGAACTGAACTTTAAGCATCTCTTGGGTCGTGCGCCCCAAGACCAAGCCGAAATTTCTGAGCATGTTCAAACCTACAACGCTAACGGCTACGAAGCTGAAATTGACTCGTATATCGACAGCAACGAATACATAGAAAGCTTTGGCGAAAACGTGGTGCCTTCTCCTACCGGCAACCGGACTCAGACGGGCAGCACCAACGTCAACTTCAACCGCACCTTTGCCCTCATGCGCGGCTATGCTGCCAACGATGTGGGTAAATCAGCCAAGCTCATTCGTGACATTGGTAGCAATCTCTCTACCAAAATTGTCACCCCTGCGGCAGGAGGCGCTTACAACAATCGGGCTAAGCGGTTCCGAATTACCGTCTCGAAAGCTAGCTCCGCTCGCGTTACCAAGAGCCTCTCTACTATTGAGATTGGATATGCTCAGTTGTCAAAGAATATCCAAAGCATTCAAAAGCGCGGCGGCAAAATCTTGAGCATTACGGAAGTGTCGTAAGCGCCAGGTTGAATTGCAATATTGCTAAGAAAACTCTCAATTTACTCAAAGTCCCTTTCCTTCAGGAAAGGGGCTGGGGAGAGTTTTTCTAGCTGCGTAGTCGCGAGCAACCTAACTCTTAAGCTATGCCCTGATAGGGAAGGGGAGCCGGATGTTTATATTGCTACGCAGACTCGATCGCTTGCCAAAGTCTCAACAGAAACAAAAAGGTTAATGGATATTCGGGAGTTTGTAGAGCGTTCAATTGGGTGCTGGCGATCGCAGCGTAGCGCCCATCATTTAGCGTTCAGTCACTTTGAAGCCATTCAATCAGTGATTGATATTATTTCACTAGCTCCTGATGACCCTGGTGTTCTGGAACTTTGTCAGACCTACAGCGTTAATCCTCAATCTATTGTTTGTCCCTTTCGTATGACTTGGGAAGGGCAATCGGACTGGGATGAAAGCGAAGTTCTGAAAGGAACCTGCATTCTTGTTCCGGTTCCTGATGGTGAGCAGCTACAAAAAGGCAAGCTGCTCCGCGATCAAGGATATGCTGAAACGATGGCAGCCGCAGGACGGTACACTTTGACTGAAGACGGCACGTTCGTTTTGGTGACAGAGTACGATCGCGCTGCGGCTGAAGAACGAATCTGGTTTGTGAATCCTAACGTTCGCTGTCGTGTTTCTTTAATCAAAACCAGTGCAGGCACCGGTGTGGTAACTGCTTCTTTTTCTTCAGAAATTCGTCAAGAAACTCCGGGTTAAATCATGACGACCTTACCCGAAGCCGCCAGCGATTTAGTGACCCTAGCTCGTTGGATGGCAGGCGACTTTAGCAATGTTAAACAGGCGATCGCCAACCCCAAAGACTACGCCCATATTCACGTCTTTTTTCGCCCTTTGCCCTTTGCATTCTTTTCGGCAATTGGTTTTTATTCAGAACAAGTTTATGACTATGATTTGTGGTCTCCCTACCGCCAAGGCATTCATTGTTTGGTCGATCGCGGGAATCATATTTACATCGAAAACTATAGCCTCAAAGATTCAGTGCTTTACGCAGGCGCAGCTCGTGACTTAAACATTCTCAAAACCATTACTCCAAACTGCATCGAACGGCGACCCAACTGCTCCATGGTTTTTACCCAAGAGGGTAGTTTGTTTCGAGGTCAGGTGGAACCTGGCAACCTTTGTTTAATTGAGAAGGGTGGCTGCCAAACCTATCTGGTCAGCGATGTCGAAATTACGGAAACCACCTGGGTCAGTCTCGACAAAGGCTTGGACATTAATACACACGAGCAAAAATGGGGGTCTGAACACGGACCCCTGCGCTTTGAAAAACGGGAGAGTTTTGCCCATGAAGTCCCAGCTATCTCCTAGCATTCCCTCAGTTCTAGAACCCGATTCCGCTAGAATGCTACCGCCAGAAGCTCAGAAAAAAATGCAATGTTGGATCAGAAGCCGCCACTTAATTTGTTCAGGCAACTTCTTTGTCTTTGAAACCGTAGATTTTAGCGCAGTCGATCGCTTTTCTGCCTGTGTCGCTTCTTTGGGCGGCACCGTGATTTCAGTAGACCCCGTAGACAAAATTTGGATGGGCGATCATCGGCAAGTGCTGTTGTATCGATCGAAGGCAAGTTTGCACGCACCTTGCCATACCCTCAAGCAATATTGGCTGAAGTACGGCAGCTTTCGGACTCGGTTTGATAGTCAGGCGTAAGACATCCCGGCTGAGTCTTATCTGTTAACATGACAAGATAATCTGCCTAACGCTGCTTAACTTTCTATGCCACATCAACGCCCCCTTGGGTTAATCGCAATTGTTGTCTATAAAGCTTTTTTTGCCGTGGTGTTCATGGTGGCATCAGTGGCAATCTTTTTGGCGCTTAAGAACTATGAAGCGATCGCCCAATTTGCCGAAACCTACACTCCCGAAACCCAGATCGGTTTTGTCGATTGGGGTTTAGACAAAGTCTTAAAGCTCGATCCTCGCACTCTCCAATTTAGCGGACTTGCCACCGGAATTTATGGTGCAGTGACTGCGGTGGAGGCGATCGGGCTATGGCAGCAAAAGACTTGGGCGCATCTCTTAGTGATTACCCTTGTTAGCCTGGGCATTCCCCCCGAAGTTTATGAGCTCATCCGTGAAGCCAGCCTCATTAAGTTATTAGTTTTTGTGATTAACGTTGGGGTTTTAAGCTACCTCATTTATACCTTTCCTCGAACAGAGGCTCAGCCTAAATAACCTCCTTCCCACCTCTCCCATCTATTGATTGGATGTATTGATTGGATGGGGTGCATTCCAGTTTTGCGCCCTCACCCCCCAATCCCTCTCCCAAAACGGGCTACCGTCTACACACAAGTTGTTGAATCCAGCTACGCCCCGGCGAACCGCCCCCTAAATCCCCCATTCTGGGGGACTTCCGAGCCAGTTCTGTGCTTTCAAATTCCCCCAGAATGGGGGATTTAGGGGGAGAAAAAGACTGCAACGAAGCCAGTTTAGAGTTTCGTATACACGGTAGCCCAAAACGGGAGAGGGACTTTGATTCTGGCTCCCTTTTTCCGCTCTAGGAGAAGAGTGATTATCATAGGAACACCCCAAGCCCTCTCAACTTCCCCGTGATTCATCGTCGTAAATTTCGCTGGCTTCGTTGCTTCTCCATCCGTCGCCTCTTGTTCACCGGAATTAGCCTCACGATCGCCACTGCCCTCCTGTCTATTCTTCTCATCCTTCCCTGGCGCTGGCTTCCCCTCCCCACCTCCAGCTTTATGCTGCAATCGGTGTTCCAGAACAAGCAAATCTACCAATATCGCTGGACACCCTATAGCCAAATTTCCCCAGAGATGCCCTTAGCAGCGATCGCGGGCGAAGATCAACAATTTCCCAGCCACCACGGGTTCGACTGGGAAGCCCTCCAGCAAGCCATCACCGACTACAACCAAGGAAGCGACCTGAGAGGCGCGAGTACGATTAGCCAACAAGTCGCCAAAAATCTCTATCTCTGGTCAGGACGCAGTCTCTTCCGCAAAGCTCTGGAAGCGTGGTTCACTGTTCTTATTGAATGGCTTTGGAGTAAGCAGCGAATCTTAGAAATTTATCTCAACATTGCCCAATTCAGCACTCAGATTTTTGGAGTCGAGGCGGCTAGCCAGCAATTCTTCGCCCATTCTGCCAGCCAACTTAACCGCGAGGAAGCGGCTCTTCTCGCCGCCGTTTTGCCAGGTCCCGAACTCTATCAGGTCAATCAACCTTCGACGGTGGTGCTCGATCGCCAGTACTGGATTTTGCGCCAAATGGAGCAGCTTGGAGGCGTGAATTATCTCAACAATATTCAGTAGGTAGATCAAATCTAAGAACCTTCCGCCGCAATTCTAGGAGAACCTAATCCGCTTCTTCCATTGGATAGATGTCGCGATCTCGGTCTCGTCTTAAATTGTGGATGTTCCAGATCATGTAGGTAAGCCGTTCTAATGAGCTATTCTCCTGACTTACTAAAAGGTCAAATCGCTTTAGTTACGGGTTCAAGTTCTGGGATTGGTGAGGCGGCGGCTCGAAATCTGGCAAAGGCGGGTGCCTCTGTGGTGATTAATTACAATTCTGATTTAGAAGCAGCAGAGAATATCGTTAACGATATTCGATCGCAAGGCGGTAGGGCGATCGCTATTGGGGCAAACGTTGCCAAGGAAGAGGAAGTTCTTGCCTTGTTTGCTCAAATGTATCAAGAGTTCGGCACGATCGATATTTTAGTGAACAATGCTGGCATTCAAAAAGATGCTGCCTTTGTAGAGATGACGATCGACCAATGGAATGTGGTCATCGGTGTTAACCTAACAGGACAGTTTTTGTGCGCGCGCGAAGCCGCCAAAGAGTTTCTAAAACGAGGGGTGAAGCCTGAGCTCTCTTGTGCCGCCGGAAAGATTATTTGTATTAGTTCGGTGCATCAAGTGATTCCTTGGGCAGGTCATGTTAACTATGCTTCTAGTAAAGGCGGCATTGACCTAATGATGAAAAGTATTGCTCAAGAGCTTGCACCTTACAAAATTCGGGTGAATAGCATTGCACCCGGCGCGATCGCACTTCTATTAATGAATCAGAGCGAGATACGCCCGAGGAAAAAGCCGCTCTGCTAAAACTAATTCCTTATAATCGCATTGGGGTTCCTGATGACATTGGCAAAGCAGTCGTGTGGCTTGCTTCCGATGATTCAGACTATGTGCATGGCACCACTTTATTTATAGATGGTGGGATGACTTTATACCCAGAGTTTGCCCACGGCGGATGAATCTATTCGGGCGGACATGCCAGGTTGCTAAATAATGGCGCAACGTTACATGACAATAGCAACAAGCTCCTTCAAAATAGCAGCAAGCTATCCCAAAATAGCGGCAAGCTCATCTAAAGCAACTACAAGCTCATTCAAAATAGCGGCAAGCTTATCCATAATAGGAGCAAGCTTATTTAAGATAGCAACCTGCTCATTCACAACAGAAGCAAGCCCGTTCAAGACAGCGATCGCCCCTAGAAAATAGGAGCGATCGCTATATTATTCAACCCACTGGATTAAATCGATTCAGCTAAACCGACTCAATTAAACAGGTAAAGCCGAGAGAATGACTCCAGCTAAGGTTGCCAATAAATCATCACCTTTGCTGATCAAAGTGTTGTTACCACTGAGGGTTAACTTTACATCAGCTACCGCCAGACCTGTACCCAGCCTGAACTTAGCCTCAGAATTGAAGCCATTGATCGTGACTGATCCAACGCCTGCATTCAAAGTGAAGGTGTTCTTACCACCGTTTGTCACCGTTACGACATCTTCGCCAACGCCCGCATTAATGGCATTGTTACCAGAACCGACATAGAGAGTGTCATTGCCTGCACCAGCCAAGATCGTATTGTTACCATTGCCTACAAACAGAATATCGTTGCCAGAACCCGCATCAACATAGTTGTTGCCTCTGCCTAACACAATGTCCTCGTTGCCAGCACCTGCATAAACCTCATTATCGCCATCACCTGCGCGAATGTAGTCATCGCCTGCCCCCGCAAAACGGTATTAACGCCACCATTCAAGAAGAAGCGATCGTTGCCCGTGCCTGCGTAAGCCAAGTCATCGCCATCATGGGCATAAATTGTGTTATTGCCCTGGTTCGCAAAGATTTGATTGTCACCACCATCGGCATGGATAACATCATCAAATGCACCCGTGTAGATGATGTCATCGCCCGGTGTACCGTTATTGGTGCCATCAATCACTTGAGAACCTTCAACAACAGCCCGATCAGGGGAACCCGTGATGCCTGCCAGCATGGTTTGATAAATTTGGTTTTGGTCTACACCAACCGCGTATCCAGGAATTTGGTAGCCGTAGCTGTTATAGTCCTGACCAATGAAGTTAGTCAGAAAATCAGAACCTGCTCCCTGGTAGTAGACAGGCACCGGACGGTTGGAGTGGTTACCCCAGCCGTACTTCACGTTAGGGTCAGACCCCCAGAAGTTTCCGGCGGCAGTCGCGTCATCAATCTCAGTCAGTGCTTCAGCGCCTAGAGTTTGCAGCAGGGCAGGGAAGTTGTCATTTAACGTTAGGTAGTGGTCGTGGTCGGCTGTGACAATGAGCTGATTTTTTTCCCAGCCGCCGTTTGCCTCAATCCACTCAATAGTGGACTTGACTGCATTATCAAAAGCCAACATCGTGCCGATCAAATTGTCGATGTTGTTGTCATGGGCAGACCAGTCAATGTCGCCGCCTTCCACCATCAACCAGAAGCCATCCTTGTCTTTACCCAACACATCTAGGGCGGCGACGGTCAGGTCTTGCAGCGTGGGGTTTTCATTGCGCTCACGGGCAATGAACTGCTCATCTGTTTCACCCGGGTTCAATGGTCTTAGGAAGTCTTGTTTCAACCCTTGAGTGCTGTTAACCGAGAACAGATTTAAACCTGTGGTGCTGTAATCGCCATTGGCAGAAGACACGGGCAGGTTGCCGTTTTGTCCGCGCGCACCGTACAAACCCACCAAGCGATCGCCCTTATTAGGATCAAGACTAGCGGCTGTAGCGGCTAATGTATCCGCTGCATTTGCGCCTCGCTCTAGGAAGGTGTAGCCGTAGCGGTTATCCGTGGGGTTGGCTTGCAAATACTCGTAGGTATCTTTAGAAACAAAAGTAAAGTCGCGCGGAGGCTCAACGCCTTCAGGCAAAGGATCAGCAGGAATAGAAAGGGGATTACCACCGCCTAAGAGCACAGTCGGCTGATAGATCCGCAGCTCTTGTTGCAGAATGTTGTCTAAATCGGGGGTGGGAGTGTCGTACTTCCCTCGACGGTTGACTGTGGCGGCGGCGGCACCTGGGGTGGCATGGTCGATGGGCACAGAGGTGACCAAACCGGTTGATTTGCCAGCCAGCGCCGAGGTCACCAGAATAGTTTCGAGAGGTTGCTCGAAAATGTCTACCCCGATCGCGTTGTTGTAGCTCTTCACTCCGGTATACAAGGTGGTCGCTGTGTTTGCCGAGTCTGGATAACTAGCTTTGATATATTCTTTATCAAAGCCGAGGGCTACAGCACCGCCGTAATAGGCAGCATCCCAAGGATATAGCCCGCCCCGCACGGCATCGTATCCCACCAAGTTTCCGGCTGCGCCACTAGCAGTCGTTGCACCACCCGAAGCTGTAGTGCCTGGGTTGAAACCAGGGTTGAACTGGAACCCAGGGGTAAGGGGGCTACCGGCTGTTGCTGAGTCGGAGGTGGTGAGGGCAGAGTTGCCTGTGCTGAACACCCCGTTCGTACCTGCGATCGTGGTGCCATAGGTGGTTGACAGAGCATAACCCGTGAGGCTTTGAAAGCTCAGACCCGTTCCTACGCCAGAGGTGTAGAAATCGCTGAGACTTTTCCCTGTGTTTCCCGCTTGAATTTGCTGATAGATTGCCGCAGCGCGAGCCATTTCCCAGCCCATGCCATCGCCAATCATGATGATGACGTTCTTTGCTGTTCCGGTTTGGGTTCCGGGCTCCTCTGTGCCACCCTCTGAAGGCTGATTCAAACCTGCTAGCCCCACTCTCGAATCAACATTGAGCGGCTGATCCAATGTCAATAAAACCTGCTCGTTGTTGTCGATCGCCGGAGGTCTGCCCACGGAGAACGGATAGTTGTTGTCGTTAGCCACCAAGATTGTTTGAGCGTCAATGACCAACACATCTTCGATCGTTTGAAACGGCATCCTGTAAACAGTGCTGCCATCTTGATTGAGATCTTGAGGATCAGCAATGTTCAATAAATCTGCCACTTCTGCTTTTGCAACGTAGCCGTTTGCATCTTTCTTCGAGAAATCTACCTTGAAGATTTTCTTGAATTTTGCATTATCGCCCTGGTTATTATCCCGTTCAATCACCAAGTACTCATGGTTGTTGATAACGGTAAAATCTCCGATCGCATTGGCAGGATTTTCTAGTTTGTAATATCCCACCAATCCTTCATATTTTTTAGAAGCCACATCGTATTGATGAATCCGCAGCGCATTGCTAGGATCACCGACTACAGAGCCTTCTAGCAAGGGATACAGCTTGGTTTTGTCGGCATTAATCGCCATTCCCTCAAAGCCTCTAGAGCCTCCCAGATTGGCGAGTTGGGTGCCTGCTAGCACTGCTGGATTATCGGGCGATCGCACCTGATCCGCAGCAGCCTGAGTTCTCACCTTGTTTCCGGTGCCAGGAAAATCAGTGAAGAAAGCATCCACACCCAATGAAATAAACTGTCTGTACTCCGCTTCAGGATTACCGTTGTAATCTGCTGCTAAATACTGAGGCTCGTTTCTAAACGTGTAAGGATGAACCTGCAAACCTGCGTTGTGGGCATCCTGAATCAGTGTGGTTGGTGCGGTGGTTGTCTTGTCGGCATCATTCACCGATCCATCCTTGTTGACATCATCTGCCTTCCCATCGCCGTTCGCATCTGTGCCCTTTACCGACACAATCATCCGTTTCCAAGGTCCAATGCCATCAGCGTAGGTTGCAATTTCTTTCAATCCTTCAGGCGATCGCAAATCTCCATCGTCCGTTGATCGCCGCTTGCCACAAAATCAGCCGAGCGAGTTTCAATCAGCGTTCCATCTAGGGCGATATCTGCGGCATCAAAAAGCTGTACCAAAGGCGCATCAATCAGCGTATTCAACTCCTTCAGGTTCCCGACCTCAAAAGATTGAATAAAGACCGCAGAATCTTTTTTATCCAGTCCATTCGCCTTGAGAATTTTAACTAACGGCTCTTCCAACGAAAGCCCAATAGAATCGTGATAAGTCGGATGCTTCGTTTCAGGATAAATCCCAATCGTCCGCCCTGTTTCGATGCTCTTCTGCTTCGCTAAATCAATAATTTCTTGCAGCGTCGGAATTTCAAACTGTCCGTTATAAGACTGATCTCTAAACGACAACCGCTCGATCGCCCGCAAAGTCTTGATCTCTGCTAGCGTAAAATCTTCAGCAAACCAGCCCGTAAAAGACGTGCCATCAATAATTTTGGTCGCTTTGCGGCTAGCAAACTCTGGGCGCGACGCGACATCCGTGGTTCCAGAAATCTCGTTCTCATGACGCGCAACTAACACGCCATCTTTAGTAGAAACCAAGTCGGGCTCAATGAAATCAGCACCTTGAGCGATCGCCAATTCATAAGAAGCTAGCGTATGCTCCGGACGTTCGCCGCTGGCACCTCGATGACCTAGCACCAAAGGCACTTGACCGTTCAACGTCTTAAACTTGGAAAAATTGGGAGTGGCGATCGGTGCCTCCAACAGTTTCCCAGAGGTATCAAAATGCAGCAAATAAGGACCAAATTCATCCCCCACCCAAATCGTGCCATCTGCTGCTAACACAAACGACTCAATATCAAAGTCTGCCCCTGTCAACAATCGCTCCGCCGTTCCATCCTGAGTAATCTTGAAGGGAACCTTGTGATCAGGATCAGCAAACTGAATAAATTCACCGACATTAACGCTGCCGTCACCCGTTTCTACGCCCCGGTAGCTAGGATCAACTCGGTAAAGCCGCAATAAAAAATCTGAACTATTTGCCTTAGCGCCAAACCCATTGTCTGGCAAAAACCAAAACGAATCTTGATCTGCAAATTGCACCCCGCTAAACCCTTGCACAGGTTGGCTTGCAAAAGGAGTAGTCCGGTTAGTGGTCGTAACATCTTTACCCGACTGGGGACCAGCCGCGAAAGTATCCGCAGGTAGAGAAGCAAATCCTTTAAGTTCTGTCATGTTGTCAATTCAGGGAGTAAAATGCACAAACGAAAACGACGGTGACTGACGTGTCACCGATCACACTTGAAGAAATGTAATTCATACACCCTGACTACGATGCCAACACAGCATCCCATCACAACGTTAAGAACTCGCTATCAAACTAACAAGAATAGATTTAGGTTAGATTAATGACTGGTGCAAAACCATTGAAACGAAAGCCTAGACCCAAATTTAGGGATGACTTTAGAGACGGTTTTGGGCATTGCTGTATGAAAGGTTGCGCTTGCTCAAAACCTGCTACTTTTACCTGCTATTTTAAGATATAGAAGAAAGCCAGACCGTTAAACTGAAGCTTGGTCTTGCAAAATTTTGACCCGGCGCGATCGCGGTTAAAACACCTTTAAAGCATCTAAATAAGATAAAGCAGCTAAATAAGACACGATGGGCAACTAAGGGATCTGCGTTTCAATAAAGTTCTATGGGATGCCTCATCTGATTAGCCCCCTGAATCCCCCATTCTGGGGGACTTTGAAGGGTTCGGAAGTTCCCTAGAATGGGGATTTAGGGGGCGTTTCGGGGCAGCTTTTTTCTGCTACTCCCTAACCTCAAATTATTTACTGAACGCCCTTTGCAGTATAGGTTTTTTCTTCGATCGCGCCCAGTTTCCCCATCGTCTGAGCAACTCCTTTGTTAAAAGCAACTGAAACGGCCCCGGCATTGCCCGATGAGATGATAATCGACTCCTTCCCAGACCAACTTTGCTGGGCACCCGTTTCTAGGATGCCTTCGTACTCCACAGCCCCATCCACCACCACTTGCACCCAGGAGCGATCGCTTACCTTCACATCAATAGAAACTGGAGAATTAGGATCAACAGGAGAGGCGATCGCGGTAGCCGCGGGCGTTGGGCTGGCTGTAATGGGACTAGCGGTAATTGGACTGGCTGCAATGGGAGTTTCCTTGGCAGCAGAGACTTCAGGAGACGGCACCGGATCTGTAAGGGGAGCCGCCACCGGAGCAGCAGGCTTAACCGACGGAGCCGACGGAGCACTGGCGATCGGGGTGCTGGGTTTTAGAAGCGGCAAAACAACGCTTCCCAGCCCTGCCAACACTGCCAGAGCAATCCCTCCAATGAGAAGATAAGGAGGACGAGAAGAAGGCAGTTCTGCGGGCTGCCAAACATTTGTGGCAGGGGGAACATAGGCAGCGCCCGGTTCAGGGTCGGGTAAGCCAGTTTTAGCTTCTTGGTGAGCGGTAAAGGCTGAGATCACAGGGACTGCGTTTACTGGAAACCGTTTAGACAGTTCGTTGCCGTCTAATCCTAGGGCATCGCCATAGCGGCGAATAAAGCCTTGAACAAAAACAGGTTCGGGCAAAATCTGTTCTTGTCCTGCCTCGATCGCCCTTAACAATCGCAGCGGGATATAAGTCTTAGTTGCAATATCCTCTAAGGTTCGCCCTTCCTCTTCGCGCACTTCGCCCAGAAATGTGCCAATTGCCTTGAGTTGCTCAAGTTGCTCTGAGTCCAAACTAACCACGCCGATTCCCCCCAGCCGATAAAACTTAATCTGAATTTTAGCCTACTCTGAGTCCTCCCTCATTTCAAGACAAGATTGATACCAACTTAAACAACCTGGAAGCGATCGCCTTGCCCCCTGTTCCAACCCACTTTCCTGCCATAACAGGCGATGTGTAACTAACCCTCAACCCCCAGCCCCTTCTTCCAAGGCAGGCTACCGTGTATACAGTAGGCTCTGGTAGAAGGGTTGGGAATGGGGGTAGATGGGAATCTCACCGTTTAAATAGGATTGTTATCTGGCTCTAGAGAGGCTTCCGGGAAAGCCGCTTCTGGGCGATCGCCTCCTCCCAGACTTGCAGTAAATTCCCAACCGTCTGCTCCCAGTCGTATTGCCGTACCGATGCCTTGCCCTGCCTGCCCATTTCCCCACGCAGATCAGCATCGTTAATGAGGCGATTTAACTTCTCTGCAAAATCTTCTCCATTTCCTGGGGCAAACAAAAACCCATTCACCCCATCCTTAATACTGTCAGTCACTCCTCCAGCGCGAGGAGCGATCGCCGGAATTCCGGCTGCAAATCCTTCCAAAATCGTCAGCCCCCGCGTCTCTTTTTCTGAAGTCGTCACCAGCACATCACCATTCGCCAACAAAGCCGGAATATCACTGGGCGGAACTCGTCCCAAACAATGAGCCAACTTTCCCAAGCGCCCTGAAATTTCAGCCCGCATCTCTCCATCTCCTGCAATTAAAATTGCTACTTGGCTCATGTCCTGCCGCCGCACCATCTGTTCCAATGCACTCATGGCAAACTTCCAGCCCTTATCCGGCGTTAACCGTCCCACAAAGACTAACTTCACCTTGTCTGCTAAATCCTCTAAATCATATTGCGTTTCAAAAAAATTCCGTTCTCGCAATTCAGACTCAAACCGTTCCCCATCAACTCCCAAAAAATCTCCCCGCAACCCGTTTCTAATTCCCATCTGCGTCACCTTTTTGTACGCATCCTGACTTCCCACCAGCGTGACATCATAAGCGTTGTAAATCCAAGCAAATATCCGTCTCAAGATAAACTGCAAGCTCTGCAAAACAGGCGTTGGCACCTCCAAAAAGTCCTCTGTATACTCCACAAAGTTTGTATGAAAAAAACTGATACAAGGAATTCCCATCTTCTTGGCAAATCTGATTCCTGGAAACCTAAAAAAACCATTTGCCAATCGTTCCGCTTCATCCACATGAATCACATCTGGCTGAAATGCTGCTAACTCTCGCAGCACTGTTTGATAAGACTTTGGGCTAACATTCCGCTCGAACTCAATGCCCATATAAGACGTACTTGCTAAATTGACAACCCTCACCCCGGACAAAATTTCTCCTGTGAACGCCCGCCAATTTGGATACACTCTTTCAATGGGTTGATAATCCGGACAAAATAGCAGCACCTCATGCCCCCAGCGACTGAGCCAGCGCAGCCGATTCATTTGAGCCACGGTCACTCCATCCACTACGGGCAAAAAACCAGAACTTAAAATCGCAATTTTCATAAAAGATTCTGCCAAATTATTCCCGCAGTTTGATAATAAACTCCTGATAATAAACTAAAGCTTCGATCGCCCCTCCTCCGGTAAGCCCAGATATCATGCAGTCCCTATGCAAACTGTAGTAGACCTATTACGCCACCGTGCCCAACGCCAAGCGAATCAAACCGCTTACATATTTTTGAAAAACGGCGAACTAACCCCCACCTCCCTCACCTACGCCGAACTGGCAGAAAAAGCAGAGGCGATCGCCACCCATCTCGTCCCCTATGCCACCGAAAGAGCCCTTCTCATCTATTCCTATGAATCAGGGCTAGAATTCATCACCGCCTTCTATGCTTGCCTGTGCGCCGGAGTCATTGCCGTCCCCTGTCATCCGCCTCGCAATCAACAAGACCTGACCGACCTCCAAGCCCGCCTCACTTCTGCCCAAGCCCAACTCATTCTCACCGAAGCTGCCCTGCCCTCCAAACTTCGCCCGCTCAGTCCCACCCACTGGATCATCACCAATCAACTTGCCTCAGAAGAGCGATCGCCCCTCCCCACCCTCACCCCCGAAAGCCTTGCCTTCCTCCAATACACCTCGGGTTCCACCGGCATTCCCAAGGGCGTCATGGTCACCCATGCCAACATCCGCAGCCAGCAAAAAACCCTGGAAATCGCCTTCGGCAGCAATTCCCAAACCATTAACGTCGGCTGGCTTCCTCTGTTTCACGACATGGGGCTGATGGGCAACGTCCTTCAGCCCTTACACCTCGGTATTCCGAGCATTCTCATGTCTCCGCTTGCCTTCGTTCAAAAGCCCTTTCGCTGGCTCCAAGCCCTCTCTCATTACCAAGCCACGACCAGCGGCGCACCCAACTTTGCCTACGATCTGCTCTGTCGCCAAACCACATCCCAACAGCGTCAAACCCTTGACCTCAGTCACTGGGAAGTTGCCTTTACAGGAGCCGAACCGATCCGCCCCCAGACCCTGAACCAATTCGCCGCCACCTTTGCCCCGTGCGGCTTTCGTCCCCAGGCTTTTTATCCCTGCTACGGCATGGCAGAAGCGACTCTCTTAATTACGGGCAGCCTGAAAACCGAGATGCCCCCGATCCTTTATCTCGATCCAGTTTTCCTGAAAGAAAACCGAGCGATCGCCACCCCTGCCCCCGATCCTGAAGCGCGCCCCTTGGTGAGTTGTGGTCGCACTTGGCAAGACACCCAAATTGTCATCGTCGATCCTCAGACTCTTTGCCCCTGTCCTCCAGACCAAATCGGTGAAATTTGGGTAACGGGATCGGGCATAGGTCAAGGCTATTGGCATCTTCCTGAACACACTCAGCAAACCTTTGAAGCCACCCTCAAAAATTTTCCGAATCAAACCTTTCTACGCACGGGCGACCTCGGCTTTCTCAAAATCAAGAGCTCTATATTACGGGTCGCCTGAAAGAAATTCTAGTCTTCTGGGGCTTCAACCACTATCCTCAGCACCTTGAACAAACCGCCGAAAACTGCCATCCTGCCCTCCGTCCCAATGCCAGCGCCGCTTTTGCCATCTCCGTAGACCGCGAAGAAAAGCTCGTTCTTGCCCTAGAAGTCGATCGCCACCATCGCCATATCCTGGACGTGGAAGCGACCGTAGAAGCAATTCGTTGGGCAATTTTCAACCAACATTTTGTCGATGTCCACGCGATCGCCTTCCTCAAACCCGGCAGCCTTCCAAAAACCTCCAGCGGCAAAATTCAGCGAAAAGTTTGTCAAGAGAAGTTTCTAAACCAGCAACTCAATATACTGGCAGAATGGCGATCGCCTCACCCCCACGACATGACCACCCTGCTCAAAAAATATCTCGCCCCCAAAACTCACCTTCATCGCTCTCTCTTGCTCCTGCGTGGCAAAGTTAAAAAAAGCCTCTCCCTATTGCTCAAACGATGAAACGATGATTCGTAACCCTCGACTCTGGCTTACTCCCCTAATTTTCACGGCGCTGATGGCGATCGCCGCTCCTGCTAAAGCCGCTGAACACATTTATCTCAACTATGGACCCTTTGAATTCTCTATTGCGGTAGATGACCTCAACCAATTTGCCCAAACCGGCACGATTCCGCCTCAGTTAAAATTTATCCTCAATCGCTTCAGCCCCGAACGGCAAGCCCAAATTAGAAATCTCCTCCGCCTTAAAAACGAAGTCAACCCGGTTATCTTGTCCCGCGTTACCTACACTGTCACTGCCGAACGGTTGCTCAAACGGCTGGGCGACCTAGTTCAAACCCGCGATCGCCAAAACGGATTCTATGCCATTCGTGCCGCCCTCCTCCAAGCCGCCGAAGACTCCCAAGGACTCAGCCTTCTCAACTTCCTCCAAAAATTTCCAACCGATCTGCGCCTCAATCTTCCAGGCACCCTAAAATTTGTCAACCAGCTCAAAACCACCATTCAAGAAACCGATACGTTCGTTGCAGAGTTAGAACAAGAAACGACCCAAATTGCTCAGTCAGAACCGCCGATCGATCTAACGCAATTATCTGATTTGCGGCAGCCCGGAAAATTAGCGATCGGAATGCAAACCTTAAGCTTGAAAGACGAAAAACGCAATCGCCCTCTCACCCTCGATCTCTACCGTCCCCACACCTCAAGCCCCGCCCCCATCATTTTCATTTCCGGCGGCTTAGGCGGCGAACGCAGCCACTTCAAAGACTTGGCTCAGCACCTGGCATCCCAAGGTTTTGCAGCCATAGTCCTCGATCATCCCGGCAGCAACGCCCAGCGGCAAAGAGACTTCTTTAAAGGACTCTACAGCGAAAACTTTGATAGCCAAGATTTTATCGATCGCCCCCTCGATATTTCCTTTGTGTTAGACGAACTCACCCGACGCAATGCCAACGACTTCCATAATCAACTCAACTTGCAACTAGTTGGAATGTTTGGCTACTCCTTAGGCGGCACCGCAGCCCTAGCCTTAGCAGGTGCAACCCTCAACTTCAACCAGTTAGAACAAGACTGTGGCAATCAAATCAATGTAATCAACATCGCTGTTCTCTATCAATGTCGTGCCCTAGAACTTCCCCGTTACAATTATCAGTTAAAGGACGATCGCATTAAAGCTATCTTTCTATTCGTTCCATCGAGCCAACATATTTATGGCAGCCAAGGCGTTAAAAATATTCGCATCCCTGTTTTTTGGCAAGCTACTAATGAAGACATTGTTACGCCTCTCGTTCTTGAGCAAGTTCCGATGTTTAATGCCTTACCCTCAGTTCAGAAGTATCTAGCAGTATCCCAAAAGCTGCCCCATACTCGTGTCATTTTAAGATTACTCGATCGCGTTACAGGAACCAACCGCGCCATGCTTTCCGATGAACTGTTTAAGGTGACACAAAACTATCTCAAAACATTCAACACTGCATTCTTCAAAGCGTACATTAGCCAAGATAATACCTATCAACCCTATCTCACCGCATCCTATGCTAAAGCCTTTGCCCAGCAACCCTATCACCTCACTTTAATCCCGTCCCGGCAACCCCTCGTGAACAGAGATTAGCATGGCACCCAGCACACCCACTGTTATTATTCACGATGCTCAAAGCCAAGTCTGGCTTGGTTTTCACGATCCCGTAGCCACTCTCATCGCCCACACCCCCGACCAAGTTCTTTCCCTTTTAAAAACCCTGCAACAACAAGTAGAACAACATCACCTCTACGCAGCAGGCTTCCTCAGCTACGAAGCCGCCCTCGCCTTTGACCCCGCCTTTACGGTCAAAACGACTTCTTTCCCCTTAGCCTGGTTTGGGCTCTATGCCAAACCCGAAGCCATCAAGCTTCCGCCCCCCTCATTATCTTCACCCCTAGCTTGGCTCCCCGATATTACGCAGTCTCAATATGATGAAGCCTTCAACCAGGTTAAGCACTATATTTCCCAAGGTCTGACCTATCAGGTTAATTTATCTTTTCGCCTGAACGCCCCGTTTCTCCAATCCCCCTGGCAATACTTCAACCAGCTTGCCCAGAATGCCCCATATGGAGCTTTCATTGAAACCTCAGACTGGGCAATTTGTTGTGCTTCTCCCGAGATCTTTTTTCGCCAAAATAGCCACGAAATTTACTGCCGACCCATGAAAGGCACTGTTCCGCGCGGGCTAACCCATGCGGGCGATCGCCTCCTCGCCCAATGGTTGCGAAACTCTGAAAAAAACCAAGCCGAAAATATCATGATCGTAGACATGATTCGCAACGATCTGGGACGCATTGCCCAACTCGGCACGGTCGAAGTTACGAGCCTCTTCAACCTTGAACAATATCCCACCCTTTGGCAAATGACCTCCTCTGTGCAATGCCGCACTCAAGCCCCTATTAGTGAAATTTTTCAAGCTCTGTTCCCTTGTGCTTCCATTACCGGCGCACCCAAACTGCAAACGATGAAAATCATTGCAGAACTAGAAAATACACCCCGTAAAATATACACCGGTACGATCGGGTTTATCACGCCGAATAGAACGTCGCAATTCAATGTTGCTATCCGCACCGTTCTCATCAACAAGAATGATCGAATCGCAGAATATGGAGTGGGGGGCGGCATTGTTTGGGATTCTCAAGCCGGAGCCGAGTTTGAAGAATGTCGCACAAAAGCCAAAGTTTTGACTGCCCAGCAACCCAAGTTTTCACTGTTAGAAACACTGCTCTGGACACCCGAAAAAGACTACTTTTTACTAGATTTGCACCTTCAAAGACTGACCACATCAGCCCAATATTTTGCGTTTCCTGTTGATCAATCCATGGTGCAGGATTATCTCAAAGCGATCGCCCCAACCCTTCCCCCCCAACCCCACAAAATCCGACTTTTACTTTCGCCTCAAGGCATTTTAACTCACGAATCTAGTCCTTTTGTTCAGGCTCAGCAACCCTTGCGAGTCTGCCTTGCCCCAGATCCAATAGATTCTACCCATATTTTCCTCTACCACAAAACCAGCGATCGCCAAGTTTACGCGCAAGCCCAACAGCAATGCCCTGGATATGACGACGTGATTTTATGGAATGAAAATGGAGAACTCACCGAATTTTGCACTGGAAATTTAGTCGTTGAACTTAACGGAAAATGGTATACACCTCCTCTTGAATGCGGGCTATTAGCCGGAACCTTCCGGGCTTGGCTATTGCATCAAAAAATTGTTCAAGAGCGGATTATTCGAGCCAAGGAATTAGTAAATTGTTCGCGCGTCTTTTTGGTCAATTCAGTCCGGCAGAGGCAAGAGGCGATCGTTGATCCGTTCAGCCCTTAACATTACTCCGTCAGGAGACTTTAGTCGTAAAATAGAGATAACGCTAAAACACGATCGCCCCCTATGACTGCTGCAACCCCCACCAAAACCCAGTACGAAGCAATAAATTGGTCTAGAAACCCATTGCCAACTGAGCACCGAAACCAAATCTTCTCCACCAGTCGGCTCAGTTCGGCTCCGACCCCAACACCCACATTGACCCGGTGTGCATGGGCCTACCCGGAACGCTGCCTGTGCTGAATCAAAAGGTGTTAGAGTACGCAGTCAAAGCCGGACTGGCGCTCAATGCTCAGATTGCCCCCTACAGCAAGTTCGATCGCAAACAGTATTTTTATCCCGACCTGCCCAAAAACTATCAAATCTCCCAGTACGACTTGCCGATCGCCGAGCATGGCTGGCTAGAAATTGAGCTGGTTGATGCGGACGGTAGCTCTCGTCGCAAGCGCATTGGAGTGACACGGCTGCACATGGAAGAAGATGCCGGAAAATTAGTGCATGGTGGCAGCGATCGCTTAGCAGGCTCGACCTATTCGTTAGTAGACTATAATCGCGCGGGCGTTCCCTTAGTAGAAATTGTCTCCGAGCCTGATTTGCGATCGGGGCAGGAAGCCGCAGAATATGCCCAAGAGATGCGCCGAATTATGCGTTATTTGGGTGTGAGCGATGGCAACATGCAGGAAGGATCGCTGCGTTGTGATGTCAACATTTCGGTGCGCCCAGTCGGCACTGAGAAATTTGGCACCAAGGTCGAAATTAAAAATATGAACTCGTTTAATGCGATCCATCGGGCGATCGATTACGAAATTGAGCGGCAAATTGAGGCGATCGCATCCGGTGAAAAGATCGTTCAAGAAACTCGCCTATGGGACGAAAGCTCCCAACGGACCTTCAGTATGCGGATCAAAGAAGGGTCTAGCGACTATCGCTATTTCCCTGAGCCAGATTTAGGTCCGATTGAAGTGTCTCAACAACAGTTAGTCCGCTGGAAAGCCGATTTGCCAGAACTTCCTGCCAGTAAACGCCGCCGCTATGAAACAGAAATGGGTTTATCGCCTTACGATGCGCGAGTAATGACCGATGACCGGGCAATGGCAGAATATTTTGAAGCAACCGTCGCCGCTGGGGCTGGGGCTAAACTAGCTGCCAACTGGATTATGGGCGATATCAGTGCCTATCTGAACAACGAGAAACTTGCCATTGACGCGATCGCGCTGAAGCCTGAGATGCTGGCAGAAATGGTGGGCTTGATTGAATCGAACACAATTAGCAACAAGATTGGTAAAGATATTTTACCGGAGCTGTTAACCAAGGGCGGATCGGCGAAGGCATTGGTCGAAAGCAAAGGATTAGTTCAAGTCTCTGACCCAAAAGTGATCGAAGAGGCGATCGATCAGGTGTTGGCGGCTCACCCAGATGAGTTGGAAAAGTACAGAGGTGGAAAGAAAAATATGGCAGGCTTCTTTGTGGGACAAGTTATGAAGCAAACAGGCGGAAAAGCAGATCCTAAGTTAACCAATCAGTTGTTGATGAAAAAGCTGGAGGGCTAAGGATAGGGCTAAGGATAGGATGGATTAGCCCTGTTTCTGCTCGATGGTCATAGAATGGGGAAACGACTCAAAAAAAATTGATGCAACACACTTCTACGCTTCCAACCGCCGCGATCGCCGCTAGCTTTCATGCACTCTCTGAGCCGCTCAGATTAAAAGTTCTGGATCTCCTCCGCACTCAGGAACTTTGTGTTTGTGATTTGTGTGATTCTTTAGAGGTCAATCAATCAAAGCTATCGTTTCATCTTAAAGTTCTTAAAGAAGCAGAACTTGTGCGATCGCGCCAGGAAGGACGGTGGATTTACTACAGCCTCAACTTGCCGCAGTTTGTCGTAATAGAGCAATATTTAGCAGAATATCGTCGCTTCAGCCCCATTATTCCCGCCCAAATTTGCCAAAAATAAAGGCTCTGGTTTTGCTCCTCCTTGAGTTTCTTCCATCCTTCCCTTCGGCTCAAAAGCTACCGCGCTTTCGCCCCTTACACTTCCAGCAACTCTCCATCCACTCGACTAACTCCTGGCGAGATGCGGTGAATTGTCGGGTCACGCTCCAAATTTGAGACGCTTCGATCGCCCCATTAATCTCCACCTTCAGAGGCTTGTAAGAGGAGCAAAGGCAATGAATATCGAGTTCCTGTAACCGACGGTAGACCTGCCAGCGTTCTGAACATTGGATTTCAAACATATTCATGGGGAGGAAGAGAGGAGTGTTATTATTTGTTGACTTTTGTAAAGAGAATGATTAGCGATTAGATCTTTTCTGGCAATGCACCTCTAGACATTTTGGTAAGGGGTTTAATTAGATACGGGCTAGTGATGAGCTAATCCGCTTTTATGAACCCTGAAAAATATGCGAAAGACTTCTAATTACCTCTCACATTAGGTCATTAAAAAACTCAGACTTCATTACTTTGAGGCAAAAGTTGCTGTACCTTGGTAGGCAAGCATCTATCTAGTAGGTCGCTTGTCCTGAGAGAAACTGAGAGAAAAACGATATGCCTAACTTGCAAACAGTCGTACATCCATTTGGTCACGTTAACGACAACGTGCTGATGCTTGAACGCTCTACAACAGAGCCAATTTGCGAGGGCTTTAATGTTGCTCTCGCTAGTTTTCAGGCATTGTATTTGCAATACCAAAAGCATCACTTTGTCGTGGAAGGAGCAGAGTTTTATTCGCTGCATAAGTTCTTTCAAGAGAGTTACGAAGAAGTTCAGGATCATGTTCACGAAATTGGTGAGCGGTTGAACGGTTTGGGGGGTGTCCCGGCGGCGAGTTTCACTAAACTGGCAGAGTTGTGCTGCTTCACACCAGAGTCAGATGGTGCTTATCAATGCCGTCAAATGGTGGCGCATGATTTGCAAGCAGAACAGGCGCTGATTGGCATACTGCGTCGGCAAGCGTCGGCGGCAGAGAGTTTGGGCGATCGCGCCACTCGTTACTTGTACGAGAAGATTTTGCTTAAAACTGAAGAACGCGCTTATCATTTGGCTCATTTCCTGGCAGACGATACTCTGGTCATTTTGAATTAATGGGTCGATAATGAGCTGAGATAGACCACTGAGATAAAAAAGCCCTAATGTTAAAACGTTGGGGCTTCTTTAAAGCTTTCCTTTCCTTTGACCAGCCTGAGAACATGGTGAAATACGATGACAAGTTGGTTCATAATCTAGGCAGCCTATCGAGTCTTCGGTAAATGCTTTACTGGGATGAACCGTGCATTTTAATAAATAGCTTCCAGTATGAAAAACGCAGCGATCGCAAGGAACCTGATGAAGTTTTTTGAGATGATTAATGCCTTGTTGAACAGTTTTAACCATTGACCAAGCTAAGCTCATTAGACCGCTGCCGATCAAGAGAGTGAAAAGCGGCGGTAACAGGGTTTTACTAGCTGGAATGAGAGTTAAATACAACATAAAATCCTTCTGGCAGATCAGTATTCGGATGGAATGGTTAACGCATCGTTAGAGCGATTGGTTCGGCACTGATAGGGTTCTGATGGCAAAGCAGCCCAGAAATTAAGAATCTGTCGAGTCACCATTGAGGATGAAAATAGTGGAAGAAATGCCGTCCCTGAGGACATTTCCAGATGCGATCGCCCTTTCCTAGCCAATCTCGCCATCCTTGCAGCTCGTGGGGCGTAATAATCACATCGTCTTCGCTCCCACAAACCAACATCGGCACAGGAATCGTGTCAGGCGAAATAGAGGTAGATTGGAATACAGTGTGAGGAGACAGAGAATTACACAAATCTTGCTCCAAAATTTTGACCAAATCTTGAGCGATCGGTCTAGACTGATAGCCAAATAAGTTGTAGACCATTTGCATCAAAATTGTTTCGCGGCTACAGGGCAAAAGCTTTAAGTGAACGTGATAGTGCGCCTGCCAGTCCACTGCGGGGTGCATTCCCACCGATAGCAAGGTCAGCGATTTAACTCGTTCAGGATGCCGACGCGCATAAAGCAGCCCCACCAATCCACTGATGCCATGACCAATTAAATGAACAGGACGATGACTCGTTTTGAGATAGTCATGTAGAAGTATCAATGCCACTTCTAAAGAACTTGCCTCATCCTTACTTTGGCAATATTCCCATTGAGCGATCGTCACCTGCCAAGACAAATGGCGCATGAGCGACTGATTAAACCCTTTCAAGCTAGGACTGGCACTCAACATCAGCACATCCGGCAACTTAGACATTAAACTTCCTTTGACCTTTAAATAATGAATAAACAACCTATTGACTTAAATCAAACCTCTGACCTGAAGTGTAGGATGCTGCTAGCATCAGTCACGCATCGAGACCCGTTATCCTGGCACATTACGACATTGCCTAACCCACCCTTCTCCATCATTTTTAATACTGAAAGAGTTAATACTGTAATGAATGCACAACAAATATTGCCAAATTTATTGCCCAGTATATTGCCAAGTTAATCCCTAAAAATACTTACCCTGGCGACTCTGACGTTTCAGCGAGTTTCAGGCTTTTATCACACCTCCATCCACGCTGCAACGTGCGCCAGTCTTGAGTAAAAGCCTCTGGACAAATCACATGGAGGGTTAACTGGCAGTCTAATAAATGATAGCCATGAGCCTCGGTTTGCTTAGAACCCATTTTCAAAATCAAATCATTTTTGAACTCCAGCGTGCGATTACACTGCACACACACTAAATGATGATGCTGGTCAGGAGACGGTAAATTTAACTCATAGTGCTTGTGCCCTTCCGCAAATTCCAACTCGCGTAATAACCCCATCTGGGTCATTAAATGAAGCGTCCGATAAACCGTTGATAAACTGGTGCGCTCACCTTGGCGTTGGAGAATAACATGTAGTTCCTCTGCACTGAGATGATCGCCCTGAGTCAAGGTTTGAAAGATATTAAGAATCTTTTGCCGTTGAGCCGTTAACCGAAAGCCTCGCTGGTGAAGAGATGCTTTTAGGGCATTAATTGAATAAGGAGATCCAACGTTTTGAGCGGGTGCATCAGCCTGTAAATCGTTTTGTGAGTTTTCGGGCATGGGAGACGGAAATCAAGAGTATCAAAAGAAAGGGGCGTGGAGCGCTTTAAAGGGATTTTGGCGATCCGACGCACCCTGGGCACTTAGATATTAGCGGTTAACTTTCCACAGCATTGAGCGCACGCTCGACTCGTTTGAAATCAAATCCGATCGCTCTTAGAGCGTGCCAGAGATGTCCTTGTAAAAAGAAGAACGCTAAAAAGAATGGGCATTGGCTAACCAACACCGAGCGGTATGCGCACCCAAGGGCAATACGACAGTATCAGCAAATAAGGAGTTACTCCTAACTTCACATCTAGCACAGGTCCATAAAACTCGACCGGATATGCCAAAGTGTTGACGGCACAAAAGTAAGCCGCCACAAACCCAGCCAGGGCAATGCCGCCTAAAGAATAGGAAAGAATAGCTTCACCTGAAAAGATGAGAACTTTTTTTGCCCAGTTTAGCGGTGGAACGATAATGTGCCAAATGCCGCCTGCAATTAACAAAACACCGACATAGACATGTCCCCCCACTAAATCTTCCAGGTTATCAACACTGGCAAAATGAGTTTGGTAGCCATAGATAATAGCAGGATTAAGGGTAGGCGAGGTCACAACCCTTACTGTTTGGGAGGCAGCATCGTAAAGCCCGCCCCAAAACATGGCTTTTGCGACAAGCAATAAAGCTCCTGCGCCCAAGAAAAGGAGATGGTGTCCTAAAATTAAACCCAACTGTTTCGGGTCGCTCCACTCAAAGTGAAACCTTCTAGCGTTACCTTTGGCTTGCTTTAAGTCCTCTGGACCTCTAACGGTGTGAAATAAAGCACCTGCGCCTAAAACTGCCGATGAGATCAGGTGGACGGCACCGATCACGAAGTAGGGGTAAGTATCAATCACTTGCCCTCCTTGCCCTACCCCCAGCCCCAAGCTGGCTAGGTGAGGCAGCAAAATTAACCCTTGTTCACCCATCGGAGCATTTGGGTTGTAGGAGGAAATTTCAAAGAGCGTAAAGGCTCCGGCCCAAAAGGTAATTAACGCGGCTTGAGCCACATGGGCAGCAATAAATAGCCCGGAGGTGTTGGCAAATCGAGCATTGCCTGCCCACCAATCATATTTGACATCAGCTTTATCGTAAGTCTGCATTGCAGATTCTCCAATTTGTTTTGCTTTAAGTGCGGTGAATGTTCCTCCGCTTTTTCAGGCAAGAATTCCAGCCAAAATCCTGCAAGGACTGAACACGTTGTGTTCGTCTATTTTACGGGTATGGATTACTAGTTGAGAACTCTAGTCAATAACGATGGAACCACATTCCCTTTCTTTTTGCAAGTATTTCTCAATAA
Organism: Leptolyngbyaceae cyanobacterium CSU_1_4; assembly: GCA_012034615.1. Taxonomy (GTDB): domain Bacteria; phylum Cyanobacteriota; class Cyanobacteriia; order Elainellales; family Elainellaceae; genus Timaviella. The sequence continues at coordinate 32,536 of JAAUPA010000001.1, read as the reverse complement.
GAGGAGGATTAAGTTTTGTGTCCGATCGCCTCCATCCCAGAGCGGTAGCTCCCCCAGAGCATTGGCCTATGCATGACCCAATGAGGTAACTTTAGATACCCAGAAAATTTTGAATGCTCAGCGATCGGGCAGACATAATCAGAAAATATGTCAACTCAGCCCAAACTATTAATCGGCTATTAGAGCGCATTATCACGACATTGACAGAAGAACTAGGGATGAACGTTCTGTCTCTGGGATCGACACCTTTTTCGACTTTGAAGAAATCGAGGCGTTGCTGAATCGAAGTATGAACTGATCTAAGTTGACCGTTCTCTCGCCCCCTAAATCCCCCAAATTGAGGGACTTTGAAGGGTTCGGAAGTCCCCCAATTTGGGGGGCTTTCATACTTGCATTCAGCAACGCCGAAATCGAAAAAGGTGTCGATCCGGATTCTTGTTTTTACAGGATTAAAACAATCTGCTGTAATCAACAGGTGCCGATCGCATCTCAACACGACTTAATCTCTCAGAACATACCCGACTCCGCGAATGGTTTGAATGAGGCGTTTTTCTTGCTGTTCTTCTAGTTTCAATCGCAGATAACGAACGTAAACTTCGATAATGTTGGAGTCGCCCATGAAGTCATAGCCCCAGACTTTTTCGAGAATTTGATCGCGGGTAATCACTTGGCGGGGATGCGTCATTAGATAATCGAGTAAATCGAATTCTTTGGCGGTCAATTCGATCGCTCTTCCCGCTCGAAAAACTTCTCGGGTGCGACGGTTGAGGCTAAGGTCGGCAAATTGCAACAGGTCGGGATTATCTTCGTGGGTGCGGCGCAAATGGGCGCGCACGCGGGCTAAAAGCTCTTCAATTTTGAAAGGTTTAATGACATAATCATCGGCTCCTGCATCCAGTCCGGCAACGCGATCGCTCACATCTTCCTTAGCCGTTAGCAAAATGACGGGCGCTTTATTGCCAGTTGCCCGGAGCCGACGACAAATTTCAACCCCCGTCATTCCAGGCATCATCCAATCCAGAATTAAAAGATCGGGTGGAGTTTCGCGGGCTTTGGTCAATCCGGTTAATCCATCGTTTGCAACTGTGACGGTATATCCTTCCAGGCTAAGCTCTAGTTCTACTAAACGGGCTAGGTTCACTTCGTCTTCGACAATTAATATATGAGCGTTCATGGTCTTCCTTACTCTTGATCACTACTTTGCATCATGGCTTTGCCACCTTAATGGGTAGCCTCACCTCAAATACACTGCCTTCGCCCCAGGTTGATTGCACTGTAACTCGTCCTCCCATGCTTTCAGTCAGCGACTTTACAATTGCTAATCCTAGCCCCATGCCTCCGGTGGAACGGCAGCGGGAAGATTCGAGGCGATAAAACGGTTCAAAAATGCGGGTGTGTTCGAGGGCGGGAATGCCAAACCCATGATCGTGCACTTGGATCACGGCTTCTTGGCGATCGCGGCTGAGCACTAAGGCGATCGGGCGATCGGGCTCAGAATATTGAGCGGCATTATCAATCAGTTGTTGAATCACTTGCTGGAGTTTTTCAGAATCTGCTTGAACCACAAGGGGATCAGAAGCGACTTCTACAGAGAGGCGGCAAGAAAATAGGCAAGAAAATGCTTGAGACTCGACCATCCAGGGAGTGATTTGTAGCCAGTCGTTGAGGTTGAGCGGGACGCAATGGAGGGAAATTCCGCCCTGGTTTGATTTGGCAAGATCTAAAAGAGAAGTGAGAAGCTGAATGGTGCGTTCAGTTTCTCCGACTGCAACTTCTAGGGCATTTTTTTGAGGATCGGTGAGGTTATCGCCTCGGCGGAGGGTGCTTTGCAAGTAGCCGTAGATTAAGCTGAGGGAAGTGCGGAGTTCGTGAGACATACTGTCGGTAAACTGCCGTTGCTGTGCGCCCGTTTCAGAAAGACGAACGGATAGTTGACTGAAGGCTTGAACGAGATCTTTCACTTCGGTCGGAACTTGATCGAGTTCCATCCCGGCGGCGGCAAGCTGATTCATGCGGCGGAGCGGATGGAGCGATCGCCAAATCAATAAAGCTGCTAAAACAGCAATGATTGCGATCGCCACCAGCGTTGCAACTCTCAAAGTATTAATCAGCGTGCTCAAAACGATGTAGTCATGGGTAATATCTTGCGCCAGGTAAAGCTGCCCCACTTTCATGCCCTTGGCTTGCAAGGTGCGGCTGCAAAAGACCCAATAATGGTTATCTAGGTTATAAACTGCGGGAAGGGCAGGCATCGTCAGCCGAGAGAACAAAGGCTCCATGGGGGCGATCGACGGCGATTGGGCGACGATTTTGTCCTCCACTTTTACCCAAATCCACAGGCTAGGAGAAGCCCATTGATCAACCTTGTGTTGTAAGGTCTGGGTCATCGCTGATTTGGAGGTGGGTTGCTCTAGCCCATCTGGAAAGCGATCGGCAATCAATTCCAACGACTGCTTATGCTTTACCAGCAACATTTGCCGCATCTCCCAAATCGTCCATGTGCCAAGGCTGCCCAAACCCAAGAGCGAAACGACGGTAATGCCCAATGTCAAACGTAATTGTAGCGAGCCAATACCCTCGCGTTTCAATCGACGTAACTGCTTAAAACGGTGTTGAATAAATGTCATGGACGAAGAACAGCAACTCGAAGCATCGCTGTTTACCTGAAAGCATTGCTTCTTACCAGTGTAAACAAGTCACTTGTGATAAAAATGATTTTTTGCTGAGTGTCGGGGTAAGTTTCGCTGAGTCGTGAAATCATTGACCCTATAGAGAGACTTCTCTCTCAAACCCTCTCGTGAAAGAAAGGGGCTTTGCAAGGTTTCATCCTTTCGGGGAGCCGGGAAAAAATTTCATAGATGGAATTAATGGGGATAACTCAGGGATAATTGATCTATCTAAACCACCTGAATCACTAGCACTGGATAATTTTTACCTTGGGAATTGATCTTCGGAGTTACGTCTATCTCGACAGCCTGCAACCCCAGCACGCTGCCTACATGGGAACACAGGCATTGGGCTTCTTGCCGCTGCCCGGAGATTCTTCTCTTTGGGTTGAAATTTCTCCAGGTATCGAAATTAATCGTATTTTAGATATTGCGCTCAAATCTGCCTCAGTGCGCCCAGGGGTGCTGGTCATTGAGCGGCTGTATGGGCTACTAGAAGTTCATTCTAAAAATCAAAGCGATACCCAGGCGGCGGGTCGAGCAATTTTAGGGGCGATCGGGGCGACCTACCGCGATTGCCTTAAACCTCGCATTATTTCTAGCCAAATTATTCGCAACGTTGATGCCCATCACACTCAACTCATTAACCGCACCCGTCGCGGCAATATGCTGTTGGCGGGGCAAACGCTGTATGTGTTAGAAGTTGAGCCTGCGGCATATGCGGCTTTGGCGGCCAATGAGGCAGAAAAGGCAGCACTGATCAATATCCTTCAGGTGTCGGCGGTTGGTAGCTTTGGGCGGCTATATTTGGGTGGGGCAGAGCAAGATATTTTGGCGGGTTCCCGGGCAGCGGTTGAGGCGATCGAAAATATTGCCGGTCGAGAAGGGATTGCAGGGCGAAATGAGTGAGGGGTAGAGAGAGTCAGGAGGCAGAGAGAGTCAGGAGATGGAGACCGGAGATTTGACGGCAGCAGCACAGATAGCAGCACAGATAGCAGCACAGATGGCGGCACAGATGGCGGCAAGAATGGCGGCACTGAGGCAAGGAAAAATAGGATGGCAAGAATGGCGATCGCATCTTCCCCAAGTAGAACCGAACCTGAGGGAGGCAGATCTCCGGCGCACCCAACTCAGCGGCATTAACCTCAGTACCGCCAACTTAACCAAGGCATATCTGACAGAAGCCACCCTGATCGCCGCCCTCCTTAGCCACGCAACGCTGACCAAAGCCAACCTTTACGAAGCCAACCTCACCGACGCAGATCTCAGTGAAGCGATCCTAACCGACGCAAATTTAATTGGTGCAAATCTCACCCGAATTGATTTGAAGGGGCGACGCTACAAGGCGCAGATTTGAGAGAAGCCTGCTTAGAACAAGCGGCTCTGAGCCGCGCCGATTTAAGGGGGACAGACCTACGCCGAGCCGTTCTGCGGAAAGCTGATTTGAGCGATGCCGATCTGACCCGCGCTGACTGTAGCTGTGCCATTCTCAACGCCGCCAATTTGAGCGGTGCGACCCTGAGCCGCGCCAAATTCTTCAAAACCAACCTGCTCGCAGCCAACCTGACTAAAGCGACTCTTTACAAAACCCTATTATTTGAAGCGCAAATGGTCGGAGCTGATTTGGTGGGCGCAACTTTGATTCAAGCCATTTTGACTCAGGCTAATCTCAGTTGGGCAAACCTGACCCGCGCCAACTTGTCCGGCGCAATGTTAGACCAAACGAACCTACGGCGGGCAAACTTTTCGAGAGCCAATCTTAAGAAAGCCAGTCTTAAAGGAGCAGATTTGCGCAGCGCTGATTTATACAAGGTAGATTTAACAGAAGCTGATTTGAGCGATGCAAATTTGTTCGACACCAACCTCCATCAAGCCAAATTGCAGGGATGTATCATGCCTGATGGCACGATACATCCCCTAGATTCGAGGCTAGGGACTTTTCTAAGAGGTTATCTGAGAAGTCTAGGTGGCTGCCCGATCTGCCCCCTAAATCCCAAATTGGGGGACTTCCGAACCTATGCTGTTTCAAAGTCCCCAAGTTGGGAGATTTAGGGGGCGAGTGTAAGAATCTTTAAGACTTCTCAGACATCCTCTAAAGGCGATCGCGCACCTTTCTGATACGAGAACAATTACGAGCACAATCATGGGAACAATGCATGAAAATTGCAGCCCTTTCGCCCATGTTCACCCGTCTTCTGGAAGTTCCTGATTCTGTTGCCCTTCTAGGCATTGTGATCCTCTCTACAGTTGTATTTCCGCCCCTATTAGCGGCACAAGAATTTGCTCAGGATCGGTTTGGCGATTGTCCCGTTCAGCATTTTTCGGGCTACAGCACTCTCGATAACGATGGTAACTGGGTGAATTTGACAGACTATTGTCAGAGGTTGAGCAATGCCACAGAAGGACACCGCAATCGATTTTGGGAGAACTTTGTTGAGGCTGCTGATGGGGAAGCGATCGCCTATGCCAACACCTACGGACGCACACAAGTCACTGCTTACGGCAACACCATTTGCCTCTTTCTCAGAAACGGCGGCACGCTAGAAGAACTCCGCCAAGTTCAATCTGATCAACTCTTTCCGCCCACCTTCAATGTCGCTGTAACTACGGCAGCTATTCAGACTGACTGCCCCACCAACTCCGCCAAAACTGGTGAATAGGCAGAGAATTGAAAGAATGCTTAATTATTTAAGTTTCAGGGAATAATAACCCCCATCTTCACTAAATTCGCGGGTTAACATGTCGCTAAAAGGTGCCATGTTATTAGCAATACTGGTAAACAGCCGTATTGGCAAGCGCATCCCCGAATGTTAGCGAAGCATGTTTTAATCGTCAGAGACAGTCATGATAAATCAACCCTTTTTCCGCATCATTACTCCAGCTTGCTTAACGCTACTGGTGATCATCACTGTCAATTTCTTAACCCCAAAGCTACAAGCCCAAATATCCTTACCGATCGCTCCATCCATTACTCCATCCATTACTCCATCCATTACTCCATCCATTACTCCATCCATTACTCCATCCATTACGTTATCGATCGCCCCGTTTGTTCATTTGTTTGAGTGGAAATGGAACGATATTGCTCAAGAATGTGAAACCTTTCTTGCCCCTCACGGTTACGGTGCGGTTCAAGTTTCGCCTCCTAACGAACATGCCGTAATTGCCGAGGCAAACTATCCGTGGTGGCAGCGATATCAGCCCATTAGCTACACCATTAAGAGTCGTAGTGGCGATCGGGCTGAGTTTGCTGCAATGGTGACACGTTGCCATGCCGTGGGGGTAAAAGTTTACGCTGATGCGGTGATTAATCATATGGCAGCCGTTAGCAGCGGCGTGGGCAGTGCGGGTACGTCTTTCACTCGCTATAATTATCCGGGGTTGTATGAACCGAAAGATTTTCACACATGTCGGCGCGGCATCAATAACTATGGTAATCATGATGAAGTGACCAATTGCGAACTAGTTGGTTTACCAGATTTAGATACCAGTGCAAACCACGTTCGGGAAAAGATTTCTGATTATCTGAACGACTTAATTGAACTCGGTGTGGATGGTTTTCGGATTGATGCTGCCAAACATATTAAAGCCCACGACTTAACCGCAATTCTGCGTCACGTTAAGTCAAAGCCTTTCGTTTATCAAGAAGTCATTGATCCGGGAACTGAAGCCGTTCGTAAGAGTGAACATTATTCTAACGGGCATGTGACTGAGTTTGAGTATGGCAAAATGGTTGGAGAAGCGTTTTTAGGGTGGCAAGGGCAAAACTTAGCTCAGCTAGAAAAACTAGCCAATAGCCCTCGATTAATGCCTAGTGAAAAGGCGATCGTCTTCATTGACAATCATGACAAACAACGGGGTCATGGCGGTGGCGGCAACTATCTCACCTACAAACAAGGACAGCTCTACAGCCTTGCCAATATTTTTATGCTGGCGTATCCCTACGGCATTCCTCAAGTTATGTCGAGCTACGACTTTGCCCATTCTGACCAAGGTCCACCTTCTGATGCAAACGGTAATACCGACAGCGTTTATACGAAGGGTCAAGCTAATTGCTTTAAAGCATGGACTTGTGAACATCGACGGGGCGCGATCGCCCGCATGGTCAGCTTTCACAACCTTTCTGTCCAACAACCGCTCAACCATTGGTGGAGCAATGGCGAGAACCAAATTGCCTTTGGGCGCGGAGACATTGGCTTTGTGGTAATTAACCGCGAAGCTAAACCCCTAACTCAAACCTTTCAAACCGGGTTACCGTCAGGTTTTTATTGCAATGTCGTTGCCGCTGAGGCGATCGGATGTTCGTCTACCGAAGAAGTCAAGGTGAATTGGCGAGGACAGATCACCTTAACCCTAGAAGGAATGAACGCGATCGCAATTCATCAAGGATCGAAAATTCCTCGCAGATGAAAACAGTTTCGCTCATCAGGTCAGCTCATTTAAGAACGGACTGCTACCGGCTCTTTTTCCATCTCCGCCTGATACAAACCCCGGCTAGCGGCTCCATTACACATTGCTCGGTGATACAGCAACTTTTGGGCACCCTCCACATTGGCGCTCTCGCCTTTCCAATGCTCTAACGCAGGCTGTTGAATAGCGCGGGCATAGGAAAATGTTACTGGCCAAGGGCATTGCCCCTCAAACAGGACATGCATCGCATTCAGATGAGCCGATGCTTGCACAATAGTTTGCCCACCCGACAGAAAAGCAATGCCCGCAACAGCAGCCGGAACCGTATTGAGTAAACAATGAATGGTTGCCGTTGCCACTTCGTCCACGCTTGCTTGGATTAGAGAGCTTGCTCCGGAGGTCACCATGCTGGGCTTTAAAATCATTTGATCAAACGCCACTTTTTGAGAATAGAGCTGATGAAAAACCTCATGGATGGTTGTTTCGGTCACTTCGTAGCATCGCCCTAAAGTATGGTCGCCATCAATTAAAACTTCTGGCTCAACAATGGGAACCAAGCCGCCTTCTTGGCAAAGCGCTGCGTAGCGAGCTAGGGCGTGGGCATTGGCTTCGATGCAGCCTTGAGTGGGAATGTTCTCGCCAATTGTAATGACTGCTCGCCATTTGGCAAAGCGCGCGCCCATGGAATAGTAGTCGGTAATTCGTTCGCGCAATCCATCTAGTCCTTCCGTCACTCGTTCTTCAGGATGTCCGGCTAATGATTTGGCACCCTTGTCTAATTTGATTCCTGGAATCATTCCTAAATCTTTCATAACTTGGATAAAAGGAATACCAGATGATGTGGCTTGATGAATCGTTTCATCGTACAAGATTGCGCCACTAATGAAGTTACTTAAATGAGGGGTGGTGAGAATCAGCTCTCGATAAGCTCGTCGATTTTCTTCGGTGGTAGGAATGCCTACTTTCTCGAAGCGCTGGTTGCAAGTGCCAGTGCTTTCATCCATCGCTAGAAGTCCTTTGCCCTCAGCAACCATAGCCCGAGCGGTTGCTTGCAGTTCTTGAGTATAGTTATGGCTCATCTCAGATACTCCTGTAGCTTATTGTTTTTTGGAAAAATACCAACGGTGAAGGCGGAAGACACTGAAAACTTAGCTGAAAATTTAGAGGGCGATCGCAGCTTAATCATCAGGATCATAACGTCTGAACTCTGTTTCCTGCTAGGTCGTTTGATAACCTCTATCCGAAGGAATAGATCTATTTTTGAGCAGCGATCGCCCATAAATTAATCGCCCATAAATTAATCGCCCATAAATTAATCGCCCATAAATTAATCGCCCATAATCAGTTTCGGCCTTGGGGCGATCGCTTTCTACTTTGTCTACCTGAGGCTGGCAAGGCGGTATAGTATAGTTGATCTACTGATTCAACATTGTAGAGTGGCAAGGGTCTTTGAAGGAGCTGTTTAATGCCGACCAAACTCCTAATTGTCGAAAGTCCTGGCAAGGTTAAAAAACTGAGCCAAATTTTGGGTGCCGATTGGTTGGTTAGAGCCAGCGTCGGGCATATTCGAGAATTGGCAAGTGATGGTGAAGACTCGCTGGGTTTTGATCTGGATGGCAGTTCGGTTCGCTGCCGCTTTATTCCCCGAGGCACGCGCGGAGCAGACACCATTCAAGCCCTTAAAGCAGCGGTCAAACAAGTTAAGACCGTGTTTTAGCCACCGATCCAGACCGTGAGGGCGAAACGATCGCTTGGCACTTACAACAAGCGCTTCATCTCAAAAATCCCGATCGCGTTATTTATACCGAAATTACTCCAGCGGCAGTCCGCCAAGCGATCGCCCATCCTCGCCCTCTCGATCTCAACCTGGTTCATTCCGGGCTATGCCGCACTGTTTTAGATAAACTGGTGGGCTACAAAGGTTCGCCGCTGCTGTGGCAATTGCACAATGGAGCCAAAAGTATGGGACGAGTGCAGAGTGCAACGCTCCATATTTTGTGCGATCGCGAACGTCAGATTCAAGCATTTGTGCCCCAAGATTATTGGAGCGTATTTGTCGAGTATGTCGAAGGGTTCCGAGCGTTTTATAAAGGAAGTGCGGCAACCGTTGCAAGGAATAAACCGCAACGCAATCCTGTCCAGCCTGCTCTGGCTCAGCCCGACCCGAGTCAGCCCGACCCGAGTCAGCCCGACCCGAGTCAGCCCGATGATGCAGCTCTACCCAACAAACCGCTGCAAGAATCGGAGCGCGTCACCACTGAGGCTGAAGCCAATCGCTTAGTGGCGATCGCTCAAAACCATCCCCACAAAATCCTGAGTATTGAAGGCAAACAGGCTAGCCGAACGCCGCCGCCGCCTTTCGTCACTTCGACCCTGCAACAGGCAGCCGGTTCTCGCCTGCACCTCAGCCCCGAAAAAACAATGCAGGTAGCACAATCTCTCTACGAAGCAGGTTTAATTACTTACATGAGAACCGACAGCATTGCCCTGAGCCCAGAATTTTGCGCCCAAGCTCGGCAATGGTTAGAAGCAAATGATCCGGCGAATGTTCCGAAAAAAACGGCCTCCCATCGCCAGGTGAAAGGTTCTCAGGAAGCCCATGAAGCTATCCGTCCCACTGACCTCTATCGTCCGTCTAAAGAGTTGCGCTTAGAATTAACGGACGATGCGTTTGCACTGTATGTATTAATTTGGAAACGGGCGATCGCCTCCCAATGTCAATCGGCGCGCTTAAGACAAACCCAAATTATGACCCAATCTGGCTCAGCTCAATGGTTAGCAAAAGGGCAGGTGATTGAGTTTTTGGGCTACAGCAAGTATTGGAATAATTTAAGCGCAGATACCGATCTACCTGCCCTCCAACCCGGTCAAACCTTAACCCTTCAGCAAGCTGCCCACGAAGCGAAGCAAACCCAGCCCCCACCCCGCTATAGCGAACCGAAACTGATCCAAGTTATGGAACGCAAGGGCATCGGTCGCCCTAGCACTTATGCACCCACCCTGCAAACCCTCAAGCAGCGAACCTATGTAGATATTCAAAAAGGAACGTTACAGCCCACAACATTGGGATTAGAAGTAGACGCTTTTTTACAAGATGCCTTACCCGATTTATTAGAAGCAGAATTTACTGCCCAGATGGAACAGTCCCTCGACCAAATTGCCGCAGGCAAGCAAGAGTGGCAGCATTATTTAAACACCTGGAATCAAACGTACTTTATCCCGGCGTTGGCTCAGGCTCGACAGGCAATTCCGAGCCATCTGACGACCCGTCCTATTTCTGGGGCAGCAAAAGGACAACAAACCCCGACAGCATTTTCTAAAACGCGCTGTCCTCAGTGCCAAAAACCCCTGGCGAAAATTATGAGCCGCAAGCTCAAGAAGAAATATTTCCTCAGGTGCGTTGCAGGCTGCGAAGAGGTTGTCCTATTTTGGTCAGAGTTTAGCCGTCAATGGGAACAGCCGCGCCCAAAGACTCTGGAAAGTCTGCGAAACCAGGCAGATGCAGTTTTGACTCAACATCCTTGTCCGGTTTGCAAAAAGCCGATGGAAGAATACTGCTATGAAAAAGAGGGGCAGCCCAAAAAACTATTGCGGTGCTCTGATGGCAAGGCTAGGGGCGATCGCAGCCATCAAGATGCTGTTTATTTTCAAACTTCTAAAGGCTGGTGGCATCCTAAAAGGGGAGAATTAGCCACACAAAATTTAACGCCCTGAGCCTTGAGAGTCAATTTAGTGGTTATACAGTATTGTTAGATGGGACACATTTCGCGGCTCTATCAATTCAGGTTTCATACAGTATTTTCGGATAAGAATTCTTGGATAAGACCCGTATTGCTAGGATAAGAAGGGTTGGATTAAGACACATTTCGCAGATCAATGCAGGAGTTGAAACGGATGGCTTCAGAGGTCTTCAACGAGTTAGATTTTGATGATGCAGCACAGGCGTTGCAACGAAGAAACGAACGCCTTTTAGAACTGCAAGCCCAAGGCATGGTTTGCACGTACGAAGATCTGTATCGGGTGGATGGACGACGGGTTTATATGCTGACTGCAAACCCACCCAGTTCGAGCGAACAGGGCTTTGATGAAAGTATTCCTCGGCTCAAACCTAAGAGCAGCCGTCCGGTTCGCCCTAGCCCAAAGTTTGAGACGCGCTGAGGCTGGTTCAATGAACTGGGGATAGATTCTCATAGGGGACCGATTCGTTAACCCAGACTCGCATTTGGGTGAGGGTTAACGAGCCAAAGTGCGTGACTAAGGCAACATCTGCCGCATCTCGACCATAGGCGATCGCAATTCGATTGCCCCTCAGTTCCTTTTGAGTGGCATCAAACGTATACCATCGATCGCCTACAAACGCCTCAAACCAAGCGTGCAAATCCATTGGCTTAAGTTGGTATAAATATCCTGCTACCATTCGTGCTGGAATATTTAAACTGCGACAAAGCGCAATGCTCAAGTGGGCAAAATCTCGACAAACACCCACCCGGCTTTCAGCAGTGTCTAGGGCAGAGGTGGATGAATTGCTGCTGCCATATTGATATTTGATATTGGCATGAAGCCAATTCTGAATAGCCTCTACCTGAGGGTAGCCCATGGGGTAATCTGCGACAATTTGATTTGCCAAGTCACCGAGTAAATCAGCCTGACAATACCGGCTGGGTAACAGAAATTGCAGGGCAGAGTCTGGCAAATTTTCAATCGAAACAAAATTAGCTTTGACGTTTACCTCAACGGTATCAGGAACTTCAGCCTGAACTTGAGTGGTCAGTTGAAAATTCCCGGGAGGAACCATGAGGCGCTTACACCAGTTACCATATCCGTCCTGATACTCGTGAACCGTAACACTGGGCTGTAGTGAACAGTCTTCACTCAAAATTTGCTGATCTACATTACTGCAAGGACGCAACATAAAAATTGCAGGGACAGCAGCATTGGTTTCAAATGAAAGTTGACATCCTGCCTCTAGCCGCATGAAAAGTTCCCTTGCTTTAGTTGCCGAGTTGGAAAATAACCAGCGCTGATGAATTCCTGGAGCCAGGGGTCATCTCGCTACAATGGGGGTCAGTCTGTTTAGAGGAATAATATTAGAGCAATACCATGGCATTTTGTTTTTTTCTGTCTTTAGAGAGATTGACAGATAATTGATAAAGTGCCCTTCTTTCTAGAATACCGATCTAACACCTGGAAAGGCTCGCCTAGAAGGGGATAGTTCCGGCATTTCACTTATCCTTCTATAGACACAAGTTAGGCAATCCGCCAAAAAGTTACCCCAAATCGGGCACTAATCGGGGGATAATTTGGATTGAGTCGAGATGAGGGTTGCCGCATCGAATCCCGATCGCCCTGTCCCAAACTTAATATCTTTAGAAAGGAAACATTGAATTGAGCGACTACTCATTCTGGTTATATTGGTTTATCCTCTCTGGAGCTATTCTGGGTCGGTATTTTTTGATCGCTGGGGGAGCCCATTTGGTGTTCTATGCTTGGCTGGGCAAGTCTGCTGCCATGCGGGGAAAACCTTCAGAACGGCGCTTGCTATGGCGATCGATTCATCGAGACGTGAAGCTTTCGATGATTTCGGCTGTCATTTTTGCCCTCTGTGCCGCCTTGATTTTATCAGCCTACGACCTAGGCTTGACCCGTTTGTACACAAATCCACAAGACCATGGACTGTGGTATCTAGGGCTGAGCTTTGTAATAGTTTTAATGCTCCAAGATACTTACTTTTACTTTACCCATCGGCTGTTCCACCATCCGGCTATTTTTAAGCAAATCCACCAAGGACATCATCGCTCTACCCATCCCACCCCCTGGACTTCCTTTGCTTTTGACCCTCCTGAAGCATTCATTCAGGCGTTTTTTTTGGTCGTCATTGTCTTAATCATGCCCCTCCATTTTGCAACTTTGGCAGCGGTTCTGACCACTATGACGCTCTGGTCTGTTCTAAACCATTTGGGTTTTGAGCGCAGTTCCTCCTCGGCGATCGGGGCTTGGCTGGGGCGCAGTTTAATTGGCCCTAGGCACCACCTCATTCATCATCGCCAGTATAAAGTGCATTATGGATTGTACTTTACATTTTGGGATAAGCTGCTGGGAACTCAAGATCCCAAGAGCCATTAAGCTGAGACCCACGGATCAGGAGCGATCGCTTGTCCTCCTGTTATTTTGATGAAGCCTCTGGAGCATGGATAACCCAATCAGAAGCAATGATCTTCTCCAGCACTTGCCCCTCATTTTGGCAGGTCCTATTCTTCGGCACACAGAGCCTACTTCGGTTACGGTCTGGATTGCGTTGAGGCAAGCTTGTCAGGTCGAACTTAAGGTTTATGAAACGCAAGGGGACGAACTTTTAGAAGAAGTTTTGTTAGAAGGACAACGAGAAACCGTCACGCTGGGAAAATTTCTGCATGGGGTGGCGGTGACGGCTCGCCCTAGGCAGGGGCTTGGCTTAACGGGCGATCGTATTTATGCCTACGATCTTCAGTTCCGTTTGCGCTCCGATTCAGCCTCCGATTCAGCCTCCGATTCAACGCTGCAATCTCTTGAGCAAGCCCTCTGTTCCCCTGCATTTCCCGCCGTGAACATCAGCTACTTCGCCCATGGGAAGCCCACCTTTGCCTTACCGCCCGATCGCCTTGAAGATTTGCGACTTGTGCATGGGTCTTGCCGCAAGCCCCACGGTCGCGGGTTTGATGGATTGCCCATTTTAGATAGTTTGATTGCAGAATTTGCGAACCAGCCTCGACACCGTCCGCACCAGCTTTTTCTCACAGGCGACCAAATTTATGGGGATGATGTTGCTGACCCGCTGTTGTGGGCAGCCAGCCGTTTGGGCGATGCGCTGCTGGGCTGGGAGGAGAAGTTGCCCATTAGTCAAGAGCCGCTCCAGGTTTTAACGCCGCGTGATTTGCCCCCCGGCGATCGGGCAAGCGTCACCACGCACCAGGCAGGCTTCACGGCTGGCTTAAGCCACAAACAGAATAAAGTGACGAGTCATTTACTGGGATTGGGGGGAGTATTATGCCTCCTATCTGTTGGCTTGGTCGCCGGTTTGCTGGACTCATGCTTTACCTTCAGAATTAGAGGCAAAGCCCGAAGCTCGGCGGCGATGGAGGCAAGAGATTCAGCAAATGCGGCAGTTTATCCACACCCTTTGGAAGGTGCGGCGATCGCTGGCAAATATTCCCATGTACACCATTTTGATGATCATGATGTCAGCGACGATTGGAACTTAAACCGGGCTTGGTGCTTGCGCGTGTTGGGGCGATCGCTAGGACGAAATACGGTGCAAAATGCGTTGCTAGCCTACGCCGTTTTTCAAGCCTGGGGCAATACGCCCGATCAATTTGAGCCAGAGCAATCGGGGGGAAACCTGTTGGCGGCGGCGGCGGCTTGGTCGGCATCGGGGGGCACAGATGAACAGGCAAAAGCGGCGATCGCCCAATGGCTAGGTCTACCGCCCACCGATCCTCAAACCCACATGCCGCGCTTTGTGCAAGATGGGGCAGTGTTGGTGCTCGATCGGCACCCCGAGGCAATCACCTGGAACTTTACCGTTCATAGCCCTTGTCATGAAGTAATTGTGCTCGATACGCGCACTTGGCGCGGCTACCCGGCAGAGGCAAAAGCGACCGCTCCACCCATGCTGCTTTGCCCCCAAGCTTTTCAAACACAGCTTGCTTTACCGCTCCAAGCAATCGCCGATTCTTCTCACAAAGCCACGTTTGTCATTGCGCCGACCAACTTATTTGGGCTGAAAGTGATCGACTGGATTCATCACTGGCACTTACGACGCAACAAAGTATTTGCCACCGATGTGGGAGACTCTTGGAACATCAACACCGAGGCTTTAGCGCAACTGTTGCTCACCTTGTTTCAACACCGAGAACGAGTCGTGGTTTTATCAGGAGATATTCACTATGGTTCGGCGATTCGATTAGTCCATTCTTCTGTTGAAACGCAGGCAGAATCAGTCTTAGTCCAGTTCACATCAAGTGCCATAAAAAATGAAGAAGTGATTACCGAAGTGCTTCATACTCGGTTAAAAACATTGGCTATTGCCCGAAAAAATGCGCCATTGGATGGGCTGGAATCATCCGATGGATATGGTGGAATGCTCGGGCAAACCTCAGGAGAGGCGATCGCCCCCTCAACCCCCCAATTGGTCTTGCACCTTAGAATGGATTGAGCGAGAGGCAGCCCAAATCATTCATTTCCAGGATGATATCGGCTGGCTCATGCCCCCTTGGAAACGGGCAAGGCTAGCCAGGTGTTGGCGATCGCTCCTATTCTGGAAGAGCCTGTGGTTTCAGGATGGACGAGAAGTAGTGGGTTTAAATAACTTGGCATTGGTTCATTTTGAGGGAAAAGAAGCCAGTCAAATTATTCAGGATTTATATTGGTTTTCCACCCGTTCCCCAGTCCAGTTGGTTCAGAGTCGATTTACAGCCGACTTAATGCCT
The DNA here is from genome assembly GCA_012034615.1 of Leptolyngbyaceae cyanobacterium CSU_1_4. Classification (GTDB taxonomy): domain Bacteria; phylum Cyanobacteriota; class Cyanobacteriia; order Elainellales; family Elainellaceae; genus Timaviella. Next base: position 16,995 of record JAAUPA010000001.1, on the reverse strand, counting down.
CAGCCAGACCTCAAGCCCCCATCCCCGAATAGCGCTTTAACCCCCGTCGCCACAGCCACCGATTCAACCCAAAAAATAAGATAATCCACCCGATCATGACGCATAAACCCTGCCCCACGTTGACAGGGAGCCCCACCAAAATGCTAGCCGGAAAATCAATCAGGTAAGGAAAGGGAGTCCACAAGACAACTTTTTGCAACGCGGGTGGAAAAACCCGCACCGGGGCAATCAGCCCTGACAAGAATAAGTAAAACAAAAACCAGAAAGATTCAATAGAATTAGCCCGCTCTACCCAGAAGGCAAACATCGCAAAGGTGTACTGGCTGACGAATCGTAAAACGAACGCCAGCATGACCACTAAGATACAGAGAAAAATATTAGGTAAACTAGGTATCCAGGCTGCCTCAGGGTACAGAAAAAGAAATAGGGCGATTAAGGCGATCGCAAACGGCAAGCGCGCCAATCGTTCAGCCACATGGGATGCAAAATGATGCCATCCTGGATCAAGGGGGTTGTAACAAACGAAAAGATAATTTACCTTCGACAATCTCTCGTTCAAATTCCCAAATTACCCACACCACCGTGAATTGCCGTGCCAAAAACGCCGCTAAAAAATAGCGAATAAAATATAACGAGGACAGCCCAAACCGTCCACCCTGAGCTGCTTGTCCCCAAACGCCCATCAAAATAAAGGGCAAAGAACCCGAAAGCACCCACAGCAATAGCTCTGCCCGATACTCCAGCATGTAGGCGTAATACACCGTGAGTAAGGTGCCAGCTTTTCGCAGAGCATTTTGAAGGGGACGCTTCATGATATTCCCACTGCTCCTGAGCGAAAGATTTGCCCAATAATTTCTTCAATGGGCGGTTCGGCAACGGTTAGATCAACCACATCAAGTTCTGCCAAAATGCGCGAAAGCGTATGAGTGAGTTTTTCTTGCGGCACAATGAAATGGGCAACCCGTCCTGCCACCTCGCTCAGCTCACCATAGACTTGCAGTTCGCTTAGAGTTTTTACGTCTGCCAACTCTACGGTAACCGCGCGGGCAGGCGAAAATTTTTCTAGCAATCCATCCAAGCTGCCATCATAAATCATTTGTCCTTGATAAATCACTAGCACTCGCTGACATAGAGCCGTGATATCTGCCATGTAGTGACTAGTTAACAAGACGGTTGCACCATAGCGTTCGTTATAGTCTTTCAGAAATTCCCGAACGCTAACTTGAGCATTCACGTCTAGTCCTAAAGTGGGTTCATCGAGAAATAATACTTGCGGCTGATGCAGCAGCGCGGCAAGCAGTTCTGCTTTCATGCGTTCGCCCAGGGAAAGCTTGCGGACAGGTTGGGTGAGCTTGTCAGAGAGGGTGAGCATTTCACTGAGTTCGCCGACCCGCTGACGAAATGCCTGATCGGAAATGTTGTAAACTGCTGCGTTAATTCGCAAAGAATCCAGGGCGGGCAAATCCCAGATCAATTGCTGCTTTTGCCCCATGACTAAGGTGATTTTTCGCAGGAATCCGGTTTCTCGCTGAAAGGGATTGTAGCCCGCCACGTCTAGCCGCCCTTCAGAAGGATGAATCAGTCCGGTGAGCATTTTAAGAGTTGTGGTTTTGCCGGCACCGTTGGCTCCCAAAAAACCAACCACTTCACCCGGTTCGATCGCAAAAGAAACGGATTTGACAGCCGCGATCGCCGTATAAGTGCGCTTAAAGAAGTGGGCGATCGTTCCCTGTAATCCAGGCTCTTTAACCGCAACAGGATAGACCTTGCTAAGATTTTCGACGTTGATAATCGGCATCTTGAATCCTTCGTCGTCTAGACTAACCCCTCTACCCTAGCGCTATTTTTGTTCAGGATGAATCACCTCTGGGGCAGGTTCCACCAATCGGTTCAAATCTCGAATCAGTTGATAAAGCAATCCTAAATCCCGTTGGTTAAAGTGCAAAATCAGACGAGCCAAGTGCTCGGTTTCGCTACCAATTTCTTGAGACAGAACCGTACCTTTAAGAATTTTTCCTTTCACCAATAACTTACTGTATTTTTGATTCAAGTAATCAATCACGTCTTCTGACGGTTCGCACTTCAGCATCAAGATCAGGTTTTCGCCCACGTAGCGGCTAGAGTGGAAAACTTTGTAAAAACTGGCGATCGCCTCACAGGCTTCATCCACGCGATCGGTCAGCGTATACAAATGCAAGTCATCTTCATTGATCCAGCCCGCCTTCAATAAGTGATCTTTTTGATAAACTTCCCAATTCTTCCAATAATCCCCCCCCGGCGGATCAACCAACACCAGCGGCAACGGATCAGCCTTGCCAGTCTGCATCAGCGTCAAACATTCAAACGCCTCATCCTGCGTCCCAAAGCCCCCCGGAAACAGCGCCAACGCATCACTTTCCCGCAAAAAAAACAATTTGCGAGTAAAGAAATACTTAAAATTAATCAGCTTCGGATCCCCCTCAATAAACGGGTTAGAACCCTGCTCAAACGGCAATTGAATGTTTAGCCCAAAAGACTTCTCCAGCCCGCCCCTTCATTCCCTCGCCTGCATAATCCCAGGACCGCCCCCCGTCATCACCATAAAACCCAGTTGCGTTACGCACCGAGCAAAGTCTGCCGCCATCTGATATTCTGGCGCGTCGGGCTTCGTTCGAGCCGAGCCAAAGATAGAAATTTTACGAATATGGCGATAGGGATAAAACACCCGGAACGCCTGCTCCATATCCTGTAGAGAAGAATTGAGAATTTTCCAATCCAGGCGATCGGCTTCTACCTCAGCCATCCGGACAAGCGTTGTGAGGGCGCGCTCAATCAGCTCCCCATGCTTCAGGTGCGGCAGATGGTTCAATAGTTCACTAATCTCGACCTGAAGAAATTGAGAATCAGAGGATGATGAAGATGTAGTCATGAATTGCTTAAAACTTGCAGCATTCTATTCTAAGAGATTCGTCCTCAGTCTGGACGTTGCGCTTCAGTTGGTTTGACGTTTGTCAATTAAAATGCCTTGACTGACTCAGCCAAGGCATCGTTAAAAAGCGTGATATCAAGCCATATAAAAATGAGCTAGAGATACTTTTCCAAAGTAGTTGCCAAAGTTGTCTTAGGCACTGCTCCCACCACCATATCGACTCTTTGCCCGCCCTTAAAAATCATTAAGGTAGGAATACTGCGGATACCATACTGACTGGCAACTCCGGGGTTCTCATCGGTATTGAGTTTGACCACCTTGACCTGACCGATGTACTGCTCAGCAATCTCATCGACTACGGGAGCAACCATCCGGCAGGGACCACACCACGGTGCCCAGAAATCCACCAGTACCGGAACATCACTCTCAAGAACCTCTAGCTTAAAGGTTGAATCTGTAACTTGCGCGGCTGCTGACATGCCTGAAAATCCTTGCCTATGTTTGTTTGACAAAATATTACCATAGCTAAAACAGTCCCCTCTGCACCAAGCTCTATACAATCAGACACAATTACCTAAACATTAACTGAACAAACAAGCTCCAGAGCCGCCTAATTCCCACAAAAAACTAACCCTAGATTATGAACAAAGTTGAAGCCAATAGACAAAAATTTGATTCACAAAGTACCATCAGCAGGCGCAGAAAGAGGAACCGCCCGAACCAAGGTTCAGGCGGAGTGTGGTGTGAGGAGTGAACGGAAACTTTACGTCTCCGCTCTCTTTATTGTAGGTGACGGCTTAAAGTTTGCGCGAGGCGAATTTGTCAACCCCTTGTAGACTTTGTGAAGAAAATCGGCAGAACTACAGGCTATTTCCCCATCCCTAATTGTTGCGCTTTCTGATAAACCTTGCCTTCAGTGAGCAACGCGGGCGCAATAATCACTTCCACCTGCTGCATTTCTCGAATATTTTTGGCTCCTAAGGTTCCCATACTGGTTTGCAGCGCTCCTAATAAGTTATGAGTGCCGTCATCAAGCTGTGCCGGACCCCGCAAGATTTGTTCTAGCGTGCCTGTTTTGCCCACCCGAATACGAGTGCCTCGGGGCAGCACAGGGCTAGGTGTTGCCATGCCCCAGTGGTAACCTCGTCCAGGGGCTTCTTCTGCCCTCGCAAAGGGAGAACCAATCATCACGCCGTCGGCACCACAGGCAATGCATTTGCAAATGTCGCCACCCGTAATCAAACCACCATCGGCAATGACTGGAATATAGTTGCCAGTTTCTTGAAAGTAGTCATTCCGAGCGGCGGCGCAATCGGCAACAGCAGTGGCTTGAGGAATGCCAACGCCTAAAACCCCCCGAGAAGTACAGGCAGCACCCGGTCCGATGCCGACTAGAACTGCTGCAGCGCCTGCTTTCATCAAATTTAGGGTGACTTCGTAGCTAACACAGTTCCCCAATATCACAGGCATCGGCATATCTTTGCAGAATTGTGCCAAATCGAGCGGCGTGATGGACGCTGGAGACAGGTGGGCCGTGGAAACCACAGTCGCTTGAATAAAGAATAGATCGGCTCCGGCTTCGGCGACTGCCGCCCCGTACTTTGCAGCTCCGGCTGGGGTAGCGCTGACGGCGGCGATGCCGCCCTGTTGCTTAATTTCTTGAATTCGCTGAACGATCAATTCTGGCTTGATGGGTTCGGCGTACAGCTTTTGCATCAACGGTACGAATTCTGTTTTGTCTACTGCGGTCATTTGATCCAGAATGGGGTCTGGATCGGGGTAACGAGTTTGAATGCCTTCGAGGTTGAGTACGCCTAGGGCCCCTAACTGAGAGAGCTTTACTGCCATTTTTACATCGACTACGCCGTCCATGGCGCTGGCGATGATGGGAATTTCACGTTCAATTCCGCCAATTTGCCAGCGTGTATCTGCTAATGATGGATCTAGGGTTCGTTGTCCGGGGACAAGCGCAATCTCATCAATGCCGTACGCTCTGCGGGCTGTTTTGCCTCTGCCGATTTGAATATCCACGCTTTCCACCCTTGTCATGAGACTGAATAGAGTTAGAGTATCAAATCTTGAGGGGTCGCGTGTTGCTGGTGATTAGCCAAGTTTTTCAAATAAAGTCGCTAGGACAACGTTAGAAAATAAAAAGCCTTCTGGATCGATCAATTTGATGCGGGGCTCTGGTCGGTTGGTCATTTCCACCCATCCGGCTTTTAGGTAGGGTTGAAGAGCTTTTAAGACTTTGGTTGATACAACTGTGCCAAAGTCCGATCGCACCCCCTCAACACTCAGACCCTCCGCCAACCGTAGCCCCAGCATCAATGTATCTAACAGCATTTCTTCTACAGAAACTACGGCGCAATCGATCGCCCCGCCATTCTTCTCTAGCTCCTCCACCCACGCAAAATACTCTCGGCGTTTACGCGGACGCACAAACCGCTGCCCCTTCACATAGCTGGCTGCTGCCATGCCAAAACCATAGTAGGGGCGGTTCTCCCAGTACACCCGGTTATGGCGGCATTGATAGCCCGATCGCCCATAGTTAGAGATTTCGTAATGCTCATATCCTGCGGCGGTTAGGGTTTGTTGGGCAAGGCGATACATTTGCGCGGTCATTTCGTCGGTGGGTAGGGGGGCGGCACCCGGCTTGTACCAGCGATCGAAAGAGGTGCCGGGTTCGATAGTCAGGTCATAGATCGACAGGTGAGGGGGGAGAGGGCGATCGCTTTTTCTAAAGAGTCCTGCCAACGCTCTAACGTTAAATGAGGCAGTCCGGAGATGAGGTCGAGGCTAAAATTAGGCAAGTTGACTTGATGGATCAGATCTACTGCGGCGAAAATTTCGGCAGGAGTATGGGTTCTGCCACAGGCTTGCAGAATTTCGAGGTAGAACGATTGCACGCCTAAACTGACGCGATTGATTCCAGCGGCGCAATACCCTTGGAGATGTCGGAGATCGAAGGTACCGGGATCGATCTCCATTGAAATTTCGGCGGGGGTGGCAATGCCAAAGTGGCGATCGAGCGTATTCAGAATTTGCGCTAACTCTTCGACAGTGAGCAAAGAGGGCGTACCGCCTCCGAAGAAAACTGAGGTCAGAGGAATTGTGCTAGGAGCGGTGGTCGTTGCAATCTCTCGACACACAATCTCGACATATTCTGCAATTGAGCCAAAGCTAGAGTTGAGGGGTGGGCGATCGCCCACAACTGAAATCGGAAAGTCGCAATAGAAGCAGCGCCGCCGACAAAACGGAATATGAACATAAGCCGCTGTAGGCAGATCAAACGCGAGAGACATGGGCAAGGCTCACTCGAAAAGCTCAAAAGCGTTTAGATGTAGAGGTGAGATATATAATAGGGCTGTGCAAGCTCGTCTTCGATCGGCAGTGGTCTAATCGCCACCATTGCACAGTAATCCAGTTGGATTGAAGCCATGCTCGACGCAATCATTATTATTTCATTCATCATAGCAGGCGGAGGAATTGGCTTTTTTAGCGTCGATTTCTTGCCCACCAGCGCTCTAGAACAAGTCAGCAACCTAGAGGGCTTGAGCACCGTGACCGGCGGGTTTGGAGCTTTAATGGGGTTGGCGATCGGGCTGGTCGCCCAAACCAGCTATCGCCGCATTGAGCGCCAAGTCCGAGACATGCCCGTCGATATGTTACTCAGCCGTGCCGTGGGGCTTGTGCTCGGGCTGCTAGTTGCCAACCTCATGCTAGCTCCTATTTTTCTGTTGCCCATTCCCCGAGAATTTGCGTTTATTAAACCTTTGGCAGCCGTATTAAGCAGCGTTATATTTGCCTTCTCAGGCATCAATTTAGCGGATGTTCATGGGCGAACGTTGTTACGGTTAATTAACCCCAACAGCGTTGAATCCATGTTGATGGCAGAGGGCACCTTAAAGCCAACAACAACCAAAATTTTAGATACAAGCTGCATTATCGACGGACGCATTCAGGATTTGCTAGCTACAGGTTTTCTAGAAGGTCAAATCTTAATTCCCCGCTTTGTACTGCAAGAACTGCAACAGGTTGCTGATTCTTCTAACGACCAAAAGCGGGTACGGGGACGCAGAGGGCTAGACATCCTAAATCAAATTCAAGAAGCTTTTCCGACTCGCATTACCATTCATCCGGCTGATTATGAAGATGTGGCAACCGTAGATGCCAAGCTGGTGCGGCTGGCACAAGACATTAATGGAATGCTGCTGACCAATGATTACAACCTTAATAAAGTTGCTAGTTTACAAAAAGTAACGGTTTTGAATATTAATGAGTTAGCTCAGGCAATGCGTCCGGCTTATCTGCCTGGAGATTCGCTCGATCTCAAAATTCTCAAGCAAGGGAAAGAGCCTGCTCAAGGCGTTGGTTATTTAAATGATGGCACGATGGTGGTGGTGGAAGAAGGTGGGGCTTTAATTGGCGATGCTGTGACAGTCGTGGTGACCGGAGCGCTGCAAACCTCTGCTGGACGCATGATTTTTGCCCGTCCTGAAGCATCAGTGATGGCATAGGCGGCGCTCAGTTAATCATGAATCTTAATCACAAATCTTAATCACGAATCGTTAATCACGAATTTCAAGGGGATAGCGATGCGAGAAGAGCGGGTGAAAAAGTGCGATCGCTGTTTCTTGGCTGCTCCTGTTCTCTATCGCGTTCAGTACGATGCCTCTTTACGCTGGTTCTTTGTGTGCGATCGCTGCTTTCCTAGCATCCGTCAAGATAACCTACACTATACCTACGGCGGCACTTGGAAAGCTAGGAAAAAGCATTGACCGATAAGCTTCTATAACCCTGCTCATGTTAGGATCTTTAACAATTCTCAAGCTGTGTTAAAGAGGTAGATTGATTCATGGAAGCGGCAATGCTATTAGCAAAATTACCCGAAGCCTACGCAATTTTTGATCCTCTGGTAGATGTTCTACCCGTGATCCCGGTGTTCTTCTTACTACTGGCTTTTGTTTGGCAAGCGTCAGTGGGTTTTAGATAAGTTAAGAAAAAACTTTCAAGAGAAGCAGGCTGCCTTGAGGGAGCCTGCTTTTTCATACAATAGGCTGCTGTCTAACCGTTACCGCGAATGCTTTGAATAATAGTTTGGGCAACTTGCTTACTCTTCCAATAACTGCTGTGGGCACTACCGCCATTAATTAAAGCTAAAAACGTTTTGTAGAGGGGGCTGGCTAACCATTCCAGCCAGCCGCTGCCCCGCGTAGAAACATCTCGAATATCGAGGTATTTTCCATCGGGTGCGTCGGGGTTAATTAATCTAGGAATAATCGTTGCTAGGGGATAGGCGATCGGGTCACCCACATGGGCAAAGTTTCGCCATAAAAGCGGCTGTTGCTGAGTATTGTAAAGTTCTGTGAGTAACTGTTCTAAGCCATAGGTAATATCGTGAGTGAAGACGGTTTGAATTTTTCGCTGCGTTAGATCTTCACCCGTATCAATTTCAATGCGCTTCAAATTAATTAAATTCGCTAGGGCGATCGGCGAACCGAGGGTGTGGATGCTAGCAATTCGGATGCCCTGTCTTTTCTCGTTGTCTGCTCCCAGCCCAAAAATGGCACGGCGAATCATTTGAGCATCTTCATAACCTGGAATTTCACGGTTATCCCACCGTCCAGCAAATAAAATATCGAATAGAATGACCGTTCCCCAACTGTGCGCCACTAAATGCAAGCGATCGCTCCCTGGGTCACAGGTCTTTAAAATTTCCTCAGCTTGGTCTCTCAATATCGTCACCACTTCCGAGCCAATGTATCGACTGATATAAAGAGCGGCATCTCCGGTAAAGGGGATAATTTGCCGTCGTCGAAAATCTTGAAACCACGAGCGCCGCCAATGGTCGGATTCGTCAAGCCATTCGAGCAAAAGGGCTTCCGCCTCTTCCATGACTTTAAACCAGTCCAGTTCTTTCATGACCAAGGGCGGAGTGGCGAGGGCATCAAACTGGGTCAAAAGCTGCATTAAGCTCTGGGCATAGCTAGGATTGTTGGGGCTAAGGCGCGTATTGACCCCGTGAATGAATAGAACAAAGTCAGTTGCCATATTTAATCTCGCAATACTCTTGCCCCTATTATGAAGGGCAAGGTATCGATCGCACTATTCCCCCGGTGGGTAAACGGAGAGGGCAGGAAATTATGCTGATTTCAGGAAACAGGGCCGCTGTGGAGGGGTGGAGGGGTGGAGGGGTGGATGTGATTGAGGGAAGAGGTGGCACAAGCGATCGAATCTAGCAAAGTCCCTGATGAACCGCTCCCTAACCCTTCAAAATGGGGGACTTCTAAACTACCGATCGGCTTCAAAGTCCCCCATTTTGGAGGGTTAGGGAGCGGAAAAGACTGAAGCGTAGCTAGCTTAGACTTGTGGGTATACGGTAGGTTGATGCAGAGGGTGATCCTCTGGCGGGGGCAGCGCTGTCTTGCTATAGATTAATCGCCAGAAATGATCAGCTCTGAGGCGCTTCACAAACTCCGTGAGGATTTGCTGCCACCAAATTGTTCGTCTCAGCACGGCTCACCTGATCATAAACGCAAGCCAAATTGCCGCCTGCTCGTACCAAAAAGTCATCAAAATCTCGGTCTTCTTCAGGAGTCGCCACTAGCAACGAACCTGTATCGTCCCAGTTCAGCATGATACCGCCCTTGCCCAGGCGATCGATCGCACTATCAAATTTAATGCGCTGCGTATTATTGGGGTTGCGGCTATCAACCGAATAAAAAATCTCTTCGGATTGACCGTTGAGAAAAGATTCTAAATAAAAGGCGTAAAGCGTATTTGCCTTAAAGTTAAACTCTGCTAACGGCTGAGTCACCGTATTGCCCACCGATCCTAAAAAATCTGAAGCCCTGCCAATATCGTCTTGATAGTTCGAGGGAATCTCAGTGTTTTGCGGAGTATCTGAAGGTTTAACTTCTTGAATGAGCGGCGTTTTTTCACCCGTTTGCAAATTGACGATGCCAAAGGTCGATTGGTATGCACCGTGAGATTCTAAAAACTCAAATTCAACAACGGTGTCTACTTCAAACTGAATGCCATTCCCATCGAATTGTTCTTGGGCAGAGGCTGGGGCAGTGAACAATCCGCCTAGTAAAGTGGCGACGAGAACAGCTTTTTGAAACAGCGGGGAATAGTTTTTGGAGGTCAGCATAGGAATTGGGGGGATGAAAAGACAGGGAGGCTTACCAAAGTTGGAGGGCTTGAATTTGGCGAAGGCGATCGCGCTGTGCCTGATCGAGACTTTGTAAAAACTCTTTAGCTTGCTGAGTAACCACCCGTAATGTTTGACATTCCTGGCTCACGCAAACCGTCTGGGTGACGGGACCTCGGGCAAAACGGCGAGGGAGATTAGCCGCTGCCACTCTAGAATCGGCACAGGCAATTCGGGCATTGCCTAACTGGGTTGAAAAACGCTCGGCAGCATCCAAAACATCTTGGTCTACAAAATTCTCATCGCCATCGCGCGTCTCAAGGGTCGGTTCGGTCACAGTCGTGCCCGTGTTGTCAGAGGCATTACCATTCGGCAGCTCTTGGGCGATCGCTCCCGGCAATATAATAAAAGGCAGCAAGCTAAGACATCCGCCGATGATCAGTCTGCCAAACTTTCTACCACTCATTTTTTGAATCGCTTGTATCATCACTTTTTCCTCCTCTTAAAACTGGAATGAAACGCCCGTACCAATGACGAAGCGCGCACCGTCTCCTGCCCCCGCAATATCTCGTAGTGCCGGAGTAATGACTAAAGGAAAGTTGCGAATGGGCGTAATCGAAAGCCCTGCCGCCAAGTCTTGTCCCGTCCACTCCACAATTACGCTCAGAGGACGAGCAATCCGGACGGCGGCACTGCCAAATACATTGACCGCATCAACACCGTTATTAAAATCTTCTTCTGAACGAAAGCGCCCGTTCCCTACTCCAGCAGTCAAGGCAATCCGGCTGAGGGGCTGATCGATATTCGGGGTCGTCCGAATAATTTGAGTCACGCTGCCATAAACAGTATCTTCAAAATCGACATCGTCGCCTAGGGTGATAAAGCCTTCCCAGCCCAAGGCTGCGCTCAAGCCCTTGGGAAATTGGTGATGCAGTTTGGCATTAAAACCACCTGTGCCAAAGTCTCGCCCCAAGGTGCCAAAGCTTGCCAGGGTATAAGAAAGCTGAAGTGCCACAGCCCGCTGCGCATCGCCTAAACCAATACCCACGCCCAAACCGGCATCAGCTCGATTGGTAAACCGTGCATCTGATTGAAAGCTAGTGTTCAAGAAGGCAGTAAAGCGATCGGCACCTCGTCCACTGGGGTTAGAAATAGTGATGGCTGGAGAACCACCAAACTCGTCGCCAAAGTCATCTTGAAGGGCGGGCACTGCGTTTAACTGGCGTTGCAACTCTTCAATTTCTGCATCAGTCGGATCAGTATCGGAGTCGGCAGGATTTTGGGCAGGATTTTGGACAGGAGAGGTTGGAGCCTCAGAATTAGGAGCGGTGGGAGTCGCTTGGGCGGTGAGTTCGGCAACTCCATCAGGCAGATCCGGAAGCGCCGTTGCAAGAGGAATTCTAGGCTCAATGCGCCTTTCAGGACTCGAAGCAGATTCAGGGGTCGTATCAAAGGTCATGAGTCCGGCGACGGTCACGCCTGATTCGGTTTCAGCAATAGAGGGCTCGGTGTGGGGTGGGTGGGGTGGAGCGATCGCCCCGCCACTTTGATCTGCCAAAGCCAGATCTAGAGCGACCGTCGAAACAGTATCAATAAAAACAGTGTCAATAAAAGCAGCATCCATGCGGGGATCGGGAACTTTAGCGCTAGTGAAGGGTTCTACTACGATAGACTCGGCAGGCGCAGTAGAAGCAACAATCACATCCGTAGACAAAGCCTCCGGCAATGCCGCTAAATCTTCGGCCGCAGACGATGCGTCCGGGGGAGTCGGAGCGGCGATCGCTTTTTGGGTTAAATCTCCAGCAGCGACAGCACTTAGGGCATAGAGAGTAATAGGTGAAACGCGCATAGTGATAATGACCTGGCAATAACCTGAAAGGTGCGGTCTGAGTATTCTTAACTCAAGTTACGCAGGCAGATTCATTTAATCAGGACAAAATAATCAAACCCCCAAATAATCAAACCCGTATAATTACTTGTACAAAGGAGAAGTAAAGCTAGGTATCCTCAAAGATGCGCTTATGCCAAGTTTCTAAGAAACCTGTTGCGATGCGGCTGGGCAGGCTAGATTCAGGTAGTTCCCTACAGCTATCCTTCCGCAGCAACTGAAACTCAGCACATTTGGCAAATAGCATTGGATCAAATTAAGGGGCAGAAACTGTGGCTTATTCTCTCAAGATTATGTTGGATACCTGGCTCAAGCTCAGCACTGACCAGGGTTCAAAATTACCAGATGAGCAAAAGCAATATATCAGCGCAGGGGCAGTCTTGCCGATCGCCAATTTTGAGGCAGTTGGAGCCGATCATATCCGGGTCGCCTTTGGTCAAGATCCGCAAGGTCGGCAAGTTTTCTTTAAGGGACGTAACACTTGGTATGCCTACCGTCCCACCGTACAAGTTTTGCGAGATGGGCAAGTGATTGCGATCGCCAAATCTATTCCCAGTTCAAGCTACGCCCTTAGGGTTGCAATAGATACCTGGTTTAAGCTCAGCACTGTTCAAAGTGCCCTGCTACCCAACGATCAAAAACAGTTCGTAGATGCGGGTAGCCTGATTGCCCTATCGAGTTACGAACCCGTTAAAGATGACCACCTTAAAATATCACTGGGGTTAGATCCGCAAGGTAGACAACTAGCATTTAAAGGACGTAATACTTGGTATGTTTATCGTCCCACGGTGCAGCTCTTGCACAATGGCAAAGTAGTATCTTTAACCCACTCTTCCACCCACTCTTCCACCCACTCTTCCACCCACTCTTCCACCCACTCTTCCACCGCTACCAGTAGTACCAGTATCAGTACGGGAAAAATTAATGCTGATGGGCTACGCATCCTGAAAACCTTAGAGGGACTGCGCTTGGAGGCGTATTTAGATGCGGTTGGGGTCTGGACAATTGGTTATGGTACTACGTCAGGGGTTGTGCCAGGAATGCGGATTTCGCCAGCGGAAGCGGAAGCATTTTTGAAAAAAGATCTTGCCACCTTTGAAGCGGCGATCGCCAACGCAGTGAAGGTGCCTCTCACCGATAATCAATTCTCCGCCCTAGTTTCCTTTATTTACAACATTGGAGAAACAGAGTTTGTGAGGTCAACATTGATACAACTCCTCAACCAAAAAGACTACTTAGGAGCCGCAGATCAACTGTTGCGCTGGAATAAGGGTAACGGTCAAGAACTGCCTGGTTTAACCCGTCGCCGCCAAGCCGAGCGCGCCCTATTCTTGGGGCAAGATTTCATAGTATTTCTCTAGAAAAAAAGGCGTTGCAGCATCAAGAGATGACTCCCTTCGGAGCGCTTTTCCTGGGAGCGAAGGCTTGGGGGAGAAGCCTCTTGCTGCGTGGCTAAACCTCTAGTCCATTCCATCTGAGAGAAAAAACTGGATTTTTATACTGTCATTCAACAGTGCCGAAAACCCACGTCCTCATCGTCTTATTGATCCTAGATAAGTTCTCAATCCATAGTGAAGTCGTGACTTAGGATGGGAACCCTAGCCCTATGGAAAGTCTGCCAGGATCAGCATTCCTGACATTATATTCGCCAATCGAGCACAGACTATGGAACGTTTGACGGTTGACCAGCTAGTTCATCAATTTCAAGTCAATCATCGCTCTCACTATACGGGTAGAGTCGATTTGCAGTTGGCGAAAGGAGAATGCTGGAGTTTATATTTTCAACTGGGTCGCTTAGTATGGGCAACAGGAGGAGCGCACCGTTTCCGGCGATGGTATCGCAGCCTATCACAGTTTTGTCCAGAAATTTGTCCAACCGGGGTGCGGTTGCGTGAAGCAGAGGCTTCACGAATTTGGGAATACTTGGTGCTCACGGTGCTCATCAAACGGCAACGCATTCGTTTAGAACAAGCGGTAATGCTGATTCAACACAGCGTTAACGAAGTCTTGTTTGACATTCTTCAGGGAATTGATGAGGTCAGTCATTTGACTTACGTTTCCGAGAATTCAGAAACCATTGGTGAGCCGTTGACCTTAATTAATGCTGAGCAAATTCTATTGCGGGCACAGCTCACTTGGGAAACTTGGCGCAACGCCAACTTAGCCCCGTATTCACCTAATTTTGCACCCGTGCTGCGGCGCACTAACGAATTGCAGGAGCAAACTTCTGTTAGCACTTATAAAACTCTAAAATCTTTAGTCAACGGTGCCTCGACTCTGCGAGATATTGCCACCTTAATTAAGCAAAACCCGCTGACAGTAGCGCGATCGCTCCTTCCATACATTCATCGGGGGCTGATTGGCTTCCAAAGTATTCCCGACATTACGCTACCTGATTTTCAAGAAGAGATGGCAGTAGGTGCCCCTTCAGCCCCAAGCCGCGTTCCTACCCATCAGCCCTTAATTGTTTGCATTGATGACAGCTTTCAAGTGTGTCAGGCAGTCCATCAAATTTTGACTCCGGCAGGCTATCGGTTTACCAGCATACAAGACTCAATGCAAGCCTTACCCACGTTAATTGAACTAAAGCCCAGCTTGATTTTCTTAGATCTAATGATGCCCGTTGCAAATGGCTACGAAATTTGTGTACAAGTTCGACGGGTTTCGGTACTTAAAGATGTTCCTATTGTTATTTTGACTGGGAAAGACGGCATTGTCGATCGGGTGCGGGCAAAAATGGTGGGGGCTTCAGATTATTTAGCTAAGCCTGTCGAAGCCGATAAGCTGCTAGCGGTGGTGCAAAAATATCTCACGTTAAAAGACCCGAAGCCTAAATCGCCGGGAGACTACGAAATGGGTGAAACTACAGCGCTCTTATTAAAAGAGAGTTTGTTAAATAGTTAGGGGCAGTGAGTGCCCATATAAAGGTTAACTAAAGACAGAGGCTAATTAAAACTATGGCTTCTATTCAAGGGTTGAGTGATTCAATGTCAATACTCTTAACTCAGCAAGATTTGACTCAGCAAGATTTGACTCAGCAAGATTTGACTCAGCAAGACAGCTTGATTCAAAAAAATTGCTGGGTTCAGCCAGGGTGTTTCATTCAGCCCAAAATCAAAGGCACGATCGCAGCTCTGATCGATCCTTTGCTTGCCCAAACCATGAAAGTTAGGGTGGCATGTAAAGGCGATCGCTTGGGCATCTTGCTGGAAGCGATCGCCGTGCCAGAGCGAACACAGGCAACCTTAATTCAGCCTAGAATTCGACAGGAATTGCCAAAACTTCAACATCAGGGCATTCAAACCCTCAAAGTTTATGGACGACAGCTCGGACAAGTGAGTCCGGCGTGGTGTCTGGTTTTTCCTATTGCGGTCTCTATCCCACAAAAACTATATGGTTACTTTGTCACTGAGGCACAAGGGCTATTAAAAAATCTTGAACAGGACTTGCTGACTTTTCGGGAAGATCATAGCCTAACAAAAATCCATAATATGCTGCTAGCCGTTCACACCATTAAAGGCGGGGCTGCCAGTGTGGGGCTACAAACCATTGCTAAAATTGCTCATGGCATGGAGGATGTTTCGCAGCTCTTCGTCATTTAGAAGAAGAGCTTGATTTAGAGATGGAGTGGCTATTACTCCAAGGGTACGATTGCTTGAAACTGCCCTTAATGGCGCAGTTTGCAGGAGTCCCGATGGATGAGCCAGAGGCGCTGAACCGGGTGGCTTCGGTAATTGCGCAGATTCAGGCAAAGCTAGGAGATTACTTCGACCCGGATATGCCCCTGCTCACTTCGGTCGATTTGGGTTTTGATGTGGTGCAAAACTTGTTTCAGGTGGGCGTTGCGCAGCGGCTAGGCGACTTGGAGCGATCGCTTCTCTCTCCCCAGCTCGATCACCTGACTGTGTTGCTGCACGAAAAGACGGAGTTTTTTTTAGGGGTGGCAGAGTCGATGAATTTGCCAGGATTTGGGGCGATCGCTCAAACTGTTTTAACGGCGCTTCAGGTCAATCCTGATCGAGTCTTAGAGATTGCGACTGTGGCGTTGGCAGATTTTTCTCAAGGTCGGGCAGCGGTGTTAGGGGGCGATCGGCAGGCAGGCGGGGTTCCTTCACCCGAGCTGAAAGAGCTAGCCGCTTTAAGCAATGGTTCATCCTCTCCCCAAAAATGGGCACCTCAAGAAGTTGCCCATCAGCAGGAGAGCGATAACTTTTCGCCATTGCTAGAGCTGGACTTACCCCCTTTAGAAGGAGAACTGAGCTTAGATGAAATTTTTGGTCACTACGGACAATAGCCAAGAATAGCTAAGACAGGAGTGTTTTAAGTTAGGTAAGAACGCGACGGCTTAACTGCTCCGAATCAGTTCCACTCCATCCTGACCATCGACAGATTGGAGGTAGACTCTCACTTTTTCTTCTTTAGAAGTGGGTAGTGCTTTGCCCGTAAAATCTGGATGGATGGGCAGATCCCGATGTCCGCGATCGACCAAAACCGCCAGCCGAATTTTTTCAGGTCTACCATAATCATTCACTGCATTCAGTGCCGCTCGGATAGTGCGTCCTTTGTAAATCACATCATCCACCAAGATCACCGTCTTACCCGCTAAATCAAACGGAATGTTTGTTTTTTCAGGCGTTCTTAGGTTAATTCTGTCTAGGTCATCGCGGTAAAAAGTAATGTCTAAAAACCCAAGAGGCACCACAACTTGTTCCAGGGTCTCTATTTGTTTAACCAAAACCTCTGCCAGGGGCACCCCTCGCGTGTAAATTCCTAGCAGCACTAACTTAGACAGATCATCAGTCTGTTCAATAATTTCAGAGGCTAAGCGGTTCACGGTTCGGCGCACTTCGTCTGCCGAAAGAATTTCAATCACTTCGGGCGGCATAGGAGAGAAGGAAAAAGGGCAACATTTTGTTCTGCTATTATCATCCCTTAAGCGATCGAAAAAAACAGTTCACTCTGTCCTAGTGGACTGTCAGCTTTGGATAGAGAGGTGGAACGGTGCCCCCCTCCCCTCCTCCACCCCTCCCCTCCTCCACCCCTCCA
>JAAUPA010000224.1 GCA_012034615.1 Leptolyngbyaceae cyanobacterium CSU_1_4 | reverse complement strand
AAACAGGCACCGACAAAATTTTAGGAGCCACCCTCGTTGCCCGCCATGCCGGAGAGATGATTAGCGAAATTACAACTGCCATGATTGGCAAAGTTGGGCTGAGCAAGCTTTCAAGCGTCATTCATCCCTATCCCACTCAAGCCGAAGGAATTAAAAAAGCGGCAGATGCCTATCGTCGCACCCTACTAACGCCCCGGTCTAAGGCGCTGCTGGGCATCTTGACGAAGATTTCTTAGAGCTTTTTGCCAGACCTGGCAGTGAGTTTGCCAAAGGCAGCCTGTTCTTCTGGCACATTCAGAGTACAGGCACAGAAGGTAAATACTATAAAGTTAAGCTTGACGTAAAGTTAGGTTGGCATCTGGCTCATGGCTTCTATCGCTCGCAAAAATTTATTTGAAGACATTCCCCGCTTCTTAGTGGCGCAAGCCGGGATCATGTTTGCCGTGAGCCTGGTCACCATTCAAACTGGAATTCTCAATGGCTTTACTCGATCGACAGGGGTTTTGATCGATCGCTCTCAAGCCGATATTTGGGTCGCTAGCAAGGACATGGTTTATCTAGAACTCACCTTGCCTATGCCGGCTGGCAATCTTAACCAAGCCCTGAAAATTCCGGGTGTCGCCAGAGCCGAACCGTTGCTGTTAGGGGGTGGGATTTGGCGCAACCCTGAAGGAAAATTGAGCACCACTCGTATTTTTGGGTTTGATCCCACTGGGCAACTCTTCAATGCCTTTGAAGTTACCGAAGGCAGCTTAAATGCCCTAAAGCAGCCCTACTCGATTATGGTTGACCGGGCAAACCTGAAAAACCTCAATATCGACAAAGTGGGCGACACCGCCACTATTGGCGCATTGAGCGTCCAAGTGGTAGGCATGACCCAAGGATCTCAATCGATCGCCTCGGGCAATTTTTTGTTTGCATCCATCGAAAATACGAAAGCCTATGCTACCGGAAATCGAACTGCAAACTTAAACTGCCGCACCGAAGCCGACCAGTTTCTCTGCACCAATGTCTATGAACAATCCCCAGAATCAAACCCCGCCACGATCGCCCCTACCCCTTTAACTGCCACCGATCCCATTAGCTACATTTTGGTGCGCGCCAAACCCGGACAAGATCTAGAAGCCCTCAAGCGCCAGCTCGAAGCCAGCCTCCCCGATACTCGCGCTTACACCCGCGCCGAAATGGCGCAGATCACTCGCAGCTATTGGCTACGCCGAACTGGAGTCGGATTTATTTTGGGGTTGGGGGCTACGGTGGGCTTTATTGTGGGGGTGGTGATTGTCGGACAAATTCTTTATTCTTCGGTATCTGACCACTTAAAAGAATTTGCCACCCTGAAGGCAATGGGTGTTTCTGACCGGGTGCTTTATAGCATTATCATTGAGCAATCTTTGTGGATGGCAGTTTTGGGCTATCTTCCCAGTATGGCGGTTTGTTTGGGGCTAGGAGCCTGGACATTTGCTACCCAGGGAGTCACGATTTTAGTAACGCCGCTGATGGCAACTGGCGTATTAGGAATTACTGTTTTTATGTGTGTGGGTTCAGCAGTGTTTGCTATTCAAAAGGTGACCCATGTTGACCCGGCGGTGGTTTTTAAGTCGTAGAGCTTAAAAACCGAGCTTAAAGGATGGGGTGATGGGATATTTCGGCTTCAACTCCGGATTTGAGGCGATCGCCCTAGAAGGATTGACCACTCCTCTTCGTCAATCTAAATGGAACAGTTTAACGTCCTGCACATTCATAGAGAGAGATTAGCCCTTTTGCCTCAATACTAAAACATACGTCTGAAGCTATAGGTTTAAGAGACGCGCTCAAAATCCGCAGGGTTCAAGAAATCAAGGATCTGCCTGATAGCTAGTAGCCCGATAAACTAAAGATCTAACCATCTGCACCCCCTACTCCATTAAACGCGAATGACTGCCACGCCGATTCAATTTCAAGTTGATCTGACAGAGCCTCCCACAGTTCTGATTCCGAGTTCCCAAGCCATCCTTGACCCGTTCCTGGGAACGAGGGCGATCGTGGCTAGGGGTGTAGAAATGGTGTTTCAAAGCGGCAACCAAAAATATCACGCCCTCAAAAATATTAATTTAGAGGTTTACCGAGGGGATATTCAACTGCTGATGGGACCTTCCGGCTCGGGCAAAACGACGCTTTTGTCCATTCTGGGCGGGATTTTAACGCCGACCTTAGGCAGCGTTTGCTTGGCAGGACAAGACCTGACGAAAATGTCGCGATCGCAGCTTGCTAAGTTTCGACTCAAAAATATTGGGTTTATCTTTCAAGAGTTCAACCTTTTCCCGGCTCTGACTGCCGTTGAAACATAGAAGTAGCCCTTAAGCTCAAGGGGTTTAAGGGCAGTGCGGTGCGCCGAGAGGGGCTGTTTTTGCTAGAGCAAGTCGGGTTGGCAGATAAAGCCAAAAGCCTGCCCCGCGATTTGTCGGGAGGACAAAAGCAGCGGGTCGCGATCGCCCGTGCTTTAGCAGGCAATCCTCAGTTCATCATGGCAGACGAACCCACCGCAGCCCTAGACTCTCAGAGTGGTCATGCGGTCATTACGCTGCTGCGTCAACTGGCAAAAGAGCATAATCGAACCGTGCTCATGGTGACCCACGATCCCCGCATTATGGATGTGGCAGACCGGGTCACGACTTTAGAGGATGGAATTTTACAAAGCTAGGGCTCAACGTTTTAAAGATTGCCGCAAGGTTTCTTCAACCGATCGAGGATTCCAGCCCAATTCTCTGCGGGCTTTGTCGCCGCTCACTCGGACACAGCGATCGTAAATATAATGAACCCGCTCGCGGCTAATCGGCGGTTGCCAGCTCAGGAAGCGCCCGATCGGTTCTAGCAGATTGCCCACTAGCCGAACCACAGGTTGAGGAATCTCGGTGGGGGCAGGAATTCCGGTCTCTTGGCTCAGGAATTGGAACATGGCACGGGTGGAGAGATCTCCCGCAGAAATAATATAGTGAGCCCCTGAGGGAGCTTGCTCGGCAGCAAGAATCAGAGCACTCACCAGATCATCGACATGAACAATCCCAGTGATGCGATCGCCCCCTGCCCAGACTTTTAATCGACCGCTCAAAAACGTATCCATGACCGGACCAAAGTGAGGATCATCCGCTCCAAAGATTCCCGAGGGCATGACGCTAACAACCGGAAAGCCCGTTGCTGCAAATTGATCAACCAGTTGCTGCGCCGCGTATTTAGTAGAGTCGTAGGCAGAAGAAAACCCTTTTTGTTGACGCTCAAAGGTTTCGTCAATGACTTGCCCTTGAGTGTCACCATACACCCCAATAGTGCTGCAATAGACCATTTTTTGCACCCTTGCGGCTTGAGCAGCTTCTAAAACATTGCGGGTTCCTTCAACGTTAATGCGCTCCATGCGCAGGGCATCCACAATTCCAAGTTCCACATACGCAGCAGTATGGAAAACCCGATCGACCCCTTGCATCGCAGCTTGGAGAGAGGCGCGATCGGTAATGTCGCCGTACACCCGTTGAACAGGGAGATTGGCAAGGCGAGAAATATCGCTAGTAGGTCGGACGAGCGCCCTCAGCGTATCCCCTGCTTGCTCAGCCTGTTGGGCGAGAGCCTTGACGAGGTGGGAGCCTGTAAAGCCATTGGCTCCGGTGATCAGAGTTTTCATGGGGAGGAGACTAAAGAGCTTTTTCGTAGATGCGATAGGTTTTATAGATGGTACCGCCGGAAGCCTCGATGAGTTTGCGGGAGGACATATTGTCTTCAAACACCCAGGAAAGCTCGGCGCGTTTGTAGGGTTTTCCTTTTTGAATGCCGCCTTTCATGCCCAGATAAATGAGGGCAAGAGGAACCAGTTTGCGCCGATATTCTGGCAAAGAACAAACCGCGATGACTCTGCCCTGGTCAATTTGGCGACGATACCAGAGGAACTTGAGGATGCCTAGCCAGTTGAGCTTGCCATTAACGTGTTTCAGGGCAATGTTGTAGTCGGGTAGCGCCATCCAAAAACCAATCATTTCACCGTTGTATTCGGCGATCGGAAAGACATCTGGATCAACTAGGCTTTGCAGATCTTTGGCTTCTTCTAAAAATTCTGCTTGAGTCCGAGGCGTAGAGCTCCAATTTCCAGAAAAAGCTTTATTAAACAAGTTATAAAGGGCAATGCAGTCTTGCTCGAAGCCGTCACCCTTCAGCCGCAACGAGCGAAAGGTCACGCCAGATTTGCAAGCAATGCGGTAAGACTTAGCAAATTGTTCGGTGAGATCGTGATTGAGGGGAAGATCGTAGGCATAGGCATCTTTAGCTTTTTCCCATCCGGTTTGTTCAATAAATTTGGGGTAGTAAGACGGGTTGTAGGGCATCATGATCATCGGCGGTGAGTCGAAGCCGTCTACCAACCAGAGGCAGTTGTTGTGGGTGGAGAGATCGATGGGTCCACGAACGATCGCCATTCCCTCTCCCCTCAGCCAGTCACAAGCCGCTTGCAACAATGCTTGCGCCACGGCAAAATCTTCAACACACTCAAAATAGCCAAACAGCCCAATGTTTACGCCTTCGCGTTGGATGAGGCGATCGTTGACAGCAGCCACAATCCGTCCGACGACTGCTTGGGTTTGAGGCACAACGGCAATAAATTGTTGCAGCCTGCCGTATTGGAAAAATGTATTTTGGGGAGAGAGCTGCTTCGCAATGCTGCTTCGCAAAGGCGGCACCCAGTTTGGATCATTTTTATAAACTTGAGCAGGCAAATCGAGAAAGCGATCGGCATCTGCGGCAGTGGTAACAGGTCGGACTTCAACTTGAGTAATGGGGGTTACGACCATGGTGAACTTGCTGAACTCTTTTAGAGACTGTACCAAACAAACTGTCTCTCGCCCGATCGAAGTTTTGCAATACAACTTTGCAATAGGCGGAAAGTTTCTGTTCTGCCGCTGTGAATGCCCTAAAGCAAAGTGCGGTTTGAACCCAGCAGAACGCGCCAAACTCCACCAGTGCACCAGTGCGTTCCGCCTTGATCCACCCACCCGACGGGACTGGGTCTGAGGGGTGGGAATCATTTGTGATTTGCAGGTTCTGACCTAAACTCTTAGCTGCACCATTTTTTGCACAGCTTCAACAATTTGAGCCGGCTGCACGATCGTTAGATTTTCTAGACCACCGTTGTAAGGCGTGGGAATATCTTGAGAGGCAAGGCGAAGGACGGGTGCGTCTAGCTCGTCGAAAAGGCGATCGTTAATGGAGGCGGTGACTTCTGCGCCAATACCGCCCGTTCGCATACATTCTTCCACAATAATGACTCGATGGGTTTTGCGAATAGAGGTGCCGATCGTTTCAAAGTCTAAGGGCTTTAAGGAAATCAGATCAATCACCTCGGGGTCATATCCTTGCTGTACCAAGGGCTTCACCGCTGTCATCACATGATGGCGCATTCGAGAGTAGGTCAGAATAGTGACATCTTTGCCCGATCGCACCACTTCGGCTTGATCGAGAGGTAAAACGTATTCCCCTTCGGGCAAATCTTCCTTAAGGTTGTAAAGCAAGACATGTTCAAAGAACAGAACTGGGTTGTCATCCCGAATGGCAGCTTTGAGCAAACCCTTAGCATTGTAGGGCGTTGAACAAGCCACCAGCTTTAAGCCTGGAACTCCTTGGAAATAAGCTTCCAAGCGTTGGGAGTGCTCTGCGCCCAGTTGCCGACCCACGCCCCCAGGTCCTCGAATCACCATGGGAATTTTGTAGTTGCCGCCTGAGGTGTAACGCAACATGCCCGCATTGTTGGCAATTTGGTTGAATGCCAAGAGCAAGAAGCCCATGTTCATGCCCTCAATGATGGGTCTTAGCCCAGTCATGGCAGCGCCGACTGCCATCCCCGTAAAACTATTTTCGGCGATCGGGGTATCCAGGACTCTCAGGTCGCCATATTTTTTGTGGAGATCTTTGGTGACCTTATACGAGCCGCCATAATGCCCCACGTCTTCACCCAAGATAAAAACTGAGGAATCACGAGCCATCTCTTCATCGACGGCTTCGCGGAGGGCATTGAATAAGAGGGTTTCTGCCATGGGGGGGAACTCTGAATGGTCTGAATTTGTTAAGTTGATCTAGATTACGATTTTAACGGGTTACGGGGCTAATTCCTGCACCTCATTATACTGACGAACGGTTTACCCAATTCACCTCTGAAAATTACTGACTTGAGGTCGATAAATGTATCTGATCAGACTTGATTAGAACTGTAGAAGTAAGAGACCATAGTCTGATGTGGGATTGGGAGTGGCATGAAGTTCGATATTTTACATCAGGTTAACCAAAAGATTGGGCTAATCCGAAAGATTGGGTGGATTCGATCGCTAAGAATTCAGTCCACCACGCTCAAGCTGCTGGCTCTGGGCTTGGCGGCTCTGTTAGGCGCGTTGATTTTAGGAGGGATTCAGGCGATCGCTCGGGTTGATCGCGTCGATCGCGTCGATCGCCCTGGCGCGGGGACTGTCGTAAGCACTGGCACGCCCATCTCCGCCACAAAATTTGCTTCCCATCCGATTCCGTCCGCTACGTCCCCTCCCCCGTCCGCTTCTTCACCTTCTGCCAAAACCACTTCAGCCCAGCCCACCGCGCCCACTTCTAGGTTCAACTTAGCAAAGCGCGCTGCTTCGCAGGTATCGCAAGGGTCGCCAGCCCAAGCCAGCCCCACCGCTCCTAGCCCACTCCCCAGCAATCCGCCCACCCGTTCGCCCTCTCCACCCGTTCGCCCCACCCCTCAACCTGTTCGCCCCAGCCCTGCGGCTCCTGCGGCTCCTGCGGCGGCTCCTGCCCTTGCCCCAATTACGCCAGTTTTTCTACCCCGAACCCCGCAGTCATGACTCGCATTCCAGTACTGGCAAATGCGCCTGCTGACCCCACGAATTATGGCGATCGCTACGCAACAGACATTTATGGCAGACCCGTTAACAATGCCCTGTTGGTCGTTCTGCATGAAACAGTGGGGTCTGCCAGTAGTGCCGTCAACACCATGCAGGCTACTCATCCCAACGAAGACGATCAGGTGAGCTACCACAGTATTATCAAGCGAGATGGCACCGTGATTTATGTCGTTGCCCCCGAGAAACGAGCGTTTGGGGCAGGGAATTCGGTTTTTAATGGAGCGAACGGACCAGAAGCGGTCAAAACCCATAAAGATTTTCCGCCTTCTGTCAATAACTTTGCCTATCACATCTCGTTAGAGTCGCCCCCTGATGGGGATGATTCTGCTCAAACCCATAGCGGCTATACCAGCCAGCAGTATCAGTCTTTAGCTTGGCTGGTTGCGTGGACGAATGTTCCCGCCGATCGCATTACCACCCATCGAGAGGTGGACCGATCTGGCTCCCGGATTGATCCTAGAAGCTTCGATACTCAACAGTTAATCGCTCAACTACAAAATTATTGGCGCGACACGGCTCAGCAATAATGGCATTTAATCTTGCCTCACCTCGCAAAAATCCCTAACCCGGGCAGAAATCGAGGGGTTTTCCTGGGGCTAATGATTTGGCGAGTGATACTTAGGAACCTGCGTTTAAAATAAAGGCTTAGGGGGATGCCCTACTATGTCTCCAAT
>JAAUPA010000223.1 GCA_012034615.1 Leptolyngbyaceae cyanobacterium CSU_1_4 | reverse complement strand
CAGAATGGGGGATTAGGGGGCGATCAGAGCCATAGCATCTCAAGGATTCATACTTCCATTTCAGCAATGCCGAAAAACTGAACGCTCTATCCAGGCGACTGGGCACAGCAATTTGGCACAACGATTTGAAGCCTGTATCTCCAAGCCCTGATAACCTAGTAATTAGCACTTTTGTTTGACCCATGACTGCCACTCCCAATTCTGCCGCACACAAAAAAGCCCGCGCCCTCAAGCCCGACAGCCGCCGCCCCGCCAAAGAACTTTGCAGCGAGTGCGGATTGTGCGACACCTATTACGTTCATTACGTTAAAGAGGCTTGCGCATTCATTAATCAGCAAATTGCGCCCCTAGAGGAGCAAACCCACGGGCGCAGCCGCAATTTAGAAGATCAAAACGACTGGTACTTTGGGGTGAACCAGGAAATGATGGCAGCCCGAAAGCTAGAGCCGATCGCGGGGGCACAGTGGACAGGCATTGTTAGCACGATCGCCATTGAAATGCTCAATCGGGGTTGGGTCGAAGGAGTGGTTTGCGTTCAAAATACCCAGGAAGATCGCTTTCAGCCCATGCCCATTATTGCCCGCACGCCTGCCGAAATTTTGGCAGCACGGGTGAATAAACCGACTCTATCTCCCAACCTGTCGGTGCTAGAGCAAATTGAGCAATCTGGCATGAAGCGGTTGTTGGTCATTGGGGTCGGCTGCCAGATTCAGGCATTGCGAGCCGTGGAAAAAGAGTTAGGGCTAGAAAAGCTTTATGTGTTGGGCACACCCTGCGTCGATAACGTAACCCGCGCTGGATTGCAGAAATTTTTAGATACAACCAGCCGATCGCCCGCCACTGTGGTTTCCTACGAGTTTATGCAAGACTTTCGGGTGCATTTTAAACATGAAGACGGCTCAACTGAAACCGTTCCTTTCTTTGGGCTAAAAACCAATCAACTGAAAGACGTATTTGCCCCCTCCTGCATGAGCTGCTTCGACTACGTGAATTCTCTTGCCGATTTGGTGGTGGGATACATGGGCGCACCCTTTGGCTGGCAGTGGATTGTGGTGCGCAATCCGCAGGGGCGAGAAATGCTGGATTTGGTGCAAGATTTGATTGAAACCCAGGATGTCATGTCGGTGGGCGATCGCCGCAACGCCGTTCAGCAAAGCATCCCTGCCTACGATAAAGGAGTTACCCTGCCCATGTGGGCAGCCAAAATCATGGGCGTTGTCATTGAAAAAATTGGTCCCAAAGGCTTAGAATACGCTCGCTTCTCCATCGACTCGCACTTTACTCGCAACTACCTCTACGTCAAACGGAACCATCCTGAAAAGCTAGAAGCCCACGTACCTGAGTATGCCAAGCGGATTGTAGCGCAATATAAACTGCCTGAATAATAGAAGCGAATCGTCTGATATGGTGTACCTGTAGCGTTATTTTTCTGGCAATATCTGCAACATCTTGGTGATATCTGCAAGGTTATCGTTACGCCTGCGTCGCTTATTAGCTTTGATTCATTTTTATTACCACAGCAGTAAAAATATGCTCAAACAACAACTTCTTAAATACCTAATGCCTGCTGGTGCAGTCACTACATTTCTGGGCATTACCGCTTTGGCGATCGCCCCAGCCCAAACTCAGACGAATCCCCCTGCCCAACCTGCCCGCCCCCAGCCCACCACCACCTGCGCCTTCGATGCCAATTCGGGAGCCCAAAACCCGCTGGGCATGAGAGCCTTTGTGACAATCCGGGAATCTGACGGTAATACCACGTTCGTTTATGAACAATTTCCTTCTCCGGTGAGTGGCAGCCGAACGGCAGTGACGATCGCCCAACGCCGAGAGCTTACCTTCTTCAACACCCGTGTCGCCGCTGCTCGTCAGCTCATGTTAAGCGACCCCACTTACTACACCACTTTATTGGGCAGCGATACCCCGGAAGACTTTGCGCCTGTGAATGCAGTCTTAACCTGTCAGGCAAATGCCTTACCGTCGCCTACTCCATCGCCATCGCCATCGCCATCGCCATCGCCATCGCCAACCGCGCTCATTTCTAATTTGCCAGATGGCAACTATCGGTACTGGACAGGTCGCCCTAGCGGAGCCATTGTCAGCGACGAGCAATTGCTGCAAAACGGCGGCATCCTGTTTGGGTTCCACAAGCAAGGTAACCAAGTTACTGGAAACTATGGACAGATTGATAACGTGGGAATTTGCTTGAGCGGTCAGGTTAACGAAAATACTTTCACTGGAATTGCGGTTGAGCAGGGAGATGCCTCGGTTATTAGCACGGGCGATCGCTTTGCGCCGTGGGATGCAGCAGGGCTACTCCGAGTGCGCCGAGGTGTGCAAACGGGCGATCGAATTCAATACAATAGCGCCATTCTCAACCTACGCAGTTTCAACCGCATTAATGCTGGCAATAGAGAACCTATTACTCGCTGTCCTTAAAGTCGGCAAATCGGCAAAAAACCGGCAATGTCCCGATCGCTTACGGCTGAGAATTTTGGACATCCAAAAACAGTTTCTTGGCGATCGGGGCATTGGGGTACTGAACTCTACTCATAATGCGTCCACATCCGCAAAATTTTCACCGTATTTTCAGACTCAATTACCGCGTACACTAAACGATGCTGAATATTGATACGCCTCGAATATGCACCTTCTAAATCTCCCACCAACTGTTCGTAGGGTGGCGGATTCTAAAACGGATTGATCTGAATAATGTTTAGTAAAGTTTGTGCTTTATCTCGTAAATTGATAGAAGCCAGCTTTTTAGCATCTTTCTGTGCTTGTTTGGTATAAACCAAATACCAACTCACCACTCCAACTCCCGATTACACTCTTCGATCGGCGTTGCTAGTCCTTCTCGAATTGATTCTCGCATCCCTGGAATGGAGAGCAGATATATTGTTTCCTGCACCGATGCCCAATCAGCTTCAGATAGTAGCACTGCATTGCTGCTTTGTCCTGTTATGACAATAGGTTGATGGGACTGGCTCACGGAATCAATCAATTCCTGCAACTGTTGTTGGGCTTCATCGACTGAAATCATAATCTTTGATCTGCCTCTTTTATCTGCCTAAGTAGATCTTCCATAATTATGGGCGATTGTTCCACTTTGGGCCTCTATTGATTTAGTCGGCTTGCGGATGGTTTTCTGTGGGGCGATCGCCGACCTCCTTAGCTTCACCCGTATCAATCCTAGGAACAGAGAACCCATTATTCCCTGTCCTTAATCTTTAATTCTTGTAGAAATTCCTGTGTAATAAGCATCTTGTCAACTCTTAATATTTGGAAGACAAGATGCTCACTATGTCCACTTAGCCTTGAACAGTCAGGGTATAAACTAGATTATCAGACGAAAATCGTCGATCAACGCTCAAGAAATACACACCTGCATCTAAAGTACGGCTAATAGATGGAGATGCGGTGTTGCCAAAAAGGCGCGAGCCGTAACCTGCTCTCCGTCATCTATAAGATTGTTAGTATTGCTATCTTTGAATAAAGTAACGTTTACGCCGCTCTCAGAGATGCTACCACGTTGATATTAGCCGTCACCACTGTTTCTACAGTAAAGCGATAAAAATCCGTCTTATCAAGCTCACCGACATACTCTTTCGCTACTAATGTATTCGGCAGACTCCCTAATGCAAAAGCAGTTGGCGCTTCGCTACCCGGATCAGGCGAAATGTTACCAGGATTCTGAGTGGTCGAGAGGATCAAATCATAACCTGCTGAGTTGTTAAAACCTCCAGATTTGACCTGAAGAATGTAATTACCCGCAGGTAAAGCTGTTGCTGAGACAGGTCTGCTAGCTGCATTAGAGCCGCCGCTTCCAGACAAAAACGCTTCCGAACTGTCTGCTAAGCCATTGCCGTTAGAGTCAAAGTAAAGCTCCATAGAAGCATTACCAATGACATTACTTACTGTGGCGTTAAAACTGCCAATTTGAGATAAGGTAAACCGGTAAAAATCAGCAGGATTATCGATCGCTCCAACAGCTTGCTTTGGAAAAGTCTGTGTCCCTGCAAGAATTCCAACATCCACAATAGACGGGACAGGTGCTGGGGGAACACCTGAGCTTGGCGGCGCACCTGAGCCTGGGGGTGTACCTGGGACTAAAGGAGAACCTGTAATGGGAGCCGAAGCTTCGCTAACAAGGCTGTAACGCACTGGGCTTTTACTCACAGAACGGACTTGGATATAGTAAACGCCAGTTTGAAGCGTTGTGTTGATTGGCTTAATGCGACCATTAGCACGGGCTGCTTTACTAATTGTGGTTCCACTACTATTAAGTAGGGAAAAATTAATATCAGAGAAGCGTGGTGATTTTAGTTTAAGCGATAGGGTCTGCTGTCCGGATATGTTGAATTGATAAAAGTCAAGTTTATCCGTTCTTCCAACTGCGTTTCGGACTCGATTTTTTCCATTAAGAAGCCCAAAATCACGAGCTTTATCTAAAGAGTTATCTACCATTAATATCAGCTCCTTACGTTACATAAACTGGTTAAAGTTTATCACTGCAGGAGAGAAATGCTGGGGAAATTACTTAGAGATATTTGAAAAATAAGAGTGATAAACAGGAAATCTTATTCCCCACCTCTCAAACCTTAATATTGAGGGGAACAGCCCTGAATATTGCCTTTAATCTCATTGATTCAACCATCAGGACTTCACCTATTTTCCCGGCGGATGCTGCTTCAACACTTGCTTCAAATACTGACCTGTATACGATCGCTCATTCTTTGCCACTTCTTCCGGTGTGCCGATCGCCACAATTTCGCCGCCGCGATCGCCTCCTTCAGGTCCCAGATCAATCACCCAATCGCTACAGCGAATCACATCCAAATTATGTTCAATCACCAAAATTGAGTTGCCCATATCTGCTAAGCGCTGCAACACGTCTAGGAGTTTATGAACATCGTAAAACGAAAGCCCCGTGGTCGGTTCGTCAATTAAATAGAGCGTTTTGCCGGTTGCCCGCCGTGAAAGTTCAGTGGCTAGTTTTAACCGCTGTGCCTCTCCACCCGAAAGAGTCGGTGCAGTTTGCCCCAATCGAACATAGCCCAAACCCACGTCTACCATCGTTTGTAGCCGCGCGGCTGCCTTGGGGATATTTTGAAAAAAGTCCTGCGCTTCTTCGGCGGTCATATTGAGAACATCGGCGATCGACTTCCCCTTATACTTCACTTGCAACGTATCGCGGTTGTACCGCGCGCCCTTACACACTTCGCACTGAACATACACATCGGGTAAAAAGTTCATCTCAATGACGTTCACACCTTGTCCACCGCAAGCTTCACAGCGTCCGCCTTTCACATTGAACGAGAACTGTCCGGGTTTATAGCCTCTAGCTTTCGCTTCAATGGTTTCGCAAAACAGATCACGGATTACGTCAAATACGCCTGTGTAAGTTGCAGGATTCGATCGCGGCGTTCGTCCGATCGGTGATTGATCGATCACAATTACCTTATCGAGCGCGTTCAGACCGCCAATTTCCTCCATGTCTTTAGGATGGGGAATTTTGTGTCCAAAATGATGTTGTAAGGCTGGGTAAAGCAGTTCACTGACTAATGTTGATTTACCCGAACCGGATACGCCCGTGACGCAAACCAGTTTGCCCAAGGGAATATCCACATCAATGTGCTGCAAATTGTTACGGCAAGCATCTCGGATGCGCAGGCTGCGACCATTTCCCTCACGGCGATCGCCCGGAGTCCCAATCACTTGCCGCCCGGAAAGGTAAGCCCCAGTCAAAGATTCTTCGCAGTTCAACAAATCTTCGAGCGAACCCGACGAGACGATCCGCCCTCCGTGCACACCAGCGCCGGGACCAATATCAACGATGTAATCTGCTGCCCGCATGGTGTCTTCGTCATGCTCTACCACAATCAGCGTATTGCCCAAGTCCCGTAGCTTAGTCAGGGTGTTGAGCAGCCGTGCGTTGTCGCGTTGGTGTAGTCCAATGCTGGGTTCATCCAAAACGTATAACACTCCGGTTAAACCTGCTCCAATTTGGGTCGCTAGGCGAATTCGCTGTGCTTCGCCGCCAGAGAGCGTCATGGCAGTGCGATCGAGCGTCAAATAATCGAGTCCGACATCGAGCAGAAACTGGAGGCGGGCTTTAATTTCTTTGAGTACCAGTTCGCCAATTTGCGCCTGACGCGAGGTGAGATGAGCATTGTTAACCCGCTCTAAGCATTCCCGAATTGAGGCACCTGTAAAGTCTTTGATGCCGTACTGTCCGATGCGAACTGAAAGGGCTTCGGGCTTGAGGCGATCGCCCTGACACACTTCACAAGGTTGATCGACCAAATACTGCTCTAGCTTCTGCTTGTATAAATCAGAACTCGTATCTTTATACTGCCGATCTAACATGGGCAAAACGCCCTCATATTTCCGCGAATATCCTTTCGTATCGCGGTAGCGGGAATCTGATTCAATGTAAATTTTTTCGTCTGAACCGTACAAAATAATTTGGTGCTGATCGGGCGTGAGTTGATTCCAGGGCGTTTGGATCTCAAACCCGAAAGCTTGCCCCACGCTATAAAGCAAAGAAAAATAATAGGTATTGTCTTTTTCCGACCAAGGGGCGATCGCCGCATACACAGGCAAGCTCGGATCGGGCACCACTAATTCTGCCGAGAAGGTTTTTAACGTTCCTAATCCATGGCAATTCGGGCAAGCCCCGTAGGGCGAGTTGAAGGAAAATAATCGCGGCGATAGCTCCTCCATCACAGCACCGTGTTCTGGACAGGCAAAGTTTTCTGAAAAAACCAAATCGACAGATTTCATTGGCTGATCTGGGGATCTGCCATATTTGCCCGCTGGTTCTGCTGCCATTGCAGGTAATACTGCCAATTGCAGGTCAGGGTTCTTCAGCTCCACCACGTTACTCTCCGCATCGGGCATCACTTCCACAATGACGATGCCTTCCGATCGCTTCAAACAAGTGCCCAACGAATCGACAATGCGATCTTGAATGCCTTCTTTTTTGACGAGGCGATCGACCACAATTTCGATATTGTGAAACTGATTTTTTCCAGCTCAATCGAGT
This sequence comes from Leptolyngbyaceae cyanobacterium CSU_1_4, assembly GCA_012034615.1. Taxonomy (GTDB): domain Bacteria; phylum Cyanobacteriota; class Cyanobacteriia; order Elainellales; family Elainellaceae; genus Timaviella. The sequence continues at coordinate 563 of JAAUPA010000223.1, read as the reverse complement.
CACTGAGTTCCCGCACTTCGCCGTCAACCCGTACCCGCACAAATCCCTCTGAGGCAAGGCTAGAAATTAGCTTTTTATGGGTTCCTTTTTTACCCCGCACCACAGGCGCAAGAATTTGAAACCGCGTCCGATCGGGCAATAACATAATGCGATCGTACATTTGGTCAATCGTCTGCGGCACAATAGAGCGATCGCATTGAGGGCAATGTGGTTCGCCTGCTCGCCCATACAATAACCGCAGATAGTCATAAATTTCAGTCACCGTTCCCACGGTTGATCGGGGATTATGAGACGTTGATTTCTGATCGATTGAGATCGCCGGACTTAAGCCCTCAATGGCATCGACATCGGGCTTATCGACCTGCCCTAAAAACTGTCGGGCGTAGGCGCTTAGCGATTCAACATATCGCCGTTGCCCCTCTGCAAAAATGGTGTCGAAGGCAAGGGAAGACTTACCTGAACCCAGAAACACCTGTGAGGACAACCAGGCGATCGCGGGGTATTTCTAGATCAATATTTTGAGGTTGTGCTGCCGGCTCCCCGAATGCGAATAGTATTTTGGG
>JAAUPA010000222.1 GCA_012034615.1 Leptolyngbyaceae cyanobacterium CSU_1_4 | reverse complement strand
GAAAATCTAAAAAGCCTAGAAATCGAGATTATTCCTTAGAAAAATTTGCCTCTGATCTGGAAGCGGTGATGACCCTAACAACTAATCAACCCGTCATTTTGCTAGGTCATAGTATAGGAGCGATGATTTTGTTGACCTTCTGCCGATTATTTCCAGAACATCTGAAACAACGAGTGGCTGGATTAATTCTGGTAGATGGAACGTATACTAACCCTTTAAAAACCACTATCTTTAGCAAACTGCTACTAGTACTGCAAAAGCCATTGCTAGAACCTCTGCTTCATTTGGCGATCGCTCTTTCTCCTCTGTTATGGCTCACCAGTTGGCTCAGCTATTTAAACGGCTCAACACTGTTAACCACCGAAATATCTGGTTTCACAGGCAGAGAAACCCGTGGACAACTTAATTTCTCAAGCTTGATTGGCATTAAGGCATCACCCGGAGTTCTAGCCCGAGGAATTCTGGCAATGTTCAAATTTGATGAAACAGCGACTTTAGCTAAAATTTCTGTTCCTATGCAGGTTATTGTCGGTAGCTCTGATATTGCAACTCGACCCTTTGCCAGTCAGCGTATGAGTATGGAAGTACCTCAAGCAGAATTGTTGGTCTTATCTCCGGGAGGACACATGGTATTAATGGAGCGTAATCAACAATTTGCAGAAGCTGTTCGCGCGTTTAGTCATTCCTGCTTGCACCTACAGAGAGGTCATTGAGCGGGTTGACTGACAAATCTCTTCCCCTCCTCCCTAAATCCTTTCGCCCCTTGTGGGCGAAGGGACTTCAGACAAAGGACTAGCTTAAACGCCCCTCTCCCTATCTGGGCTACCGCGTATACACAGCAGGGAGAGAAGCCGGGGTGAGGGCGGTTCGAGTTTTGTCAATCAATCAGGGTCATTGAGAGGTTTATTCAATGACTCAGAGTAAGAGTGCGGTAGTTCCAGTTAACCTTCTAAGATTTTTCAGTGGCTATGATGTGTACGTCAATATTTTTAAGTGCCATCAGCAGTTGTCGAGTCAAAGATCCATATAGTAAAATTTCCACAGCGATCGCTGGCTTTCTCCAATGACGATCTGGGTAATTCGATATTCTTTTGCAGTATCTGCGATCGCTTTAGCTTTATGCTGACCTGAAACCCGAATAAATTGTCCTTCAAACTCATGACAAAGGCGTTCACAGGCTTCAATGTGTAAGCTTTCTGCCTTGTTCAAGAACCGATCAGGATCATTGACAAATAAACAATAAAAGGGCGCGTGCATATATCCTGCGATTCGAGCACCTCGCCGAACTAATTGAATAGCATTGGGATAAGTTGAGACACAAACCAATACTCGCTCGTGAACGTTGCAGTAAGGGGCAGCGCTATTGCCAACCTCAAGGGCATCTCCCTCAATGTTATCTGCAATTTCTCTAAGTGCCAGTTCTCGCAAAGCGATTAAGTTACGACGTTGAAAAAGTTTTGCAGCGATTGATCTACTTTTCAGGTGCATAAATTTTACCTTCTCTCAGGCGTTCTTCTAGGGTTTCAGGCGTTACATCCACTACCACTACTTCAGAAGCTTCATCCAACAAGCGATCGGGAATTCGCTCTCGCACAACCACTCCGGTAATGCGGGCTACCAAGTCATTTAAACTTTCTAAATGTTGAATATTAACGGTCGAAAAAACATCAATTCCATGAGATAAGATGACTTCGACATCCTGATAGCGTTTTTCTCGCTCAGATCCTGGAACGTTAGTATGAGCAAGTTCATCAATTAAAGCAAGCTGGGGTTGACGTGCAATAATGGCATCCGTGTTCATTTCTGTAAGAACGACCCCTGACCATGGAATTTCTTGACGCGGAATAACTTCTAAGCCGATCGCTTTATCGGCAGTTTCTCGTCGCTTATGAGTTTCAAGTAGCCCAATTACGATATCTACTCCTTCTTTTTTGAGGCGATGTCCCTCTTCCAACATTTTGTAGGTTTTACCCACACCTGGAGACATCCCAATAAATATTTTGTGTCTTCCCCGCCGGGCAGAACGAATGTAAGAACTATTGGAAGATTGGATCGGTAAAGTTTCCATTATCAATGGGAAATAATAAAGTATTGAACGCCGCTAGCTTAAATCTTTTACCATTTTAATACGGCTAAAATACACACTACAACTTTTGATCAAGTCATTAGTTGGCTTAGTATTTTAACAAGCAAGGTTAAAGCAAATCAGAGATGAGTAGATAGTTGAATTAAATCTGGGGTGGGTTAGCGATAGCGGAACCTATGTTATCTAAAGATGCGTTACGTCGCGGCTAACCCAGCCTCCAAATTATACAAATCATCCTTTTGAAATTAAGGAACTGGATTGAGGGCATCTAATGCCAGATTGAGTTTTAACACATTAACACCGGGTTCACCAAAAATGCCTAAGAAGCGACCATCAGTATTTTGACGAATTAAACCCCCTAATTGATTGGGTTGAATTCCTCTGGCTTTGGCGATGCGATCGATTTGGGCAGCAGCTCCTGCCAAAGAAATGTGAGGGTCCAGGCTAGAGCCAGAGGTATAGATTAGATCATGGGTGGGTTTCACACCGGCTTGTTGTAATCTGGGCAAGTCTCCTTCGATCGCCTTTTCTGGATCAGGGTCACTTTTACCCTGAATGCGATCGAGCAGGGCAGGATTGCTGGGTGCTAAGTTACTCGCCCCTGATACACCTGTTTTCAAAACGCCAGCTTCGTCTTCTTGAGGATTAGCAGTGCTGTAGTTGGTCGTACTGGGGCGACTATTAAAATAGCGGTCGGAAGTAAAGGGTTGACCGATTAAGATAGACCCGACCGCTTCACCTTGAGCATTTTGGATGATGCTACCATTGGCTTGAAACGGAAAAACAAGCTGTCCAAATGCAATCATGGCTAAAGGATAGATGATTGCCGTTAAAACCCATAAAACTAATGTAGATCGAACGGCTCTACTTGCCTCACGTGCAAAACTCATTAAAATTTCTCCGGTACAAACATGACAAAGAATAGATAAACGGCAAGGGCGATCGTTGCCAAAACCAGTGCTGCCAACCAATAGGCTTGGCTGCGAGACACCTCGTCGCCTGTAGCGGCAAAGACTACAGGGGCAAGGACTAGGTTAAAGCATAGTCCTAAAAATAAATAGAGCGGAAGCTTTTGTTTGCGCCACTCAAACCCAATCTCGGCTATGGTTTCAAGAAGCTGAGCCCAGACTTGAGAAGAGGCTTGAGTCCTTAAAGTTGGGGGTTGAAACTGAAAGCGTTTCATAGGGGTTGTGTTTTTAGAAGTTGGGTTAGTGAAGGAGGGCGAGAAATGCGGACGAAGAATGGGTGCGAACAGTCAAGCAAAGGGAATTAGAATATCGATGATCTTGATGGCAATAAAGGGAGCGATAACCCCTCCTAAACCAAAGATCAGAATATTTCGACGCAGCAGTTGATTTGCGGTGAGCGGACGAAATTGCACTCCCTTTAGGGCTAACGGAATCAGTGCTGGAATAATTAGTGCATTATAAATTAACGCTGAAATGATTGCCGATCGAGGACTTTTAAGCTGCATGATATTGAGGGAACCAATCCCTGCTGCTGCAAAATGGTGGGAATAATTGCAAAGTATTTAGCAATATCATTGGCGATCGAAAAAGTTGTTAGCGCCCCGCGAGTAATTAACAGTTGTTTGCCGATTGTCACCAAATCAATTAGCTTGGTTGGGTCAGAATCTAAGTCCACCATATTAGCGGCTTCTTTGGCAGCTTGGGTTCCAGAGTTCATTGCCACACCTACGTTTGCTTGAGCCAAAGCAGGTGCATCGTTTGTGCCGTCTCCGGTCATGGCAACTAGCTTTCCTTCAGATTGCTCTCGGCGAATCACGTCAATTTTGTCTTCAGGAGTTGCTTCAGCAATAAAGTCATCGACTCCTGCTTCTCGAGCGATTACCGATGCTGTAATCTGGTTATCTCCAGTTAGCATAATAGTCTTGACTCCCATTCGCCGAAGTTGATCAAATCGTTCTCTTAAACCTGCTTTAACAATGTCTTTAAGATAGATTACTCCGTAAATTTCACTATCTTGACAAACGGCAAGTGGTGTACCTCCTAGCCGAGAAACTCGTTCATAGGCTTCATCCAATTGAGTCGAAACTACTCCACCGCGCGATCGCACAAAACCTTTAACCGCATCTACTGCACCTTTTCGCACTTCCTTGCCATTGGGTAAGTCTGTTCCGCTCATTCGAGTCCTAGCTGTAAACTCTACTCCAGTTGCATCGGCGGTTTTAAAGTTTACACTGGCACGATTCTTTTCCGCCAAAATTACGATTGACTTCCCCTCGGGTGTTTCATCAAATACACTAGCAGCCAGAGCAATTTGGGCAACTTCTTCAACTGTGTGACCATTGACAGGAATGAACTGATCTGCCAAACGATTGCCCAGCGTAATGGTTCCTGTTTTGTCGAGTACTAGGGTGTTGATGTCTCCGCAGGCTTCAACAGCACGACCGGATGTTGCAATAACATTGAACTGTGCCACCCGATCCATGCCAGCAATTCCGATCGCGCTTAATAATCCGCCAATGGTCGTTGGAATTAACGCGACTAAGAGCGAAATTAGAATGGCGATCGTCGTGGGAGCTTGCACATAGTTTGCCAAAGGCGAAACAGTAGCAACTACAATTAAAAACACGAGTGTTAAAACAGTAAGCAACACTGTCAGAGCAATTTCGTTAGGGGTTTTGCTACGCTCTGCACCTTCAACTAAAGCAATCATGCGATCGATAAAACCTTGCCCTGGATCAGAAGTGACGTTAATGATTAACTCATCTGAGAGAATGCGTGTGCCACCCGTGACCGAACTCATAATATCTGTGCCGGGTTGCTTCAGCACCGGAGCAGACTCTCCGGTGATCGCAGATTCATCAACAGAGGCAACTCCTTTCACCACTTCGCCATCAGCAGGAATCATATCGCCTGCAACCACCTTGACTTGGTCGCCCCGCCGGAGTTCAGTAGAACTGATTTCTTGAGTTGAACCGTTAGGTAAAAGTTTACGGGCGATCGTATCAGAACGAGTAGAGCGTAAAGCATCTGCCTGAGCTTTTCCTCGTCCTTCAGCAACCGCTTCGGCAAAGTTGGCAAAGACGAGGGTGAAAAACAAAATGAACGTGATGAGTCCATTTAGCAATCTTTGTTGAGCCGGATCGGCTTGCACTGTTCCAAACAAGTTGGGGTCAAGCGTCACCAGAAAAGTAACAATTGTTCCCACCCACACGATAAACATGACTGGGTTTTTAACCTCAGTGCGAGGGTTAAGTTTGACAAATGCTTCGCGGATGGCTCTCTGATACAATCCGCCCATACTGGCTTTGGGCGTGTGTCTGCGGGAGGCACCTGTATGGCTGGAAGAACTAAGGGAATTTGAACCTTGGGGAGTTTGCATAAATTCGGGATATCGGGATATATCGTCTGTAAGCATGGGGACAAAAGTGGTCACTGGATACCCAGTCTTAAGACCGAGCTACCCAAGACCTCTAGCAATTTGAAAGGCTTCTGCGATCGGACCAAGTGCCAAGATAGGAAAGAATGTGAGCGCGCCCATGACTAAGATGATTCCGGCTGTAATGCCTGTAAAGAGACCGGTATCAGTGCGAAGCGTTCCGCTGGTGAGAGGAACAGGTTGTTTCCGCGACATACTTTCTGCCAACAACAGTAGCGCAGTAATTGGGATGTAGCGTCCTGCTAGCAAGCTAAAGCAAGTGCTCAAGTTCCACCATAGGGCAGTTGCAGTAGAGGAGGCACCGCCCGCGATCGCTAGCGGTGAAGGTTGGGAGTCGCCTAAGCCTTCAAATCCTGAGCCATTATTTGCCGCCGCCGATGCATACTCGTAAATCACTTGGGATAAACCGTGGAACCCTGGGTTACTTATGCCTGCTAACTGATCTGGGAACGCTAGAGCGATCGCCCCAGGAATGAGAATGGCGATCGGGTGAACCAGCAGAATCAGAAAACTGGCAAGCACCACCTCCCGTTTCTCGATCTTACGTCCCAAGAACTCCGGCGTGCGCCCGACCATTAATCCTGTCACAAATACCGCTAGCAGTAGGTAAGCAAATAAGTAAGCGGTTCCAGTGCCCTGCCCTCCCCAAACAATTTGCAAGAACATATTAGACAGCGTTACGAAGCCACCATTGGGCATAAATGAGTCGTGCAGACTATTGACCGCCCCGCACATTGTACCCGTTGTTGTTGTGGCAAATAGCGCCGACTGTGCCCAACCAAATCGGACTTCTTTACCTTCTAAGTTAGGAGCCTGTTCTCCTAAAAGAGCATTCACAGCAGGGTTCCCCTGATATTCTCCGATCGCCGTCGTGATAATAAATCCAACGTAGATCGCTAATACCATGATATAGACCAACCCAGCTTGTTTAACGATTGTTAGCAAATACGCCGTAAGTATAAATGAATGAAGTCGGAATACTGACCATCGCGACGATTTGAATTAGATTAGTCAGAGGATTGGGATTCTCAAACGGATGCGCCGAATTAATGGCAAAGAATCCGCCACCGTTTTCTCCCAATTCTTTAATAATCTCAAAATGAGCCACTGGACCTCGGGCGATCGCTTGGCTGATGGCTGGATCTTCTAGGGTTCTCACCACTGCTGGACTTGCCAATGTTTCGGGCACCCCTGAGGCAATTAAAATCGCAGCCCCCACAATACTAATAGGAAGGAGAATGCGAGTGATCGATCGAATCAGATCGACATAGAAATTGCCTAAGGGTCTGCCCGTCAAACCTCTGATGAAGGCAATCCCCACCGCTAACCCTGTCGCGGCTGAGGTAAACATGTGATAGCCCAGTCCCAGCATTTGACTGCCATAGCTCAGATAAGTTTCACCCGAGTAGTGCTGCTGATTCGTATTAGTAATGAACGAAACAGTGGTATGAAGCGCCGTATCCCAGGTTGGAGCGCCCACTCCTGTTGGGTTTAAGGGTAACCAACCTTGATTCATAATCAGAAAAAAGACTAGCGAAGCCATGATCCCATTGGCGTACAAAATGGCTCGGGTGTACTGCCAGCCTGTCATGCTTTCCTGGGCTTGAACCCCTACTAGCGAATAAAGGAGCCGCTCAACCGGATTTAAAGCTGGGTCGAGAAAAGTTCTTTGGTCTTGATATACGCGAGCCATGTATTTCCCTAAGAAGGGAGTGATGGCTACCACGATTAACACAGTGAATGCAATTTGAATCCATCCTTGTAGCATGGATGAAGAAACTCCTGACGAGAAGGATTAAGGGAAGGGTTAACTTGAATCGTCAAATAATCGTCAAATAAAAGAAGCAACTCAGAAAAACGGCATTGCTGAATGGAAGTATGAATCCTTGAGATGCTATTGCTCCGATCGCCCTCAAGCCCAATATTCTGAGAATTTTTGAGGTTCGGAAGTCCCTCAGAATGGGAGATTTTGGGGGCAAATTCATACCCTGATTCAGCAACGCCAGACAAACAGACCTCCTGCATAGATGCGATCGCCAAACTTTAGAGGATGTTTGAAAAGTATCAAAGCGCTTTACACTCGCCCCCTAAATCCCCCATTCTGGGACTTTGAGCCAATTCTGTTTCAAAGTTCCCCCAGTAATCG
>JAAUPA010000221.1 GCA_012034615.1 Leptolyngbyaceae cyanobacterium CSU_1_4 | reverse complement strand
CTCTACTGCACGTCGTCGCCTATTTTTAACTCTTTTCAGCGCGATCGGCACAATATTTTTTTAACAACTCTGCAATTTGGGGCACAGACGATCGCGGCGAGAACCGAGGCAGCGGCACAGATGAAGCCCCCATCAGCACTACAGGCACTTCATATTCATACATTTGGAACCAATCATCACGGGTGGTAATATCCCGAATCTCTAGCTCAACGCCTTGAATCTGCCGCAGCTTTTCCTCCAATCCCTCACACAGATGACACCCAGGTTTGCTGTACAAAACGAGCTGCATTTTTCCCTTTTAAAGTGAATAATGAGAAGATTTACTAATCATCCACCCTCCGATTATCTAACGGCAAGAAGATGGTTAACACTTCTCCCTGTTGCGGATGCTGGCGCACAATTAACTTGCCGCCTAACGCTTGAAAAAAGTTCTTTGTCACAGGCATACTCAAACTTAAATTCCCTGTTTCTGGCTGGAACATTAATAGCTGTCCTAATGACTTGAGCACAGGCGCAAAACCATATTTATCTTTACCATCCGCACCACAATCAGTCTGGGATTGCGACTTAAATTGCAGCTTTAATTGATGTCCTGCTAACGTAACCTGTACCTCAATATGACTGCCCGGAGGCAGACTGTGGGTAATGCGATCGATCAATCCTGTTAACGCTTGATCTAACATGGTTGGATCGGTCACCACCATGGGCATTTGCTGCGGCAAGATAATATCGAGGGTATGGCGATGCTGCTGGGCTTGCTGCTGCCAGCGAGGTGTATTTTGTTGAAAAACTTGTGCCAGGGAAATGGGCGCAAGGGGTGAAAGCGGCGTACTCGTATCGGTGGTTTCTAGCTCTGCGGCTTTGAAAATGAGGTTGAAGCGATCGATTTGTTCGGTGCATTCTTGATCGATCATCTTTAAACGCTTAATCACATCCGCACCTAGTTCTTTTCGCCTTAACAATAAGCGGGTGAGCGTCCGAATAGTCGTGAGTGGCGTGCGTACCTCATGGGCGATCGCTTGCAATAATTCTGTATCTGTCCCGCCTTTCTTTGGCGATTTTTTAGCCTGCCACGGTTTCCCAAAGGGTGATGCAAAAGACATTGCCGAAAATTTCGCCCCAGTTTTAGCCACCGCCTTAGGCACAACCTGCACCCGTTTACCTTCTGTCTCTAAATCAAATAAATTTGCCAGCATTAAGCGGCTAAACTGCATCACCGTTCGATAGTCGGGCGCAACCGTTGGAAATTGCTCCACCAATCCATTCAGTAGACTTAGGGGCTGAGGCGAAACCAACATCAGGCGGGCTTGCAGCGATCGCCAAACTTGCCAAACAATTTCTGGCTCAAAAGAAAACAAAAACGTAGGCGTACCTTCCACAGTCTCACCTAACGCCATCGCCAAACTAAAGTGAGGCGTTAAGACTAAACAAAATGGCTCGGCTGCCAGCGGATCATCGGGCAGCAAGGGGAGCGTTGGCGGGGCAATACCGCAACTCTCGCCGCCCATGGCTGCTGGAAGCCGCAAAGAAACCTTGCCCGGATCACCCACCGTAAAAGTCCAAGTTGCAATTTGATTGACTAAATCAGGCTGAGTCAACACAGGCAAGGGACCAGACAGCAGGATTCCCTTCACTGAGCCAGAAGTTTCGAGGGGCGCGATCGATTGCAAGAGCTGGTTTAAGGCAGCGATCGCCCCAAACCATTCGCGCTCAGCCTTAACCCGTCGCTGTACCACAGTCGTAGGGCGTGAACTAGGAGTTGCCTCACCCAACGCCAGAATTTCACTAAAAGTTGGCAGATACCACTTATACACAGGTTCCATCCGATTGACCGTAAGCATAGCCCATAGTGGGAGCGCACTCTGCGAAATACCCGCAAGGGGGCGACCCTTCAACGTTGCTATTACGACAATACTGGCACGAGGCAATTACAGCCAACCGACAAACCGAACAAAAGAGTCGCAATCACCGATTGCCCGACCTAATTCCGCTAGCCGTGAGCACATTCTCTCAGAGCATCAGGAGAAAGGCTGAATAAAAGGCTGAATGATTGATTAGGAATGGATTGATTAAGAATGATTGATGGAGATAGTCGAGCAGCATCATGGCTCAAATTCTGGCGTTGCTGAGCCATCAATCTATAAAAACTATCTGAACCAATGAGACGACGTAGACCCGACATTCATTTCTTCCATCTCTTCTATCTCTTCCGAGGCGGGTGGAGCGATCGCCACCTTAGGCATTTTGAGTAGAAGATATTGAATTCCACGATGAGTGAACGTTTCAATTTGTTGGCGCTGCGCAGGAGGACAAGGCAACGGCTCTTCTGTAGACCATTCTTGCTCCTCAATGACGGCATAAAGGCTAGGGATACGGCTCAAAACATAAGCAACCAGTTTTTGGCGGAAACTAGGAACAGCAAAAACTTGTTGATAAGGAGAATAGGGATAGCTACGCAATAGGTTTTCAACCTCAGCATCTACCACAGAAATTGTTAAATCAACATTGGTCTTAGACATCTTTTTCAAACTCCAAGCACGCTCTACGATGCAAAGAAAATCTTGAGTGAGACAGAGAGATAAGCTTAATCAAGGTTCCCGGCAGTTGTTCTATAACTATCTGTTCAGATAAAAAACTTCAGCAATTTCGCAATGATTTATATTTTCAAAATCAATTTACAATTCCAACTTCCTAAGCCAACCAACATCACTGACATCTGAGTCAACTTCTGCTCAATCTGAGCAATCTAATCAATCTGATTAAGCAGGGATGATCAAGAGAGTTGAACAGGGTTGCGATCGTTCCTCACCCAATAATTATGCAATTTTCGTCAAAGAAATAAGCAAAAGTATTAAAAACTATATCTTTCGACATCAAAAGTTTCAGTAAAAATTTAATTTGTAGAAGCTGCCCCATAAATTTCCACAGAACATACATCTGAACTTTACAAAACCCCAATAATTGCTCAAATAAAGTTATTGCCCAAATAAAGGATAAAAAATGAGTGTTATTATTTGCCCTGGAGTGCATCCGCCGGAACTGACTCAAGATTTTTTAGACGGAATCGGCAAATTGCTCAACCTCAAGCAGGTTTATGTCTTTCCAACCAGACAATTTCCAGCATATTCAGCCCTTCACCTCTTAAACTTTTTGAGTACCCAGGCTTGGGCTCAAGGGTCGCAATTACAACATTGCACCCTGCGTTCGCTAGTGTTAATTGGGTTTAGTGCTGGAGTGGTGGGAGCCATGGGTGCTGCCCAAGTCTTACCGAGCCTGGGGGTTCAAGTTAAGGCGCTGATTGCATTGGATGGTTGGGGAGTGCCGCTGCTGGGCAACTTTCCTATTCATCGGGTGAGCCACGATCGCTTTACCGACTGGAGTTCTACCCTGTGGGGAAGGAGTGATGCTAGCTTTTATGCCGATCCTGCTGTCGCCCATTTAGATCTGTGGCGATCGCCCCAAACCGTTTCAGGCTGGACTAATCAAGCCCTAGACTCAGCCTCTACCGCTCGGTCAAGCTATGGAGAAACGCAGTATCCTACAACCGCCGCTCAGTTTTTGAAACACCTCCTCCTTCACTATCAAGAGGCAGAAGTTGCGCCAACCGCTTAAAAGAAACGTATCATTTTCCACGAAAACCTGACTGAACCATTCTCTATGATCACGTCAGTGCTCGGTATACGAGGATATTCGGAAACCGTCCAACATCATTAGGGTAGTGTTACATGGATAATCGACCGGGATCAGGAACAAACGGTAATGGACATGCTAATGGGAATGGCAACGGTAACGGCAACGGCAGAAGCAACGGCAGAAGCAACGGGTCTCTCCATAGCAAACATTTTTCTAAGAATGGCTCATACCCTGTTCTAGAACGAAGATGGCGGCATATGCCGAAAACGACGAATCAGCGATCGCTTCCCCTGCTGCCCGTAGCTATTCTCTGTTTAGCCATTGGCGTAGCCGTCGGAATTACCACCCTCAAGGACTCCAACCTGCCCACCCTTAAATCCCCTTCGTCTCAAACCGATACCTTTCGTTGGGCTGTCAATCGGGCAATGAGCGCTGCCGAAATCACTCAAATTGCTAAGACTAAAGATGAATGGCTGACGATCGTAGATTGGTGGAAAGAATCGATTCGCCTGATGCAATCGGTGGCTTACACCAGCGAAGACCGCAAAGTTGCCCAAGAAAAAGTTAAAGAGTATCAACAAAATCTTGCCTATGCTCAACGAAAAAGTCAGGCTAAAGATCCGGTCACGTCGGCGACCCTGCATCTTTGGACGAGAGGATCACGGAAAGCCGATGTCTTAAGAATTCAAGGCAAACCGACCCAATCAGTCCGATACGATGCTTTGTGTCAAGAAGTTTTGACCTATGGCAACAGTACTGTAGAACTCAACAATAGCATTGTGGTTAACTTTGAAGACATCGATCGCAACCTCAAAACCGCCAAAGAATCCATGCCCACGACCGCCCTAGCCGACGGTTTATCTTGGACACTAGGCTCTGATAAAGAAGATGTCTTTAAAGTGCAAGGCACACCCGGTCGCGTCGAGCGCTACGATGCACCTAGCAAAGAAATTTTGCACTATGGCAACAGCACCGTTCAAATTACCGATAATCGGGTGACCAGCTATGCCAACTTTGGCGGCAATCTTAAAGTTGCGGTCAGACCTTTGCCGAGCGAAGTGTTGAGCGACCCGAATAGCCAACCCAACTTTTGGTCTTTGGGGGCAGACCGCAACGAAATTTTTAGAGTGCAGGGCACTCCTACCGAGGTTAGCTTAGATGGCTCATCGTGCCGTGAAGAATTGAGATATGGCAACAGCATGGTAGAGCTCCAAAATGGCGTAGTTGCTGGGTATGACAACTCAGGCGGCAATCTGAGCGTGCAGGTCAAGTAGCTAGCGATATTTTAATTTGCACCCCAAAATCACCCGGCGTTGCTGAATCGAAGTATGAACTGATTTAAATTGACCGTTCTCTCGCCCCATAAATCCCCCAATTTGGTGGACTTTGAAGGGTTTGGAAGTCCCCCGATTCAGGGGGTTGGGGGGCTTTCATACTTGCATTCAGCAACCCCAATCACCCCTGTTAATCCCAAGGTGACAGCGTTTGCTAGCACAATGGGCAACTGCCCTAGCTACAAGCCTTGACATACTCACCGGGCTGAAGCCACGGTGATTCTTGACGGTTCACAGCAACTTGCTACCGAAGTAGTCTTACTGTCGCTGCCCGTCCATTTATAGTCGTGCCCATGCCCGATGCCAACTTTTTCAATATTCTTAGCGGCATTCTCATCGCGATCGTGTTCAGCGCCGCAAGTTACGCAAGTTACAGTTCTAACCTTAAGATCCAACTTACCCCATCTAAACCCGCAATCAGAGCAAATCTGGCTCGTCGGTTCCCATCGACTAATGACAGTGAACTGACGACCGAACTTCTCAGCTTTACCCTCACACAGCACCCTGAACTCTCGCCAACCTTGCAAGCTAATTGCCCTCGATAGCTTGCGATTTTTGACTATCCCGGACACATTCAAATCCTCCAAAACGATGAACTGGTTTTCTTTCACCACTTTGGTCGATAGCTTGTGCAGAAAATCTTTGCGAGTATCTGAGATTTCGTTGTGTAATTTGGCAATCTTTAGGCGGGTTCTCTTCTGCCTGTTAGAACCTTTGACTTGACGCTTCATTAGCTTTCGCTGAAGCTTCCTGATTTTCCGGTCTAACTTGCTGTAGTCAGAGCTTTCCGATTTCTCCCCATTGCTCATGAATGCAAAGGTTTTAATTCCTAAATTAATGCCGATACTTTGGTTTTTAGCCTCAACTTGAACGGGGTTAATCTCTACAACAAAGCTCAAAAAGTAGCGGTTGGCAGCATCCTTAATGACCGTTACTGAACTGGGGTTGGAAGGTAATTTTCTAGACCATATTGGATTTAGATTGCCGATTTTAGCCAGGTAAATGGAATCACCCAACAGCGAGAACCCCGCCTTTGCAAACGTTGCCGATTGAGCATAGGTCTTCTTTTTGAATCTAGGTGGCTTTGCTTTTTGCCCTTTTCTCTTACCCTTGCAGGAATCGAAAAAGTTTTTGTAAGCGGTGTCTAAACTCTTAAGGGATTGCTGTAAAGGGACAGAAGCTTACTATTCGATGTTCAGACGAAGAATATGCAATTCTTCTGAATTTTGCAAAGACACTGACCGAACACAGAATGATGTTCTTAGGGAGTGTATGCGGCGGCTGAAATCCAAGAAAAAGCCGTCGTAAAACGACGGGGGTTTCAACCTAAAGTTTCGATAAATTAACCCAAGCAAGATGCCTGCACTAAATGTTACGAGTCAAGCCATAGAAATATCTTGGGCTGACTTCGATCGCCAAACCTTCAAAAGCTGAGGCAAAAAAGCGATCGTAGTTAAAGCTCCAGCGATAATTCCTAACAGGGTGATGCCCACAGATCATTTCCTCAAAACGGGTTTGCACAGTAAACGTTATCAAAAGCGGAATTTGGGGTCTAATGAAAGCAGGTCTTTGAATGGTCATCTGCGGAGTGGCAATGGAGTGGCATATCACCGACGCTCAAAGTTTGAGGGTCATCGATCGGGAAATGGGCGAGAATTCATTTTCTCCGTCTGAATATGAAATTGTGCGTCGGGTCATTTATGCTACCGCCGATTTTGAATATAAGCATTTAATTCAATTCTCTGACCAAGCGCTCCAAGGGGGAGCTGCTGCCCTTGCCGCTCGTAGCACTTTAATTGTGGATGTGCCCATGGTGCAGGTTGGTATTGCGGGCAATATTCAGAACACGTTTGCTAATCCAGTCTATTGCAGTATGGAAACCCTGACTCGTCCACAAAAAGACAGAACGATCGCAGCATGGGGCATTGAAACCTTGGCAAAGCGATATCCTGAGGGAATTTTTATTGTGGGTGAATCCCAAACGGCTTTGGCAACTCTAGTCGATTTAATTGTTGCCGAAGAAATCAAGCCAGCTTTAGTCATTGGCACCCCGGCTCAATTTATCAGCCAAGATGAAATGACGCAACGGCTCCAAGATTCTTTGGTGCCCCACATTCGGATTGAGGGACGCAAGGGCAGCGCGGTTGTGGCAGCGGCGATCGCCAATGGATTGATTGAACTCGCGTGGCAAGCTTACGGCAAAGAAACTAGAGCCTGACCAGTTTTCAAGATCAGCGGTAATCCGGCTCATTCTGCTCGGGATTCTAAAACCCGATCCAGCTTATTCTCAATGTATTCAACTTCCTCTAAAATGGTTGGGCGGTCTTCATCTAAAGAAACCAACAGCCGAGCCATGCCCTCTTGCAAATTTGCAACCGCACCACAACGTCTCGAAGTTGATCCATCCCTGCTCGAAGTTGATCCATCCCTAATTGAAACTCCAGCCGCTCCTCAGCTCTAGAATCCAACATAGCTTGAATGGCTCTAGCATTGCTTTCAACAAGCTGTTTTAGCTGAGTAGCGGGAAGCCTCACACCATAATCTTTGATTTGGTGTGAGATGAAGCGAGTGAGTGAGGGTGCATCCTCTGCCCAATGCCGAAGGCGAGGGAAGGGGATAGCGCCCGAACGAACCCTCTATCTTGATGGTTGGTAAAAGCTATACAGAACATAGGTTTCAAGCTATAATA
>JAAUPA010000220.1 GCA_012034615.1 Leptolyngbyaceae cyanobacterium CSU_1_4 | reverse complement strand
CAAATCTGTCAGCGCTTCAGCCAATCGTCTAGAACGTCAAATACGCCCCGATTGGCTTGCGGACGGCCCATTGCTATGGTCATCTTGCAAATCTCCGAAAGGTATATAGATAATGATTTCCAACTTTCCTGACCTCGACCCTAGTTCTGAAAAAAATCAGAAGTAGTGACGAAATGTGAGGAGTGTTTACGTTTCTTTACTAGTTACTCATTATAGGGATTTTGCCCTAACCTGGAAACCCGTGAGATGAAATTTTTGATGAAACCCTAATGCCCACCATTTCGGCAAGGGAAGATAGATACTGGATAAGTAAGTTTTTGATTAGCGAAGTTCTATGTTTGTAATTGACATTAATTTGAAGGGTTCGCCTGTTTCTCTCTCGGTGCAGCGTAAGACAGAAGAAGATGCTAAAGCGCTGTATCAAGAAGTCTTGAGTGCCATGCAGTCGGGTTCGCCTGTGACGATCGAGCTAAGCTGTGAACAGCAGGTAGGCAAGAGATTTGGGGCACTGGTAAGCGAAATTTCGGCAGTACAGATGGCAGAGAAATCGGGAACGGGTGCGGCATCGGGCAGACCGCCGGGCTTCTTTACACCTGTTACAGAGTCAGTGTAAAAAGCAAGGAGCAGCGGAGAAAAAACAGTGGAAGAAAATAGGTTGGCGATCGCCCTTAAAAATGTAAGCTTCCACTGGTCACCCGAAGCTTCGGTGTTGCAGGATTGCTCCTTGGAAGTGCCCCAAGGGGAATTTTGGATGCTGCTGGGCACCAATGGCAGCGGAAAATCAACCTTGCTCCGGCTACTGATTGGGCTAATGACTCCTCAGTCAGGGCAGATTGAGGTCATGCCACCGGTGGGCTTTGTCTTTCAAAACCCCGATCATCAACTGGTCATGCCGACGGTTGGGGCGGATGTTGCCTTTGGACTGGTGGAAGAAAAGCTGTCGTTTGGACAAATTCATCAGCGGGTGGGAGAGGCATTGAACGCAGTGAACTTGCTGCATTTGCAACGCCGACCCATTTACGCATTAAGCGGGGGCAAAAGCAACGAATTGCTATTGCCGGGGCGATCGCTCGTCATTGCAAAGTTCTTTTACTAGATGAACCGACGGCTCTGCTTGATCCTGACAGCCAGCTTGACTTGGTGGCTCAAGTGCGTCAACTGGTCAAAAACCGAGGAATGACTGCACTTTGGGTGACCCATCGCCTCGAAGAACTAGACTATGCGGACGGTGCTTTTCTACTTCAAAAGGGGCATGTCGTGGATCAGGGTGATCCAGAGCGGCTAAAGCAACGATTGATGCGGCGCGAGGAAGAGGTCGCCTAGCGCAGGTTTACATCTTTATACAAAGCACAGCATTATTATATAAGGAGATTCAGTCTGATTCTCTTCATGCTGCCGTAAACCTACACCATGGCTCGCTCCCCTTCACCTCAAGCAATTTTGCTAGTTGATGGCTACAACATGATTGGAGCCTGGGCAAGCTTGCAGGAAACACGCGATCGCCACGGTTTAGAGGCAGCCCGTCGGGATTTGGCAACGGCATTAATTAGCTATAGTGCTTACGAAGGGTTCGACACGCAAATTGTTTTTGATGCCCAATATCAAGATCAGCCGGGGAGCCGCGAGGTTGTCACTGGTTGCGTTTCGCTGTGCTACACCGACTATAAGCAGACCGCAGATACGTATATTGAGAAAACCTGTGCCCTGTTTCGCAAAGACTTACGCAAGTTTGAGCAAAGGCTCATCGTAGCAACTTCTGACCGAGCGCAGCAGTTAACAGTGGTGGGCTATGGGGCTGAATGGATGTCGGCACAGCGGCTGTTGGCAGAGGTTGAGCTGGCAGAGTTGCGCGTTAGCCGGAAGCAGCGATCGACACCAAAAAAGGGGCGATCGCCTCAGCGCTTTTGTCCAATGCCCTTGATCCTGAGGCGCGGCAACGCTTAGCCAAAATGCGCGAAGGTGATCAGCAATAAGCGCAATCAGCGATCGGGTGCAAAAGAAATTTTTGTAGAGCTTGCCAAAGTGATTCGTTGGTCGTTATTATTAGATGCGCAATCCTCAGTAGCTCAGTGGTAGAGCGATCGACTGTTAATCGATTGGTCGCTGGTTCGAATCCAGCCTGGGGAGTCTCAATAAATTGAATCCTTTTAATTGAATTTTGCAGGATGCATTGAGCTCCATCCTTGCATTCATAGATTAGCTTCTCTGTACAATTTCGTGGCGCTCCAACAGATTATGATGTGTTGGCTAGGGCACCCGTAAAGTTACTAGCAGAGGAGTTAACCCAGCCTTGTGAAAATTTCGGCTAATCATCCCTGGTTTCATCCCTTCCTGCTGCTTTTTTGGGTGGCAGTGGGGCTAATTTTACGCCTGATGCATCTGACCGACAAGACTTTGTGGACAGATGAGTTCGCCACGATTGTTTTTAGTCTAGGGCACACTTTTTACAGTGTGCCGCTTGATCAGGTCATTTCTGCTGAACAGTTGCTTCAGCCCTTGCGACCCGACGCGGTGGCAGGGGTTGGGGAAGTCATTGGTAATTTAATCAATGAGAGTAATCACCCGCCGCTTTACTTTGTTCTGACTCATTTTTGGCTCAAGCTCTTTCCGGCTGCTAAGGGGTTAGTTTCAATTTGGGCTGTGCGATCGCTCTCTGTACTGTTTGGGGTGGCAGCAATTCCAGCGACCTACCTGTTGGGCTGGATGGCATTTCGCTCTCGCTTGGTGGCTCAGACTTCGGCGGCACTAATGGCGGTTTCGCCCTTTGGGTTGTATTTAGCACAAGAAGCGCGGCACTATACCTTGCCCGTGCTGTGGGTCATTGCTTCCCTGTGCGGTTTAATTTTTGCGGTCAGGAGTATTCGCGATCGCACCCCGTTACCGCTAGCGGCCAGTGTTGCGTGGATCGTGATCAACGCTTTGGGGCTGGCAACTCATTTCTTTTTTGCCTTTACCCTAGCGGCAGAAGCCATGGTGATTGCAATAGCGGGTTTGGGGCAAAGCTGGCGAGAACGCGGCACTTGGTATTCCTCGGCTCACTGGTGGAGCATTTGGATGGTGGCAGTGGGCACCGCAGTTTCGGGACTGGCTTGGCTGCCGTTTTTGAAGGATGTGCAGGATAGCGAGTTAACCCGCTGGATCTTTCGAGACTTAGAAGGGGGATGGAATGGGGTGATGCCGATCGCTCAGGCGATCGCGGGCGTGGATCACCATGCTATATCTTTTGCCGATTCAAACATCGTCTTTCTGGATCAACTGGGTTTGTGGCATTTTGCTGATTGGCTTAACCCTATGGACGGTTCCTCAACTGTACTGGGGGCTTAAAACTGAGAGCCTAGGTCAAGAAAAGCGCCTGGCTGCTTGGGCGTTAGAGGGCTTTGTTTTTTCGGCAGTGCTGCTTTTCTTTGGGGTGACTTACTTTTTGGGTGCCGACCTAACAAGCGCATTTCGCTACAACTTTGTATATTTTCCAGCGGTGATTGTGCTGGTGGGTGTCGGTCTCTCTACAGGCTGGGAGGCTGCCAGTAAAATTGCCAAGGCACCTGCGACGGAGGTGCCCTATGGGTTGCTGAACGTGCTGCGCCGGGGCGGGAGGAACAGCATAGTTTTGATTGGATTGCTGAGCTGTTTGGGCGCTTTGACCGTGGTTTCTAATTGGGGTTATCAGAAAATCCATCGTCCTGATGTGGTAGCGCAGTCCATTCAGCAGCAGTTTATCCAATCTACGACGGAATCTTCCCAATCTGCCCAGCGATCGGCGGTGTCACCTACGGTCTTAGTGGCGATCGCCCATCGCACCCATGGGCAAACGGGCAGGATGATGGGCATCGCCTGGAATTTACAACACGCTGCTCAGGCAAATGATATACAGCCCTTGTTTTTATTGGCGCAGCAAACCGAACAGCCGCGATCGGTCACGGTTGCGCTTCGCAGAGCTTTAAACCAGCTTGATATGCCGTTAGACCTGTGGCTAATTAATTTTCAGGATGTGCCCTCCTCCGCGCTGAATAAGGTGCTGCAACGAAATCAATGTACAGCCCCAGGCAAAACTCAATCGGTAGATGGGTATCGCTATCGGTTGTATCAATGTGCCAAGAAGGCTGAGGAGGATCAGCAGACTCAGAGCAAGGGCTAGGCGATCGCTTGCAGCCGTTGAATCAGATCTTTTGCCCGAATAACGCCTTCAATGCGATCGATCGGCTGCCCTGCTTTGAATAAAACTAAGGTGGGCAAGGACTGAATCTGGTGCTGAGTGGCGATTTCTGGATACTTATCAGTATCAATCTTGACAATCTTGACGTGCTTCATCTCAGTATTCACCTCGTCTAAAATGCCCGCCATCATTTGGCAAGGACCGCACCAAGTGGCGTAAAAGTCTACGAGAAGCACACCCTGAGTACTAGAAATCAGGTCTTGGAAGCTAGTGAACTTTTGTTTGGTTGCCATGTTTTGTGGGGGTAAAAGCTCGATTCTCTGATGGTAATGAAAATTTCGTGATCGGTGGTTGGCAACGCAAATGTCGTAACATAATTGAGCAATTTTTTTACCAATATTTTGAGTCGTTTACTCAAGATTTTGCCAGATCTTTATTTGAGAGGGATTGACCGTGATCGGATCAGAACGGCTGAAAGGACAAGTGGCAGTTGTGACAGGCGCTTCGAGGGGAATTGGGCGAGCCGTGGCGATCGCTTTGGCGGCTGAAGGGGCAAAGGTGGTGGTGAACTACGCAAAATCTAGCCCAGCCGCCGATGCCGTCGTGGCTGAGATTGAAGGAATGGGCAGTGAGGCGATCGCGCTGCAAGCCGATGTGGCTCAGACCGAACAAGTCGAGGCTTTGTTTCGCGCGGTTTTAGACCAGTGGGGCAGGATTGATGTTTTGGTGAACAATGCTGGAATTGCCCGCGATACGCTCCTCATTCGGATGAAGTTGGAAGACTGGCAAGCTGTGATTGACCTGAATCTGACGGGCGTTTTTCTTTGCACCAAAGCGGCTAGCAAAGTCATGCTGAAACAGCGATCGGGGCGCATTATTAACGTTACGTCGGTGGTAGGCGAAATGGGCAATGCGGGGCAAGCCAACTACAGTGCCTCTAAAGCGGGCGTGATTGGCTTTACCAAAACGATCGCCAAAGAAGTCGCCAGCCGAGGCATTACAGTCAATGCGGTTGCCCCCGGATTCATTACCACAGACATGACCGCCGACCTAAAAGTTGGCGAAGAAATTCTGAAGACGATTCCCCTAGGACGCTACGGCGAACCCGAAGAAGTGGCGGGTCTCATTCGGTTCTTGGCCGCAGATGCAGCAGCGGCTTACATCACTGGGCAAGTGATTAATGTGGATGGCGGCATGGTCATGGCGTAATGGTTATGGCGTAATGGTCATGGCGTAATGGTCATAGCGCAGATAAGTAGCCTGGTCTAATCAAATGTAAGACGTAGTGTGGGCATCTTGCCCGCAGGCGAGACGCTTGCCCCACGGCTATCTTATAAACTAATTACGCCTACCTACTTAGCCGAATCTACTATTATTTAAGTATGAGAAAAGAGGTGTGATTCCCACAACAGAACAGTTATACAGTTGCCTTGTTTTGACCTGTTGGGCTACCAGGATATATCTATCTGTTTTTCTGGTTCGGATAGATGAATCAACAGGACATGTCTTCTTTCTAGCTGGGGAAGAGACGGTGATTGTCATTGAACACGATGGGAATTGGAGATACGTATGACAAATCCAAATTTTGAACTAATGCCCCGAAAGGAGCTGCTAAATTATATTCTTGAGCATCAAGATGATGATGAGGCGTTCCGTGCTTATGGATAGAGCCAATTCGTCTCCCAATAAGGTATGGCATCCAGCCCCTAAATCCATGGATGATCTCAGTAACTTTTCTCAGCTTCTAGAGGAACATCGGCAACGGCAGAGAGAGCAAGAACAGGGATAGAGTTCGGGTATCCCTCCACCGCAGCTTTAGCACTCTATGCTATCGAGTGCTAAAGTTTTGGAGTGGTAGATTTGAACGGGAACCATGGCAAAAATAGTTGTATTTAACGAAGAGTCGCGTCAGGCACTGGAACGGGGCGTAAATGCACTGGCAGATGCTGTGAAAGTCACTTTAGGACCTAAAGGGCGAAATGTCTTGTTAGGCAGCAAGTTCGGCGCTCCGCAAATTGTCAATGATGGCAATACGATCGCCAAAGACATTGAACTCGAAGATCCCCTCGAAAATGCTGGGGCAAAGTTAATTCAAGAAGTTGCTTCTAAGACTAAAGACTTGGCAGGCGATGGCACGACTACTGCCACAGTGTTGGCTCAAGCCATGATTCGGGAAGGGCTGAAGAATGTGGCGGCTGGAACCAATCCGGTGAGCATTCGCAGAGGCATGGAAAAGGCGGTGGCTTATATTGTTAAAGGCATTGGCGAAAATGCTAAACCTGTTGAAGGAAATGCGATCGCCCAAGTTGCCGCCGTTGCCGCAGGAAGCGATACCGAAATTGGCGACATGATTGCCGAAGCAATGGATAAAGTCGGTAAAGATGGCGTGATTACGGTTGAAGAATCTAAGTCATTCTCAACCGAGATGGAATTAGTTGAAGGGATGCAGTTCGATCGCGGCTATATTTCTCCCTACTTCGTGACCGATCAAGAGCGAATGATCTGCGAGTTAGAGAATCCGTTAATTTTGCTAGTTGATAAGAAGATCAGCAGCATTCAAGATTTAGTTCCGGTTCTTGAAAAAATTGCTCGCGAAAGCAAGCCCTTATTGATCATTGCCGAAGATCTGGAAGGTGAAGCGTTAGCAACGCTGGTGGTCAATCGGCTGCGAGGTGTGTTAAATGTTGTGGCGGTTAAAGCCCCTTCCTTTGGCGAACGTCGTAAAGCAGTGTTGCAAGATATTGCAGTGTTGACGAGCGGACAAATGATCTCTGAAGAGATCGGGCTGAGCCTCGATATCGTCACCCTGGAGATGCTGGGCACGGCTCGCAAAGTTTCCATCACCAAAGACTCTACAACGATTGTTTCAGAAGCTCCTGATAAAACTGCGTTGGAAAAAAGAATCGCCCAAATTCGTCGAGATTTGGCAGAAACGGATTCTGATTATGACACAGAGAAACTGCAAGAGCGGTTAGCAAGATTGGTGGGCGGCGTGGCTGTGATCAAGGTCGGAGCCGCGACTGAAACTGAGCTAAAGGATCGCAAGCTGCGCCTAGAGGATGCGCTGAACGCTACTAGAGCGGCTGTGGCAGAAGGTATTGTTCCAGGCGGAGGTGTCACGCTGCTGCACTTGGCTCAATCTTTGCAAGGGTTAAAGGATTCGTTGAGCGCCGACGAGCAGGTGGGTGCTGATATTGTGATGAAGGCATTAGAATCGCCTTTGCGCCAAATTGCTGACAATTCTGGGGTAGAAGGTTCGGTTGTGGTTGAAAACGTTAAAGCGATGGAATTTAACTTTGGCTACAATGCCCTGACTGATACGTACGAAGACTTGGTAGCGGCGGGTATTATTGACCCGGCAAAGGTTGTTCGTTCGGCACTGCAAGATGCTGGTTCGATCGCCAGTATGGTCGTCACAACAGAAGTTCTCATCGTTGAAAAGCCTGAGCCACAGTCTGCCGCAGGCGGTGCGCCTGACATGGGCTGCATGGGCGGCATGGGCGGCATGGGCGGCATGCC
>JAAUPA010000219.1 GCA_012034615.1 Leptolyngbyaceae cyanobacterium CSU_1_4 | reverse complement strand
TTGCTCCCTCTCCCAACTTGGGAGAGGGCTGGGGTGAGGGCAAGACCACTTTGCAGTAGACGGAATGATTGAATCCACGCTCCTTAGTGGAACGTTGGAGTATGGTGAATCAAGCTCATAAACTCTTGGCGGGTGCGGGCATCATCCGCAAACGCGCCTTTCATCGAACTAGTTACCGTCCAAGAACCGGGTTTTTGCACACCGCGCATTACCATACACATATGAGTCGCTTCGATAACCACCGCTACGCCTTGAGGTTTGAGCAAGCCTTGCAGGGCTTCAGCAATCTGATGGGTCAAGCGTTCCTGCACCTGCAAGCGACGGGCATACATTTCGCAAATCCGAGCAACCTTTGATAAACCAATCACTTTGCCGTCAGGAATATAGGCAACATGGGCACGTCCCAAAATTGGCAGAATGTGGTGTTCGCAGGAGCTAAACAGATCAATATCGCGGATCAACACCATCTCACTCGCATCTTCGTGGAACACGGCTCCATTCAGCAACTCATCCAGGGATTGATGATAGCCAGAGGTGAGGAACTTGAGAGCTTTGACCACTCGTTTGGGAGTGTCGCGCAGCCCTTCACGATCGGGATCTTCACCCATGCCTAATAGCAGCGTCCGTACCGCTTGCCGCATCTCTGCTTCAGAGACAGGCGATTTTGATTCAGTCCTCACCGCTTGCTTGCGGATATCATCGGGTGAAATGGATAACGTCATGAGTGAATTTAGATTAGTGATTATCAGTCGTAGCAATGAAGGGGGCATATAGCACCCCTCTCTCAGCAGATCGCTGAACTGCGGAAAGGCTTGGTCTCAGGCAAGGCAGTCTGCTAAATGCTGCCGTAGGGCGTTGGCATTTAGGTTGCGCCCGATAAAGACAAGCTGGTTTTTTGGAGAAGTCCGCCACGCTTCCCCTTGTAGGTCAAAGCGAGGACCGCTGAGTTGAAAGACATTGCGTAAGTCGCTTTCCTTAAACCAGAGAATGCCTTTTGCCCGGAAGACTTCTTGTGGTAACTGGTTTTGTAAGAAGGTTTCAAACTTCTTCACATCAAAGGGACGATCGCTCTCAAAGGCGATCGAAACAAAGCCATCATTGTCTAGATGATCGGAGTGATGATGATGGTGTTCGTGAGCGTGATGCGTATGATCATCGTGATGATGGTCATGATGGTCATGATGATCATGATGGTCATGATGATCAGGGTGGTGTTCTTTATGCGAGCGATCTTGCTGCGCGTAGTGAAGCTGATCCCGTGAGGATTGCTCAATCTCTTCCTGAACTAAATCTGCATAGGCTTCCGGGTTGTTGTATCCCACATCCAAAATCAGCGGCAATGGCACTTTTCCATGTTGACTATGGAGAATTCTAGCTCCCACTTTTACCGTACCAATGTAGGCTTCTAACTCCTTGACTTTTTCGGGTAATGCCAAGTCGGTCTTATTTAAGATCGTGACATCCCCATAAGTAATTTGTTTGAATGCCGCTTCGCTATCAAAGTGCTCAGGGGTAAAGGTTTCAGAATCTACAACGGTGACGATCGAATCCAATCGAGTGAGATCGCGCAACTCTGTTCCTAAAAATGTCAGAATAATCGGCAGTGGATCGGCAACTCCAGTGGTTTCAATCACCATGTAATCGACCTGATCATCCCGCCCTAGCACGTTATATACCGCATCGACCAATCCATCATTAATCGTGCAGCAAATGCAGCCGTTGCTCAGTTCCAGCATGTCTTCATCCATCGACACGAGTAGCTGACTGTCGATATTGATATCGCCAAATTCATTCACCAAAATGGCAACCTTTAAATCCTGACGATTACTCAGAATATGGTTCAGCAAAGTAGTTTTACCACTGCCTAGAAATCCTGTGATGATGGTGACAGGCATTCCTCGTTTAGGAATTTCCAGAGTGGTTGTATTGGGAAGAGTCGTTGTGCTGGTCATAGCAATTCCTCAAATTAAATAGCAATACATTCAACTAATTGCGTTTTGATTTCCTCTGCATTCAAATTTCGTCCGATGAACACCAGTTGATTACAATGCGGTGACTGCGATTGAAGGCTCTTCATACGCACCGTTTACCGCTCAGTTGAAGAACATGGGCATGACGCGCTGGGAGATACTCGCTGATTTTGGCCAAACCTGCATAACTGGATTGGACATAATGACTCCTTAAGTTCGTAAGTAGGTCTCAGCCAGATGATAGAGCAACACTTTCTGTTGCATGGTTTGAAAAATGTTGTAAAACCCATTAGCACGAGAAGGAGTTAGACTGACATTCAATCCGGTTTGCTGAATAAAATCGGGTTTTAGCTGCATGATTTCTGCGGGAGGCAACCCGTTCAATCCCTCGGCTAACAGCCCCACCAATCCTTTCGTCAGTTGAGAGTCAGAATCGCCCTGAAAGCTGACCTTGCCATGCTCCAAACTAGCAGTCACATAAACCTGAGACACGCAACCCGACACTCGATGGGCTGCTACCTTTTGCTCATCGGGAAATGGCGGCAGGCGCTTGGCAAAGCAGAGCAAGTATTCATAGCGCCGTCTCGGTTCCGAGATCTGTTGGAACCGTTGGACAATCCGCTCAAGGGAGGCAGGCAAGGGTTGGGAAGCAGGCGGCATATCCATCCAAGAGTGAGTTATTCTACAAAAATGATAACCATTCTCATAATACAAGATTTTTGCTGCTTTGGACGAATCTTATGGCTTACGGCTTTTTTCTAACAGCAGGGCTGTTAGAATTTATGAACTTGATGTGTGGGCGAAGGAATCCGCTGATGAGCAAAAAGATAGAGAGCCTCCTCCGCAAAGCGTTGCTAGAAGACGGCGAGATGGCACATTCCCTGTACGAATATGAGTTAGAGGAACATATTGATTACTGGTACGACGGTCTCAAAGCCGATCGCGATGATTTCGTGTTTGTAGTCACAGAAAACTCAGGGCATGTGGCGATGGTGCTGATCATGCCCGATAAAACGGTGTTAGTGAATGAAGCGGCTAGAGCGAAGCTGGCAGAATTCTGGCAAAACAATTACAGCCTCAATCTGAACCGGCTGATTCCGACAATGGTGGATGAGTTGGCGAACGATTCGCTCTTCGTCAATGGGGTGAAAACGGTTGACCACAAGCTGCTAAAGCGGGTCTGGGGTAAGGCAAGATCTTGAATCAACCTCAAACAGTGCCCTCTCAACGTCTTTTGACTAAACGGGGGAAGAGCTAATTTCTGAGCAATCGCAACCCGCTCAAAATCACCAGGACTGTTGACCCTTCATGCCCCACGACACCGATCGGCAAAGTCACATTGCCTGCAAAATTGACTGCAATCAGCAGCACAATAAAGCCGATCGCAAACCCAATATTTTGTTTCACCACTCGGTGCGATCGTCGCCCTAAATTGACGGCTGCGGCAATTTTCTCTAACTGATCTGCCACCAACACAATATCAGCGGTTTCTAAGGCGACATCGCTGCCAGCAACGCCCATTGCAATGCCAACCGAGGCTTGAGCCAGCGCTGGCGCATCATTGATGCCATCGCCAACCATTGCCACCGTCTTGTATTGTTTTTGCAGTTTGCGAATGAGATGCAGCTTATCTTCTGGCAACAGTTCGGCATAAACCTGATCGACTCCGATCGCCCCAGCAATACTGTCAGCCGTGCGTTGGTTGTCGCCCGTCAGCATAATAATTTGCTCAATGCCCAGCTTTTTGAGTTGAGCGATCGCCCGTGCCGCTTCGGGTCGCACCTGATCGGCGATCGCAATTACCCCGATCGCCTGTTGAGCTTGAGCCACCCAAACTACCATTTTTCTATCTTGCTCTAGCAAATCCGCACACTGCACCAATTCAATCGGTAAATCATCAATGGATTGCTTGACGAAATTAGCCGTGCCAACCCTTATCGATCGCTGCCGCCAACTTCCTGCAATGCCTTGACCGGGGTATGCCTGTACCTCTGTGGCGCGTGACCAGTCTAATGCTTGGGCTGCTTGAACGATCGCCGCTCCAATGGGGTGTTCTGAGCTAGATTCTAGGGCAGCAGCAACTTGCAAGACTGTTGATTCGGAAAATCCTACTGCTGGAATGATTTGGCAAACTTTCAATTGCCCAGTGGTGAGCGTACCCGTCTTATCGAAAGCGATCGCTCGGACTTTACCAATCTGCTCCAACTGAGCACCGTTCTTGAACAAAATTCCCTGTCTTGCGCCATTAGCAATGCCAGATAACAATGTCGGCATAATCGCCGCCATTAATGCACAGGGCGACGCAACAACCAGAAAAATCAATGCCCGGTAAATGGTCGTTTCCCAACTCCATTGCCACAAAAAAGGCGGTAGCACTGCCAGCAATAGTCCAGCGACTACAATAACGCGAGCATACCCATGCTCAAAGTGCTCAATGAATTGTTGGGAGGGCGGTGTCTCTGTTTGTGCCTGCTCGACTAAGCGAATCACGCGCCGCAGCAGGCTACTTTCTGGTAGTTGATGAACCTTGAGCTTTAGCGCACCATTGCCATTAAGCGTTCCGGCAAAGACTTCATCTCCGATCGTCTTCTCAACCGGAATGGATTCTCCTGTAATAGCAGCTTGATTCAACGTACTAAATCCTTCCAAAATCAGCCCGTCGGTTGGGATGAGTTCTCCTGGCTTAACCACAATTTGATCGCCCAATTCTAATTGGTCAATGGGAACCGATGTTTCTCTGCCCGATCGCAACACTTGTGCAGTATCAGAAGTTAGGCTCATCAAACTGCGAATGCTGCGATCTGTACGCTGCATCGCATAATTTTCTAGTGCGCCGCTGATGGCAAAGATCAGAATTAACGCTGCACCATCAATGATCAGATAATATTCCTTTCGCCACAAACCCAGCCCTGCGGCTCCCAGGGCTGCCACAATCATCAGCAGATCAACATCCAGTTCTTTTTCTTTGAAGAGCGTGGTTAAGCCTTCACGGGCGCTCTCATACCCACCAGCCACATAAGCCGCTGGCAAAATTAGCAATGCCAGCCCCACCCAGCCTAGGTGCAGCGCCATCCATCCCAGGAGAAGGAAGAAGCCGCAAAGGAAAGCTGCAAAAGCTTCTGAGTGGGTTTTTGTCAGTTGAAGAAGCCGCGATCGCTGAAGCATGAGCCGTGAGTGAGGGGACTTCCCCACCCTAAACCTTGACATCAGTGTTAATGTCAAGGAATTAGCTTTTGGAGCTTAAGATGATAGGTCAAGGTTTCACCATCAAAGAACTGACTGATTCAGTAGGCAGCGACATTACACCCCGCATGGTGCGGCATTATCACCAGTTGGGGTTGATGCCGCAGCCTATGCGATCGCCCGGAAACTATCGCCTCTACAGCGACCAAGATGTGCAACGCCTGCAACGGATTGTGGCACTAAAACAACAAGGCTTTCAGCTTTCCCACATTCACAAACTGTTGGAAGCAGAGCCAGAAGCAGAACAAGCAACATTGATGGCGCAACTTCAGCAGCAATACCGCACCATCATTCAGCAGATAGCGCAACTGCGGCAAACAGCCTCAGCATTAGAAGGACTGCTGGGACGCGATCGCCACTGTCAAACCACGCAAGCTGAAGTCCTTGCCCAACTCAAGCTGCTGGAAGTTGAAACACAGACAGGATTAGAAAAACTCTGGTGTGGATTAGATGCCGAAGTTCATGCCCATCCAGAAGCCTTTCAAGAATCGCTTCAGCGGTTGCTGCCTGACCTGTCCGATCGCTCAGAAATTGAAGTGGATTTGCTCTCCAAGCTAGTGCTGGCATGTGGCGATGTCAGTTTAGTCTCATTTGTGCGATTGGGAAATCAAGCCCTCGCTTCTAGCCGCAACGCTTTCAAGTCGGGCTGTCAGGTGGTGGTGGATGTGCCAATGGTAAGCGGGGCGATCGACCAAACTCGATTGGCTCACTTGGGCTGTGCGATGCAAACGCTGATTGACAACCCTCATATCACCAGTGCTGCCGAAGCGGAACAAGCATTCTGGCAAAACCATGCCTGGAAAGACCGCTTGCAGCACCTTTCAACCGGGTGTGTGATTGCGATCGGCTATGCCCCATCTGTGCTACTGGCAGTCTGTGAAGCCATTCACCAGCGCATTATTCAACCTGCGTTAGTGATTGGAATGCCGATCGGCTTTAGTCACGCTCCGGCTGCAAAGCGCAAACTAATGCAGTCTGGCATTCCCTTTATCACTGTGGAAGGAACATTAGGGGGTGGGTTACTTGCTGCTACTGCTCTGAATGCGCTGGTGGAATCGTTAATCGAGAAGCCAGATTGCCACTGTTACCTGAGCAAGTAAGCTACTTCGGCTGTAAGGCGGTATACTGACCACCCAACCCTTCAACGATCGCCCTAGTATTAGCAATCAGCATTTTAGGATAAGTATCACCCGCAGAGCCTGCCTCTCCCAAACCATCAGCAAACAATTCTTGCTCAGAGATTTTGACGTTTTGCTTCTTTTGCGACCGTTTCTAATAGCTTTGTGCTCTCAGTAATTTCAGCAAAAATGGTGGGAACGCGATCGGCTTTAATTTCCTCTGTCAATTCCTTCACCCGTGCCGCAGTGGGTTTTTCGTCAGTGCTAATGCCCTGCAATGCCCCTTCAACCGGAATCCCATAAGCCTCAGAGTAGTATCCTAGGGCATCGTGAGTGGTCACGAGCTTGCGGGAGTCGGCCGGAATGGTGGCAATCTGAGACTTAATCCAGCCATCGATCTGAGTTAGTTCTGTGGTCAGCGATCGAGCATTTTTGGCATACAGGTCAGCATTTGCCGGAGCCGCTTTCGTCAAACTATCTTGAATCACCTTCACCATCTGAATCCCATTCTGGGCATCGTGCCAAATGTGCGGATCAGGCTCTTCCCCTTCAGCATGGCTTTCGCCTTCAGCAGGTTTCTCACCCTCAGCAGGTTCTTCACCGTGTCCATGCTCATGCTCACCCATCAGAGGCTTAGGAACCGCTACCTCGCCGACAGCAACTTTGGTAGCAGGACTAGAAGAGGCTTTGATGAGCTTGATCAAGCTTGGTTCAAAGTCGTAGCCAGAATAAAGCACAAGCTGGGCATCTTCGATCGCCTTGCGGTCTTCGGGGGTTGGTTCATAAACATGGGGATCTGTTCCTGCCTTGACCAAACAAGTCAGAGCAATGGTTTCGGCAGCAATGGTCTTGGTTAGATCACAGAGGACGCTACTGGTGGCAACTACTTTCAAGTTTGGGCTGGTAGCAGCAGTATTGGTAGAACTGGCTGGGCTAGTTTGACTAGTTGGCGTGGATGGGGCGCAGGCGCTAAGGACAGTAACAGCAAGAGCGAGCAGCGGACGTTCCCAAATTCGATGGCGCTGAATAGGCATGATGTTTTAATCTTTGAATCGCTTCTTAAGTCTATAATGATAACCGTTCTCACTCTAGAGTTTCATATTAGAGGTTCAGCAGCTTGCTGTCAATTATCGGAGCGTGCTCGGATTGGAGCCAGTGAGTTTCTGGGTGAGTCCGGGTCAACGGGTGGGCATCATCGGGCCCAACAAGGCGGGCAAAAGTACGCTGCTCAAAGCGTTGTTGGGCTGAGAATGATGGATTAAATAAGACCGGAAACGTAACTACTCAGGAGGTTAACTGAAGGCGTGAAATGCCCATAAAATGGACATCGTGTTTAGCACCCTGAGAACAAATGATACTTTGCGAAGGTCAAAGAGAAGTAATAGCAGCACAGGGCGTATTGT
>JAAUPA010000013.1 GCA_012034615.1 Leptolyngbyaceae cyanobacterium CSU_1_4 | reverse complement strand
TATTATAGCTTGAAACCTATGTTCTGTATAGCTTTTACCAACCATCAAGATAGAGGGTTCGTTCGGGCGCTATCCCCTTCCCTCGCCTTCGGCATTGGGCAGAGGATGCACCCTCACTCACTCGCTTTCATCTCACACCAAATCAAAGATTATGGTGTGAGGCTTCCCGCTACTCAGCTAAAAGTGCCACTTTGTGTATCAGTAGCAGGAGTCAAGATCTGTACGTCCGCTGACAGAATTTGCTGAGATTCAATAGATAATGGTTTTCTATCTTTGCACTGTCTTTGCACCGAGTCAGACAACTATCGATCGCCTCAACATCGCATCAATAAGGAGAATCTGGAATGAAAGCTACGGAACTAAAAGGTAAAACGATCGCATTTGCAGGTTCTGGCGGTCTGGATAGCTGTACGATCGCTCGGTGGTTGACTGATCTAGGGGTGGAGGTGATTTGTTTTACTGCTGATCTAGGGCAGCCCGATGAAGACGATACCGACGCAATTCGTCAGCGAATGCTCAAGGCTGGAGCCGCTGATTTTGTGTTGTTGCCTGTGCAAGAAGCGATCGCCGAAATTGGTCTAAAGGTCATCCATGCCCAAGCCCTGTTACGAAGGACGCTACTGGAACACTACTGGTATTGCTCGTTGTGTCCTGACTCAGGCAATGATTCAAGCCATGCAAAAGCGTGGACTCACCATCTTTAGCCACGGGGCCACCGGGCGCGGCAACGATCAGGTGCGGTTTCAACTGATTACCAATATGCTTGCTCCTGACTTTGAGGTGTATGCGCCTTGGCGAGATGACGACTTTTTGGCACGCTTCCCCGGTCGCAGCGAAATGATTGACTTTTGCCAAGAAAAAGGCTTATCTGTCACCGCCACCAAAGAAAAATCTTACTCAACCGATGCTAACCTGTTGGGTCTGACCCACGAATCGGGAATGTTGGAGGCTCTGACCACACCCGCCCATTTTGTTAAACCCGTCATGGGCTGCTATGCGGTGGACGCGCCCGATGCGGCTGAAGAGTTTACCGTTCACTTTGAACAAGGGCGACCTGTAAAGGTGAACAGTCAAGAGGTCAGTCTGGTAGAGGCGTTTAAACAGGCGAATGCGATCGGCGGGAAACATGGCGTTGGCATTGGCACTCACCTGGTTGAGAATCGGTTTGTGGGCATTAAGTCGCGCGGGGTTTATGAAAGCCCTGGAGTAGAAATTTTGGGAACCTGCTATGGCTTACTGCTGCAATTAGTGCTCGATCGCCGCGCCCGCGAATTTTACGACCAGTTGTCCCTACTCATTGCCAAGCAAATTTATCAAGGCTACTGGTACGATCTTGCTACTCAAATGGCGCTACAAGCGATTCAGCCCACCGTCGAACTCGCTACGGGAACCATTTCTGTTTCCCTTTACAAGGGCAGTATTTCTTTTAGCGCTGCCAACCATGCGCCCCACTCGCTTTATTCTGAAGAAGATGCCTCAATGGAAGGGATCGGTAGTTATAACCATGCGGATTCGGAAGGATTGCTGCGGGTGTTTGGCGTGAGCGCACGGGCGATCGCCAAAAGTGGACAAGTTAAAAAGCTATAGAAAGCAAAAAATTCCATGAGCGATCGCCCCGATAATCGTCAATATGCCCCTGCCACCGAGCGCAACCGAGAACCGATTCTGAACGTTCTCCGAGAAGTTCTGCCACCGACCGGAACAGTGCTAGAAATCTCTAGCGGCACGGGAGAACACGCGGCCTATTTTGCGCCCCGTCTGTCTCCTCGACGCTGGATACCATCCGACCCTAACTCTCTGGCACGAGCAAGCATTGCGGCATGGCAACAAGAGGTAACTGCCAACAACTTGTATCCACCGATCGCCCTGGATGCAAGTGAGGGGCGCTGGGTCGTGGAGATGCCGGAAGCCCTGGAAGATTTTGACTGGGGGAATTATCCAATTCGGGCGATCGTCAACATCAATATGATTCATATTGCCCCTTGGTCAGCTTGCTTAGGTCTAATGGCAGGCGCAGGACGAATTTTGTCAGCAGGTGGCATCCTTTACCTCTATGGGCCGTTCAAACAAAACGGTCAGCATACAGCACCTAGCAATGCCGCCTTTGATGAAAGCTTGCAGGCGCGAAACCCGGAATGGGGCGTGCGTGATTTGGAGGCAGTGGTTGCGGCTGCCCAAGTAGAAAATTTGTCTCTCAAAAAGATTTACCCAATGCCTGCGAACAATCTTTCAGTAGTTTTCCAAGCCGAGTGACAAGGCGCATCAGAGATTTCTAGATTAAGGGAACTCAATTTCTACTCGCTTGTATTTGGATGATAGCCCCGACTTAATTTGGACATCGGACTTTGCCACTTTAAACTCTGCCGCCAAAATTTTGATTAATTCTGCATTCGCTTTACCCTCTACCGGAGATGATTTGAGCGACACAATTAAGCTACCGTCCTCAGCCCTCTGAATAAACGGTTGCTTAGCATTGGGCTTAACTTTGATATGCAAAATTTTAATCATCGGAATCCAAACGGGGATGAAAGCGAGGATGTAATAACCGCTCTACAGGTTGATTTAACTGCAAATGCTGCATCACAATTTCTGCAACGTCTTCAGGCTGAACCCGAGAATACCAAGTGCGATCGGGCGTGACATAAACGGTAGACCCCGATGAACACTGTCCCATACAGTTGCTTGCACTGACGAATACCTCTGGAAGAGCAGCAAGTTGAAACGCTTCTAGAACTTGAGCCGCTCTTTTGCGAACACAGGAATGATACTGACAAACCAGAACACAGCGATAAGGGTTGGAAATGTCCATTAAACGCCCAAAAGCCGATTGACCAAACTACTCACCGATTTTTTGAGCTGACGAGTTTGCCGCCAACGCTGAAGGCAATGTCATAGTCTTCGCCACTCGTTTGGAATGTTTTCCAAGCGTTGAGCGCCATCCCCAACCCCCAGAAAAGTAAGATGTAAAGCGACCAACCGATGCCGCCTCCGGTCAGCAAATCAAGCGTAATGAAAAAACCATTCATGATCAAGAATTTGGTTAGACGTTGCTGAAACTTGCTTTTGCGAAATAGATTAAAAGATTCTTGTTCTTTTAATATGCCTTTATTGGCAAGCCAATCTTGCTCTGCGGCTTGAATATCGGCAGGGGCAATGTTCAGTTCGGCGGCAATTTCAAAGAGCTGAGCACGGGACAATTCGCCCTCTTCTGCTTGACGGGCGATCGCCAAATGCAGAATTTGCTGAGCATCTTCTTGACGGTAAATTTCTTCAGGCATCGGAGGCATAGGAGAGAGTTACTTTACTTCTGTTATACGAAACTTTCCATTTTTTTGAGGGTGGGAAATGCTAGGAAGAGGGGCGGAAAACCGACAAGTGTTCTTGAATGAGAGATTAATCTTTGAGAGTTTAAGCTTTAAGTTTGTTTAGTCTTGAACATATTCTGCCCCAGTAATCAGCGCAATTTCTGCCCGAACAAACTCGCGACCTAGATAGGCTGCATGATCGGGGAAGGCGATCGGGGCGGGCTTATTTTCCTCAAAGATTTTGATGGCTAGCTCTTTGGCGGTTCGCCCGGTATAGAGCGTGGTAGGAGCGCGATCGACTTTTCCTTTTGTGGGGATAGGTTCGCCCGTATTGGGGTCGCAGGCTAAGCCCTTTTCATTAATCACGTTAGTGAAATGTTTGGCGCAAATGAGGTTAGCGTCGCGGTCAAGATAAATCAAAAAATAGCCGTCGGGGTCGAGTTCGATGAAGCGCTTGGAGAGTTTGTTGTCGAGGACAGCGAGTTCCTCTGCGGTAGGTGGCATGGTTAATCTATTAAGGGGCAATCTGCTAGGGGTCGATACGTTATCAAGAAACTTCATTTTAACGCTTATGCAGAACGGATTAAGCGCCAAAGTCTGCCGGGAGCGGAAACCTCTTGGAGTCTCCAGCCTTTTTGGGCGATCGCCTCTCGCATGGCATTAGAAGGGCGAAATAACAAAACTTCGGGTTCTTGGGCGATCGCGTCAAAATTTGTGGGACGGCTCATCAAAAACAGCCGCACATTGTCTTTTAGCCGATAGCTTAGGGAAATCAAATCGCCTGTGTTGGTAAAATCATCACCAATATCGCTGGCTAATACCGGATTTTTCGCCGCTTCAGCATTGACCAAGCGAGAAACCGTAGCGTTGTCGTAGCTCAAATCTTTATTCCACCAAGTCTCTGCTAAGACACTGGTGCCGCAGGAAATCACGCTAGCAGTGAGCACCAACGCCAAGGCGCTGCGCCAGAAGACTTTGCCCGTGGTTAGCCCGATCGCCAGCAAATACGCCACCGCTAATTGAATACCCGGATAGCAAGAGATGAGATACCGACTCACCGCCGATCGCTTGCCGCCAATAAGTAAATCTGGCAGTGCTAGCAGCAGAAAGGGCACGAACACAGAGGTCAGAATGAACAACCAGACATGCTGAGACGTGCGTCGGTAGACAAAATAGAATGCGCTCAAAATCAAAATTATGAAAGGAATCCGCAATAGAAAGTTCCAGGAATTATCAAAGCCAAAATCAAGATCAATGAACAGGGAAGTGAAGCTGAGTGTCCAAAGTTTGGCAAGGTAGGAAAACGGTTGGGGAATGCGTGCCCAGTCGGTGGTATCGGCGGCGCGTTGGGCATTGGTGTAGAGTACCTGAATCCAGGGAGCATACAGCAAAAGGGCTAGGGCGATCGCGCTGGCAAATCCTAACCAGCGATTGACACCTTGAACCCTGGGAACAACGTTGCCTTTGTGAGGTTTGACAGGTTGTTTGTTCAGAATAACGAATACGCCTTGCCCAATTAAAGTCAGAGCGAAAAAGGGATGGGTGTAAAGTCCTAAGGCGACGGAAATACCGTAAACAGCCCAGTTTTTCCAGTGGGAATGACGAAGCGATCGCAACAAAGATAAGCTGCTGCCAATGATTAAAGTCGTCAGCAAACCGTACTGCCGAGCCGTTTGAGCAAACAAAATATCAAACGGGGAAATTGCCAAAAGCGCCGTTGCCATCCACGCCACCCGCTGAGAATCAAATAATTCGATCGCCAACTTATACATTAGCGGCAAACTGAATAGGCTGAGCAAGGCGGGCAATAGCCGAGAGGCAGTCAGAGAACCCCCAAAAATTTGCATCCAAAATCGCGCCATCAGAAAATACAGCGGCGGATGTTGGGGATCTTCAACTTTGAGCGAATTAATCGTATCAGCAACGGTGCTGCCGGGTTTAATTTGCTGAAACTTTTGCAGACTGGGCGCGGGAATAATTTTGTTTTGAAACAGTTCCTGATCAATTGCGCCACGGGTAAACCCTGCTGCCCGCATAGAAGTATAAACTTCGTCATGCCAATATACTTTGCGATCGAGGTTGATGAATCGCAGGGCGATGCCCAAGATGATTACAATGGTAAGCAGCATCCTTAATCTGGCTGAAGCAGTCCGCTTGGCGTAATTTTTCATACCTCGTATCCTTTCAACAGCAACGAGCTATCCTATCATCGATCGCTTAATATGACGACTAACCCACCTGATCGAATCGATCGCCTCGAAGCCTTAGCAGAAACCACGCTATTGGCTATTCAACAACAACAAGCACAAATTAATGATCTGCGAGCCAGCATTACAGATGTAGTGGGAATGGTTGGCACCTTGGCAGAGCAACAAAATGATATGCAGCAAGAAATTACCGGTTTACGGCTAGAGTCTCGGAGAATTTTAGACTACTTGCTCCATCAGCGTGGGGAGGGTGAAGATAATTCGTGAGAGCCAGAATTGATAACGACGTTTTATTTCTGCACAAAGATGATGTTCCGTCCTACAAAAAGACGGGTTCTGTGGTGCGAAACACTTACTTTTGGACACTCCGATCGATCGCCGGACACGCGCCCTTTGATCGAGATTGGGAATACGAATCTGAGGTTTGGCTAGCGCTGCAACGAGTTCTCATTTCCTACGGCGAATCGGGCTATTTAGGCTTACGCGAAACCACCTTGGAGTTTACCCCAGAGCCAAACTTTTTTATTCCTGAAGTCTTCCGATCGATCGCTACTTGGGCAGATGAGGACGGTTGAACCCGTTAAGTAGTGGGAATGGTTGGCACCTTGTCTGTCTGGCATAATCCTAGCCTTGATTGAGCTGATTCATAATCTTAATGCGATCTCTTCGAGATATCCGCAAGGGGTTGCCCGAATCACCCTAGTGAAGGATTTCAGCCGTCGTATTGCCCTCAGCGTGAACATTGATAGCAGACCCACGTCACGGGAATGAAGCTGTATTATACCGCCACTAGGAGGATTTGTGGAACGAGTTGCAGAACTTGAGGAAGAACGTCGATCCGCCCCTGAGCATTGCTGAATTCGCCAAGGCGATCGTGCCTTCTCGCTCACCATTTTTAACCATGACTCGATACATCACACCACCGGGTTCACATCATAGCGATCGCTCTCCGCTTCCACACCTCAAAACACTTCATCCATCGGCACTTGGCTGGGCAACAGCATCGGCATCTGAGTTGCCTCTTGCAGCTCAGGCACGACCTCTCCCATCGGCACCGCTACATCTGCCCGGCTAGGCATCGCAAATCCCAAAACGATGAATTGAAGATTCTTACACTCGTCCTAAGGTCTCCCAGAATGGGAGACTTCCAGCCATTCTTGCTTCAAAGTCCACCATTCTGGGAGATTTGGGGGGCAGATCGGATGGCAGTCTAAACTGTTCAGACATCCTCTAATGCTTCAGCAATTGGCACAATGTAAGGTGAAACCGTAACGAACCACACAGGATTGATTTCCATACTCTTGTAGATATTAAGGCTGTGCTTGCTGTGTCCACAGCCAAACACTGTTCCCTGGAGACTCATATGAAACGCTTCAAATTTTTACTCACTGCTCTTTTCAGCACATTGCTAACTCTATTGGTGGTGACAGCTTGTAACTCGGCAGACACCAACAGCAACGTCCTCGTCATGGCAACTTCAGCCGACTATCCGCCCTACGAATTTATTGATAGTTCTAGCGGTCAGGAAGAAATTATTGGGTTTGATATTGACATTGCCAAATATATTGCTGAAAAGAATGGAAAAACATTGCAAATTAATAACATTGATTTCAACGGTCTCATTCCTGCCCTCCAAGCCAAACGGGCAGACTTGGTTATGGCGGGCATGACTCCGACAGAAGAACGGAAAAAGAGCGTTGATTTCTCCGAGGTTTACTATGAGGCAAAGAACACCATCGTTAGCAAAAAAGGTGCTAACCTGACAACGGCTGACACGCTGAAAGGCAAAAAAGTAGGCGTGCAACTGGGTTCGATTCAACAGGGAGTTGCGGAGAAAATACCCGGTATTACCATGCAGCCCTTGAACAAAATTAATGAGATAGTGCAAGAAATTAAGGCAGGACGCATTGAGGCGGCAATTATTGAAGATACGGTGGCAAAAGGGTATATTGCCGCCAATCCAGATCTAGAGTTCAATCTGTTGCCCAACTCAGAGGAGGCGGGTTCGGCGATCGCTTTCCCTAAAGGTTCGCCGCTGCCAGCTCGGTTCAACCCCGTTCTGCAAGAAATGAAGTCGAACGGCAAGTTAGAAGAACTGGTAAAAAAATGGTTTGGGGAAGATAGTCCAGCCCTGAAAAAGGCAAGTGGAGCATGATTCATCCTTTGTTCCGAATTATTGCCCAAGCCGCACCTAGCGGACTGAGCCTAGATTTTTCAAAAATTGTTCCTTCCATTCCCTTCATTTTGGGTGGCATGGGACAGACCTTACAGTTCACGTTTCTCTCTGCCCTATTGGGCTTTCTTTGGGGCACGGTGCTGTCGCTGTTCAAAATTTCGGGGTGGCGATCGCTGCGAATCTTTGCCGACATTTATACCTCAGTGTTTCGGGGTACGCCCCTCTTGCTGCAACTGGCTTTGGTCTACTACGCCACACCCCAACTGACGGGATACAGCATTTCTGCCCTCGAAGCTGGGGTAGCGACCTTTGCCCTAAACTCAGCAGCATACACCTCTGAAACCATTCGGGGCGGAATTTTGGCAGTGGACAAGGGACAAAGCGAGGCGGCAAAGTCCTTAGGCATTCCCTACAAGCTAATGATGGGAGATGTCATTTTGCCCCAAGCCTTCAAGAATATTTTGCCAGCTCTGATTAACGAAAGTATCGCCTTGCTCAAAGATTCCTCCCTGGTTTCGACGGTGGGCGTACTGGATTTAATGCGTCGGGGGCAAGTGGTGGCAGCCGAAAAATTTGTTTACTTTGAACCATTGATTTTATTGGCGTGATTTATTACATCTTGGTGATGGGGCTAGCTTGGGTGGGCAAAACGTTAGAAGTGAGGCTACGGCAAAGTGATTAGAACTGAATCTCTCTGTAAATCATTTGGGAAGTTGAATGTGCTGAAGGAAATTTCTACAGAGATTTCTAGGGGGCAAGTGGTGGCAATTATTGGTCCTTCGGGGTCGGGGAAGTCAACACTGTTGCGCTGCATGAACTTGTTGGAGGTGCCGACGAGGGGCAAAGTCTATATCAATAATGTTGACATTACCCATGCTAAAACCGACATTATGAAGGTTCGGCAAAACGTGGGGATGGTGTTCCAGCACTTTAATTTATTTCCTCACATGACCGTGTTAGAAAATGTGACTTATGCGCCGATTAAGGTGAAAAAGTTATCTCATGCGGCGGCGCAGGAATTGGGACTCGATCTGTTGGCAAAGGTGGGGTTGTCGGAGAAGGCGGGGGCTTATCCGTCTCGGTTGTCGGGGGGGCAAAAGCAGCGAGTGGCGATCGCCCGTGCCTTAGCCATGGAACCGGAGGTGATGCTGTTTGATGAACCCACGTCTGCCCTTGATCCAGAAATGGTGAAAGAGGTGTTAGAGGTGATGCAACAGTTGGCAACCACTGGAATGACCATGGCGATCGTCACTCATGAGATGGGTTTTGCCCGCGAAGTTGCCGATCGCATTTTATTTTTGGATGAAGGACGCTTGGCAGAAGATGCAACGCCAGAGGTTTTCTTTTCCACGCCTAAAAGCGATCGAGCCTGCCAGTTTTTAGAAAAAGTCTTGTAACTCGCCTATCTTTCAAACGGGGTCTCTGCTCAAACGGGATCTCTGTGAAACCGACGGTGTAAAACTTGGGCGATCGTCACAGCGATCGTCACACTCAATGCTGCGGCAATCCAAAATCTCACCGCGATCGCTGATCGTGATCCATTGCCCACCCGCCTACTGCCGGACCAATAAAATAACCCGCTGCCCAGCACAAAGAATTGATCGACAGATAAACGCCCCGCAGCGCCGCCGGTGCCAACCCAGTCACAATCGATGAGGCAGCAGGCGTATACGAAACCGTGGCGATCGCCATTACACCCAGCCCCAACGCCGCCCAAGCAATTTGGTGCTGGGCAACGGTTCCAGTCAGCCCCATCACCCCAAAGCCAACTGCCCACAGCAGCGCCGATAGGGTCAGGGCTTGGGGATGGCTCCAACGCTTCAGAAAACGGGCGATCGGCAGTTGGGTAAATGCCGCTAGCGCCACATATCCGGCAAAAAGCGCGCTCAAGACCTTAGAGCTAAACTCACCCGTTTCGGCGTGGCTCACAAAATTGGTGAAATAAATGGGTAAGGTGCTGCTCACCAATGCCAAATAGGTGGTAAATAAAATATTGACCCCCACAAAAATTCTGAGCGTGCGATCGCCCAACGCCTCACCCCATCCTTGCCACAAGCTTCGCCGCTGCAACTCACCCGCCGCCACCGGACGCGACTCCTGCAGCGCCACTGCCGCCACCCCCAAAAACACCAAAAACGAAATTGCATCTACCCAAAACAGCGCCCGATAAGCACCCGTCGCCGCAATCCAAGCGCCCCCAATCACCACGCCCAAACTGAGCCCCAAACTATCCGCCAACCGATTCAGCGCAAAGGCTTCATTGCGATATTCCAAGGGAGCCAAATCTGCCACCATCGACTCTGCGGAAGGCCAATACAGCCCCACCCCCACGCCCATCAGCAAGTTGCCCACCAAGAACGAGGGAAAGTCATGGCTCATTGCCAATATCAAGTCTGCGATCGCCGAAAACCCCACTGCCATCATTAGCGTTTTGCGTCGTCCCCAGCGCGGCGAATCTGCCAAAGAGCCGCCCAAAATTCGACCCATTACGCCCGTAATCGACTCGCTGCCAATTCCAAACCCCACTGCGGCAGCCGAAAGCCCCACTTGGTTGACAAAGAACACGGGCGCAGAAAACAGCACAAAGCCCGTCCCAATATTAGAGAGTAACCGACCGATGATTAAAATCCAAACTTGGCGATCGAGCGGGGGCAGCCCCAGGGGCAGTTTTTGGGCATGAGCCTAAGTTAGGAGGGCTTTTTGAGCATAAATCCTGAACGGGAGTTCCCGGCTTACGCTAGATCCTCGCTAGAGTTTACTCGATCGCCATTCCTGTCGGTGTTTGCTTTAAGTTCTTTCAATATTAATTATTTCCTCCATCACTTGATGGAGGAAATAGAAAGCCAAAACAATTATGTTGGTTTGAAATTGCAGTTGAGTGAAGATCACCTCCACCAAACTTCCAGGAAAGAAACTATGCTCTACCCTTTTCAAAAGGCTTTAATGCTTGGCTTAGTCACCACGACTAGCGTCACCCTAGGCGCGATCGCAGCCGTTACATTCCCGATCCATACTTCCGTTGCGGCTCCTAACACGCCTCGCTTCTCCGATATTCAAGGCTACTGGGCAGAACCCTTTATCCAAACCTTAGCTGAACAAAACATTATTGCGGGCTATCTAGATGGCACCTTTCGCCCCAAT
This sequence comes from Leptolyngbyaceae cyanobacterium CSU_1_4, assembly GCA_012034615.1. GTDB lineage: Bacteria > Cyanobacteriota > Cyanobacteriia > Elainellales > Elainellaceae > Timaviella. The sequence continues at coordinate 29,104 of JAAUPA010000013.1, read as the reverse complement.
CAACCCATGAGCCGCGACGAATTTGCTGCTATTGTCCAAAGCGCTTTTAACCAAGCAGACGAACGGCAATTAGCCTCTGGCAGCGTTTACAAAGATGTGCCTCAAGGGTATTGGGCGGTTCCGGCGATCGAAGAAGCCTACGAAATGGGCTTTGTCCAAGCTTATCCCGATGGTTCCTTCCGCCCTCAACAGCCCGTTACAAAGGCTAGTGCCCTCTCATCGCTAGCGCAAACTTGGAGGCGATCGCCTCTGCCCCAGCCCCCTCAGCCCCGTTGCTGCGGTTCCCGTTCCCCCCGCTCAAGCTGCCCCTCCCACGCCCCGCTAATAACCCGCCCGATCGCCCTCAAGCCACAAAAAGAAGAGCGTTAATGTATCCCATAGCAATGACGATGCTGCTGCAACCGCTCATCAATCGTCCTGCCCAAGCCAGCGCCGCTGCAACCTCCCAGGCGATCGCCCAGCCTGCTGAAAGCACCCCTGCCCCAGATCCGCAACCGGCTCAGCAACCGGCTCAGCAACCGATTCAGCCACCTACCCAACAGGCTGCCAATTCTGTAACTGAGTATTACGTAGACGCGGATCAGATTCTGCCAGAGGCTGTGAATAATATTGCCTTAGCAACGCAAGCGGGAATTGTGGTGAACTACCCCGACCCTAAAGTGCTTAACCCCAATCAACCTGCAACTCGTGGGGAGATTGCGGCATGGGTTCATCAGGCGCTAGTAACCCAAGGGAGAATAGCGCCGTTGGCAAATAATCCAGCGGGAGCCTACGTCGTTAATCCACGCTAATTTCAAGAGCGATCGCCATATCACTGTAGGGTTGGTGATCGTAGGGTTGGCGATCGTAGGGTTGCGTTTATGGGAGGATGTTGTAAGTTCGCAGTAAAACTTGCACGACGTTGATCATCTTTTGATAGAGCTTGGTAAAGTCGCCCTCGGCAAAGATGGCATCGGGATCGTGGGGGCGACGTTCGCGGCTGCCTTGGCGGTTGGGTTGTTCTAGCAGAAAGACGAAATCGCAGTTTACCGCTTCGAGTTGGGTGGTGTGGTCAATGTTCCAAGATTCTAGACAAGCTCCGGTGAGGTATGCCCCAGTGAAATGAGTCCCGATCGCTAAGGTTTCGGTAAGGATGGCGTTTTGTAGATCTGCCGCCTGTGATTGTGCTTGCAACTATGACCGCGACTGCAACTCCGACTGCAACTCCGACTGCAACTCCGACCGTGGCTGTGGCTCCGACTACAACTCCGGTTGCGTTTGCGACACCGAGTCCGACCGCGCCTGCGAGTGTGCCTAAGCCTAAGCCTACGACTACAATTGCCCCCATCGCGTTAGTCGTTAAGCCTTGACGGGCGATCGCATAAATCACCACCGCATTCACAAACAGAATTGCGAGTCCAGGGAAAATCGTGTACTCCTTAATTCCATCGGGCGTTAAAAAAGAGGCAGTAAAAGCAGCGTTAATAAGGACTGCAACAAAGTTTAGTACCCCTGACAGCGCCAACACTATCACGAACTGTCCTACTACCCAACGTTTTTGAATTCCTGCCTTCGCCCCCGTAAAATTTGCCCCTCTCAAAATTGCATTCGTAAAGTTTGCCCCCCGAATATCTGCTCCGCTAAAGTCAGCACCCGTCAAGTCTTGCCCTTTAAAGTTGCGTCCGCGCAGACGTTGCCCCGCAAAGTTGAGTGGCAAAGCGTCAGTAGGGCGCAATGGGGAGGAGATAGAAGACATGGGGGCTTTTGGGTCTTAGATAGGCGATTTTAGAGGGGAAATCTAAAATCATCAAGTTTTTTCCCACGAATACCATAGAAAACTTGCAATGGCTAGGTTCAGGGTCAAAGTGAGGCACCCTCAACCGTACCCAGCTTTTATCTCTTAGACCCTGATGCGTGTAAATTTTAGGAGAATAGAGAGAGATACAATGAAAAAGTATCTTTTCTCAGACCCTCTCTAGCTGCTATGAACATTACCCTCAGTCCTGCTCAGCAAGCTTTTGTCCAAAGTCAAATCACAACAGGACAATACGACAACATTGAAGATCTAATTACTGAAGCATTAACGCTGCTTGCCGATCGCCAGCAAAAACTAGCCGAACTTCGCCAGCAAATAGCAGTCGGCACTGAGCAAATTCGCAATGGGCAAGTAACCGATGGTGAAGAGGTTTTCGATCGCCTCCAAAGCAAGATATCTTCGCTCTCCCAGCCCGACGCATGAAAACTTACTCGTTATCAGACGAGGCAGTTCAAGATTTAGAAGATCTCTGCGACTATATTGCTCAAACTAATCCCAAAGCTGCTAGCCAGATTTTTGATGAAATTCGACAAAAAGCCAAGCTCCTTGCGCAGTTTTCCAGCCTGGGAAAATCTTACGATCGCCTTGCACCCAATCTCAGAGGGGCGATCGTTCATGACTATATTATTTTTTATTACCCCAGAACCAACGGCATCGATATCGCCCGCATCATCAGCGGTTATCGGGATCTAAATACACTGTTTGAATAGCAATATATTTCGTCTTCATCCCTGTAGAGGAAACCGCACTTAAGTCAACTAAAAGCTGCATTAAAATAAGAGATATAAGACGCTAGCTTTCATAGATTACTAGCCCCAAGTTATCACTTAGAACAACACCAACTACAGGCAGCAATGGGATTCTTTGATTCTGATATTGTTCAACAAGAAGCCAAAAAGTTGTTCGATGATTACCAATCCCTCACCCAACTCGGCTCCGACTACGGCAAGTTTGACCGCGAAGGGAAAAAGATGTTCATCGAACAAATGGAAGCGATGATGGATCGTTACCGGATTTTCATGAAACGCTTCGAGTTATCTGAAGACTTTATGGCACAAATGACCGTAGAGCAAATGAAAACTCAACTCGATCAATTTGGCATCACGCCGCAGCAAATGTTTGACCAAATGAACTACACGCTGGAGCGTATGAAAGCGGAATTAGAACGACAGGTATAATACAAGAGTTGCACAGTCCAGGTTAAGGTCGGCTAAAGTTTGACGAGGGCGCAAAGTCTTCGACCGGCATGTTTGCCAGCGCTTTCAGCATAAAATCTCTCCAAGCAGGAGCCATGAATGTGCCGCCTGTTGCCCCTTGCCCAATCGGAGCGTAGTTATCGTTCCCCACCCAAATTGCCACCGATAATTGCGGCACATAGCCTGCAAACCAGATGTCCCGCTCAGATGACGTGGTTCCGGTTTTACCTGCCGCCGGACGACCAATTTGTGCGCCTCTGCCCGTCCCGCTGGTGATCACACTTTCTAGGGTTTCGGTGAGCGCCGCGCTAGCCCAAGGGTCAAGAACAAGCTGAGGTTTGGGGGTGTTATCGAGGAGAATATTGCCTTTGCTGTCGGTGACTTGGGCGATCGTCGTCGTGGGAGACTGCCAGCCACCACTGGCAAAAGTGGCGTATGCCGCCGCCATTTCCATGGGTGTGAGATCGACTGAGCCGAGGGGCAGCGAAATGACTGGCTCCATGGGGCTCTTAATGCCCAGGGTTCGGCTCACTTCAATAACGCGATTAAGACCCACATCCTGCCCTAGCCGAATAGCCGGGACGTTGCGAGAAAGGGCAAGGGCAGTCCGAAGGGAAATGGCACCTGAAAAACTGCCGTCATAGTTTCGCGGACTGTAGTAACCGTCGCCATCGGGATAGCTCACAGGCGAGTCGGAAATGGTAGAGTCGGGTGCCCACCGACCGCTGGCAAACGCGGTGTAATAAACAAAGGGCTTGAACGCCGAACCAGGTTGCCGTTGGGCTTGGGTTGCCCGGTTGTATTGACTTTGTTTGTAGTCAATTCCGCCGACCATTGCCTTCACAAAATGAGTGCGGGGATCAACGGCAGCCAGCGCCATTTGGTCGGCATAAACGCCCCCTGCCTGAATTCGATAAAAGCTTTCTCTGACGCTTTCTTCTGCCATCCGTTGAAAGTTAAGATCGACAGTCGTCTGAATCCGCATTCCGCCTTTAATCACGGCATCTTTGCCAAAGCGATTTTTTAGTTCTTGCACCACTGCATCCGTCAGGTAGGGCGACTGACTTTGCCGGAAGGAGGTAATTTGTCCTAGCTTAATTTCTTGGAGGCGGGCAGTTTTCTCTTCGGCGGCCGTAATCCAGTTCAGCTCTCGCATTCGGTTCAAAACGATCGCCTGTCGTTTCCTTGCCAGTTGATAATCAACAAACGGGCTGAAGGTTTCGGGTGCCGCAATAATGCCTGCCATCATCGCCGACTCACCCAGGGTCAAGTCTGCTGCCGACTTATTAAAGTAGCTCTTTGCCGCCGTCTGAGCGCCGTAGGTATTGTGTCCCCAATACACCTGATTAAGGTACATTTGCAGAATTTGATCCTTGGTAAAGACTTGCTCTAACCTAAGGGATAAAACGGCTTCAGCAACTTTTCGCTTAATCGATTGCTCTGGGTTTAAGAACAGATTTTTGACCAACTGCATCGTCACTGTTGAACCACCCTGCACGGTGCGCCCGGTTTGATAGTTGGCAATACTGGCGCGGGCGATGCCGATCGGGTTAACGCCTTGGTGAGAGAAAAAGTAGCTATCTTCGATCGCCAGAGTGGCTCGTTTCAAGTGGGGCGTAATATCGTTAAGATCAACCACTTCTCGGTTGGCTTCGTCGTGCATACTGGTCAACAGCGTGCCGTTGATGTCGTAAACGTAGCTGGTTTCTGAAGGAATATAGTTCCGCAGTACCCGCACATCGGGCAGGTTGCGAAAGCTAATTGCCAAGCCTACCAAGCCTCCGGCGGCGATCGAGCTGGCAAGCATGGTCAACCCTAGCAGCGTCCCGGCTGTTACTTGCGCGACTCCTTGAAGGTATTCGCGGGTAGGCGAAAGGGGCTTAGCAAGCCTTGCCGGACTAGGGGGTTTCTGAGAAGCGCGGTTAGGTTCAGCAGTATTGGATGACACAGCTATGGTTTTTTCCTTGAATGCTTGTGATTATAGTGTGGAGTTTGGCAAATGTTATGAGAAGCCCTGAACGGGTTAACCTGTGTAGAGAGGAACGTTTAATTGTAGTTTTATTTTGATATGGGTCAGCGATCGCGGTTAAATATCTTCTATGAATCTATCTCAACCTTTTCCTTGGCTGCATCGGGGCACCTCTGAAATCTTTCCCCATCAGCCCACCTCTACTGACCCCGACGAAAATTTGGAGGCAAGGCTAGAGAAGAGCGACCCTGGGGGGAACGGCAACCCCGATCGCTCCCTGCGGATTAAGTTTGGCATTGACCCCACAGGCTCCGACATTCACCTGGGGCACAGCATCGTGATTCGTAAACTGCGGGCGTTTCAAGATGCCGGGCATACTGCCATCTTGCTCATTGGCGACTTTACGGCGCGGATTGGCGATCCCACGGGCAAGTCAGAAGTGCGCAAGCAGTTGACTGAGGCAGAAGTTCTGCAAAACGCCCAAACCTATATTGACCAAGTTCGCCCCATCTTAGACTTTGACACGCCCGGACGGCTAGAGATTCGCTACAACTCTGAGTGGCTCTTTAAGCTCGACCTAGGCAAAATTCAGGAGCTCCTCGCCACCATGACCGTCGGGCAAATGCTAGCCAAGGAAGGATTTTCTGAGCGCTATAAGAAAGAGAACCCTATTTATCTCCATGAGTTCCTCTACCCGCTGATGCAGGGCTACGACTCGGTGGCGCTTGAGGCAGACGTGGAGCTAGGAGGAACTGATCAAAAATTTAACCTGGCAGTCGGACGAGACTTGCAGCGCCACTTTGGTCAGCGTCCTCAGTTTGGCTTGCTCATGCCGATCTTAATTGGCACAGACGGCGTGCAGAAAATGTCTAAATCCCTCGGAAATTTTGTCGGGCTACAGGAAGATGCTCTCAGTATGTACTCCAAACTGGAGAAAACGCCAGATAGCCAAATTACTCAGTATTTTGAGCTGTTAACCAACTTGCCGCTGGCGGAATTGCCAGAGAACCCGCGCGATCGCCAAAAGCTCTTGGCTCTCACGGTGGTCAGTCAATATCATGGTGAGGCGGCGGCGTTAGAAGCCCAAAAAGCAGCCATTACTCTGGTTCAAGGCAATGCCAAACAAGCCGATGCGGTGCCAGCATTTTCTCTGGAAACCATTCAGTTTCCGGCAAAGTTGTTCTATATTCTTAGTGCCAGTGGGCTATGCAGCGGCAGTTCTGACGCGCGCCGACAAATTCAGGGCGGCGCGGTGCGACTAGATGGCGATCGGGTTGAAGACCTCAACCTCGTCTTTGAAAGCGCCACAGAGCTAGAGGGGAAAGTCTTGCAAGTGGGCAAGAATAAGTTTGTCCGGTTGGGGCTTTAAGAGAGCTCTAGAAGAACGGAGAACTTTACTATAGAGAACTTTAATAAAGGAAAAAAAGAGCGCAATCTCTTACGCTCTAGATCCTGATTAACTTCCTATGTCAGCCAACTCGTCTGTGTTAGCTTCAATACACTTTATCGTTTCTACTTACGTAAGTACAACGAGGAAAGCCTGAATTTTATTAAAGCAACATAATTGAAAGGTTCTAATACAGAATTTATCCCCAGCCGTGACCCAACCTGAAGCCATCCGTAACCTGCTCGATGCTGTTGCTCAAGGTAGCCTCAGCCCTGATGCCGCTCTCGAAAAACTCCGCCACTTTGACTTCGAGCCTGTCTCCGACTTTGCCAACATTGACCATCATCGATCGCTCCGCACCGGCTTCCCCGAAGTGATTTGGGGGCAAGATAAAACCCCCGATCAAATTATTCAAATTATGGGGGCGCTGCGACTGAAGAATCCGGTCGTCATGGCAACTCGCATCGACGCAGCAGTTGCCCAACAGCTTCAAGAAAAAATACCCGAATTGCAGTACTTTGCCACTGCCCGCATTGGGGCGATCGCCCACTCACCCTTACATCCCACTATCCCGGCACCATCACCCTCCTCTCCGCAGGCACCGCCGACCTCCCCGTTGCCGAAGAAGCCGCCATTACTGCCGAACTCTGCGGCTTCCAAGTCAAGCGCCTTTGGGATGTGGGCGTAGCAGGCATTCACCGCCTCTTGCAAAACCGCCACCTCATTGACGATGCCGACGTGTTGATTGTCATCGCCGGAATGGAAGGGGCATTGCCTAGCGTCGTTGCCGGACTGGCGGGCTGTCCTGTCGTTGCCGTGCCTACCAGCATTGGCTATGGAGCTAGCTTTAACGGGCTTTCTGCCCTGCTGACAATGCTAAATTCCTGTGCCGTCGGCATTGGCGTAGTCAACATTGACAATGGCTTTGGTGCGGCAATGTTAGCCGGACAAATCTTAAGAACGGCTAGCAAAATTGGAGAAAGAATGCAGAAGGAGGCATAGAATTAAATTCACGCCCAAGGAGAAAACCCCATGCCCAGCAACTCCTGCCACATCATCGTTGAGGGAAATCTTGCCATTATTTATGCCAGTCGCAATGGCTCACCCCATCGAATGCTGCCAATCTTAATTCCCTTCTTAAATAAATTTTGGCAAGAGCGAGAAACCTCTGGTGAGAGGGTTGATACTCCTGAATGCTTGGTGGCTCAAATTATTGTGCGTTTTGGGTTTGAGATTTGCGAAGACGACTATTCTAATCTGCGGGTGGGGGTCAACTACTATCGTCCGGATGCCGCTTATTTATACCAAATTGGCGCAGATCGAAAGGTTAGGATTTGGGTGCCAGACAGCCTCTATTTACAAAACCCTAGCCTCGGATTAGCAGGCTGTTGTGAATGGATCGCTGACCCCACCTAAAGCTGCTTTGATCTTGTGAATCTCTAATCTCGTGAATCTCTAATCTCGTGAATCTAAAGCGCCTCCACTCTAGATCATTTAGAGGTTCTAGCCTGGATTGTCCCTGTAATTAAGACAGTGCCCGTAACGCTTCGTCCGGAGAGTTTGGAAAAATTTGGGAACATTCTTTTCTAGTTCAGGTCAAGAGCAGTAATTGGATAAATTCTGGATGAATTAACGAATATTCTTAGAAGTTTCACTCTACAGGAGATTAACTTATGCTTCTTCCCAAATGCTGGAAATCGGGCGCTGCTCTAACCTTAGTGATGACTACTGTTTCAACTCTCGCCATTCCTTTAACGGTGATTAAACCTGCCACGGCCGTTCCTATGCAAGTGGCGCAGCGCTTTCCCGATAGCTGGAGAAACACAGTTCCATCGGGCACTGAAATTCCTATTACTTATGACAAGGAAAGGATCATTGTGACTCCTGGCGAAACCGCGCCCATTAAGCTAGAAGTGGCTCAAGATGTGACGACTAGCGGCGGCACGGTTGTGATTCCTGAAGGCAGTGTGATTGAGGGTGAACTTGAACCGGCAGGCGATGGTACTCAATTTGTTGCTAATAATTTGGTCATTGATGGACGCAGTAGCAGAACGCCGATTGATGCTATTTCTAACGTGATTACTCGCCGAGAAACTATTAATAAACGCAGCGACCCCAAAATTTTGCAAGGGGCGGCGATCGGAGCGGCGGCAGCGGCAGTTTTGTCAGAAGTTTTAGGTAGAATTGATATCCTAGAAGTTCTGGGTGGTGCTGGTTTAGGGGCACTTGGGTCGGTTTTAATTCGCGATCGAGAAGAGGTAGAAGTGATTGTGGTCAACCCAGAGGCAGACCTGAATTTAACTCTACAGTCTGACTTTGCCCTACAGAATACTTCCACTCGTTAGAATGCGGTAGGGGCAGAAAGTGCCCCTTAAACCCTCTTTTGTTCTATTCCTATGCCAACCTATACCGGAATCTCTAGCGAAGCTTTTCGTCACCCCCTCGATGCTCAAGCAGAACAGGCTTTGAGAAGTGTGCCGGGCTTTGATCTGATTGCCCGTAAGTTTGTAGAGTTTACCTACGAACGACCTCGGCATTTGTTTTTGATGGGCAACAGCATTGAGGTGGGTCCTCGGCAGTATTCTTCGGTTTATCATGTGTTTCGAGAGTGTGCCCGCGATTTGGATGTGTCGCCGGAACCTGCTATTTTTGTGTCTCAGTCTCCGTCTGTTAATGCCTATGCGCTGGGGCAAGAGAAGCCTTCTGTGGTGATTAATACGGCGCTGTTGGATTTAATGAGCGAGGCAGAACTGAGAGCCGCGATCGCCCATGAGCTCGGGCACATTAAATGCGGACACACAACCCTCAATCAAATGGCAACCTGGGCAATTAATCTGGCAACCGGGCTGACCGATATGACGTTTGGCTTAAGCACTTTGGTCAGCACGGGGTTGATGATGTCCTTTTATGAATGGTTGCGTAAAGCCGAACTTTCTGCCGATCGCGCGGCTCTTTTAGTTTTAGATGATCCGATTCCCGTTCTCCACAGCATGATGCGCCTAGCGGGGGGCAGTTCTCGCTATGCCAACGAAGTTAGCCTGCCCGAATTTATTGCCCAAGCCAAGCGTTACGAAGGGCTGAATCAAGATGGCTTAAATCAGGTTTACAAATTTCTGCTATACAACAACTTGCCCCAGGGCGTTTTTCTCACCCATCCCTTTGCCCTAGAGCGGGTGCAATATTTGCAAGACTGGTCGGCTTCTGAAGAGTATCAACAAATTCGCAAGGGCAACTATCGCCGAACGGGGGAAGGTGCCGTTGATGTGGCTGTGTCGTCTGATGAGGCAGAGGTAGCAAGGCTCCAACGTGAGGTGGAAGCATTGCAGCGGGAGATCGATCGCGCTCGTAAAGGCAACCTCTAATTTTAGAATTTTAGATCATCAGAAATTTGATAATCCACTCAGAGGTTGCTGAAAAGCCTAGATTTCAGCCAGACCTGCCCCCTAAACTCCCCATTCTGGAGGACTTTGAAGGAAAACGGATCCGGAGGTTCGCAGAATGGGGAATGGGGGGCGAATGTACGAATCTTTGAGACTTTTCAGACATTCTCTTGATGATTTAGCCTTTTATGGCATTCTGAAATTGCGTTAAGCCTCTTGTCCTAGGGTCTTTACGCAGTACCATACCTCATCTGCCCCATTATTTTTGCTTCAAGACTTCCCCATAAACCTGCAAGGCAATTCCCCACACTTCATATCCTTGAGCGCTCAGGTGCAAGCCATCTGAACTGAGTTCGCGGCGCAGGTTCCCTTCAGAGTCTGCAAAGAGCGGATAAAGATTGAAAAATCAACTGACTCAGCTTGAGCGATCGCCTTTACTCCTTCATTCAAGGTCTTGATGCGACGGTTTGGAATGGCAAGCAGGCGATCGCGTCCTTCCCACGTCACCTGTTCAACCGCATGAGGCAGCACCGATTGCAGGACGATCTTTGCGTCTGGATGAGCGGCTTTAAGAGTCTCCACCATTTGCTGCTGATCTGCTAGAATCTCGTGATTTGATTTGCCTCGGAGCAAATCATTAATGCCAATCATGACAAAAATAACATCAGGCTGAGTTTGGCTAAACAAATTCAAGCGTTTTAATAATCCTGCCGTCGTTTCTCCCGAAATTCCCTGATTCAACACGCGGTATTCTGACAATTTTCCCGCCGGAAACCTCAGACTTAAAGAATCTCCAGCCAAAATTGCTAAATGCTTGGGTTTAAGAACAGTGACCAGCTCAGCATCATCCTTGAGCTGCCCCAACGACTGCTGATAGGCACCCGATGATTCGAGCGGCATGGCAGAAGCCTCTGCGGGGTCTGACAAACGAGTGGCAGTCGATAATCCCATCTGTTGCCACAAAAATATCCCGACCACGAACGCTAAAACGCCGTTGGCAGCCAGCGACCAAAATACCCAGTTTGGCAATAAGTGCATTCGCAAAAAGAAAGGCGAAAACTTATAGGCGATCGCCATTCTTCGAGCCTGACGGTTAAAAAACTTTTTGAATAAAAATCCATCTTCTGCACAGTCTTCTACTCGTCCCCATTGCCTGTTGTCTACCACGGCTCAGCCTAAGGAAATAAATCACATACTAAGCTAAGCTACCCCCCTAGAATCGGATCAAAGCCAAAGAAAAAGAAAAAATCTGTTTAAACATAGAAAAAACAGAGCTAGTGAATTTCACCGGCTCTGTAGATCATTAAACAAAGATCATCAAAAATACTATAGAGCACCTTGATTAATGGGATTCTTGATTAATTGGATTAATGATCCGATTAAGAACCTATATCAGTTCCATGGGATAGGGGAGGCAGCGCCGTGGGTAAAAAAAGCGGAACGAAACGTACTGCCGTTGAAGGTTGGTGCGTTCCGCTTTGCTCCACACCTGCTACCGATTTTTACCTCCGATCGAGGATTGCAATCGCTAGACCTGAATGAGACGTGAACTAGACCAGGCGATCGCCCCTAAAGGTTACTAGGCGACTCTTGCGAACTACTGCTCGGAAACAACGAAGACCGAGTTCCGCCCATACCACTTGCATCTTTAATGAAACCGCTATAAGCCTCCATGCCATGTTCGCTAATGTCTAGACCCACAGTCTCTTCCTCTTCACTCACTCGGATGCCCATCGTTGCCTTCAACACCAGCCAGAAAATAGAAGACAATAGCACCGTCATTCCACCCACCGTGATCACACCCAAAAACTGAGTCCACAGTTGAGCAATGCCACCGCCCATCAACAAACCCGCCGCAGGTCCAGCGCTATACAATGCGCCTTCAGCATCGCTAGGACCCACTGCAAATAAACCTACTGCCAAAGTTCCCCAGACCCCGTTAACCAAGTGAACCGAAACTGCACCCACCGGATCGTCGATTTTGATACTATCGAAGAAAATAACTGCAAAGACCACTAAAACGCCACCGACAATACCAATGATGGCAGCAGGAATGATTCCTACGAAAGCACAAGATGCAGTAACCGCCACTAGACCTGCCAACAAACCATTAATAATCATCGATAAGTCAGGCTTCCCCAGCACCAGCCATGCGGTGACGGTAGCAGCAAGAGCACCGAAACGCCCCCGCCGTATTAGTCGTAATTGCAATATGGGCAATCAACGAACCATTGCCTACCGCCATCGTCGAACCCGGATTAAACCCAAACCATCCCAGCCACAGAATCAAAGCGCCCAAAGTTGCGATGCTCATGTTGTGACCCGGCATTGCCGTCGAAGACCCATCAGCATTGTATCGACCCATCCGAGGACCCAAAAACGCTGCACCCATCAATGCTGCCCAGCCCCCGACTGCATGAACTACGGTAGAACCTGCAAAGTCAAAAAAGCCTATGCCTGCCAACCAGCCTCCCCCCCAAATCCAGTGCCCTGTGATGGGATAAGCGACCCCAACTAGCAGCACACTAAAAATGAGAAAATCAAAAACTTGATGCGCTCTGCGACTGCACCTGAAACGATGGTTGCAGCGGTTCCAGCAAACACCAGTTGAAAAAAGAACTTTGCTAGTAGAGGCACGCCTGTCCAGCTCAGGGAAGAATAAGCACCCTGATAAGCGTCTCCTATGGCAGGGCTATTGTCAGCACCAGAGAGGAGAAAAATCCCTTCACCGCCGATAAAGCCATTGCCATTTCCAAACATTAAACCAAAGCCTAATATCCAGAAAGCAATCGTAGAAAGGGCAAATACAATCAGATTTTTAGAGAGAACATTGACTGCATTTTTCTGGCGGCAAAAACCTGTTTCTAACATGCAGAACCCAGCATTCATGAAGAACACTAGCATTCCTGCCACCATGACCCACATGGTGTCGATGCCCACCTTCAGTTCCTGAGTAGCTTGACTCACTTCAGCAAGGGTTGGCGCGGTTTGGGCAGAAGCGGAGAAGGCAAATATGCCTACAAGCATTGCTGCCAGCGGGATGCAGGCTTGCCAACTGGGGGAAAGCTTCCCGACATCTTTGAGATGATTCAGCAAGTCGTTCAAGCCAACAGTAATCGGCATTCGGGCGATCGTTCGCCAACCTCTGGGCTTCTTTTTTCCATAAACTAATTTAGACATGATGAGTGCAAATTCCTTGAAAACGGATGGGATCGCCCTGAGTTAAACAAGCTTTCTGACCAGCTTGTCGTGGCTCAATCACGAATATCAAAAACTGTTCTGCGAGAAAATTCAGTAAGAACATTAGTGAAGTTTTCTCAGAAGAACCTTGTTGAGTGCCCTATTTCATCAATTTCTGGCAAGGCAATTCTGTATTGAAAATTACAAAGTAGGGTATTACGCTAATTACCTATCTATAAGAACAGGAATTCAAGAGAATTATTGCGGAGTAGGGTAATTATTGCCGATTAACTAATTAAATAGTTAGTTAATTTAGATGTGGTTTGTTAGAGCTTAAATTCAGTAAATTGTTTCGTCTACCTTTTGCCACGCAGGGTCAACAATACAAATAAAAATCAGCGGTTCGGTGCCGTTGTTATGGATAAATTGTTTGGCGTGGGGTGGAATATAAATTGCGTCACCTGGCTCTACGATTTGGGTTTCATCGTTGATATGCATTTCGCCGATGCCACTGAGAATGTAGTAAACCTCGGTGGTGGTGAGGGCGTGGGGAATGGAGGTTTGCCCCACAGGGACGATCGCATGGGCTAGGCTGTATCGTAGCGCGATCGCCTGTTTGTCTGGATGCAACAATTCTCGTAGTAAAGTGCCATCTCCAGCTACAAACTCTGGGCAATGGTTCAACTTTTGAATTAGCATATTTTCAGCCTATTTTTAATGACTTCCTGCCCGATCGCCTGCCTCATAATCTCGACACCCGATCGCCTCTTCCGACAATGCCATGGATGGATGCACGGGACATTTTAAGTAGGAACTATTCGTAAAAAATTGACAATTTGCACAAGGGATTTGATGCAACTGTCTCACTTGCTTTACTCCGTCTCGTAACGCAGCAAGAATGCTCCACCCTCCCATCAAAATAATTCCCCAAGCCAGTAAAAAACAAAGGGGAGTTAAAAATGGCTGAATGGCATGAATTAAGCCAGAGAGTAAGAAAAAGAATAGAGCCATAAAACAAGGTTTGCAACGCCTAGGCGAGGATATTGACTACATTAGTACAGTTTGCAGGCTTAAGCCAGCACGGTTTAAGATTGCTTGCTTCAGATTTTAGGGACTGCTTAATATTTTGAAATCATTCGTTAGTCTTAGGGTTGATTTGTGTTTTCTACGGCTCTTCTGGAATCAGGGTGGAAACCGTAGGGCAGGCAAGTTGCCTGCCCTACGGGAAATTAATTTTTCCTTATCACCTAGAAGCCAGAAGAGCCTTTTCTACCCTATTGTTTTGAGGTTATGAATGCGACTGCACCAGAGTTCGGGTCGATGGCGTTTAGGTTTATTTCTGGCGCTGGTTACAATGGGTTTATGGGGGGTTCTGCCGATCGCCCTCAAGGTCGTTTTACAGGCGGTTGATGTTTATACAGTGACCTGGTTTCGGTTCTTGGTTTCGTTTTGGTTGCTAGCGATCTATCTGGGCGTAAAAGGAGAACTAAGCACAGGACGACGCAAGTTAGGCAAAACCCGGCTAGATTTACTGGCGATCGCCACTCTTTTCCTCGCCGCCAACTATCTCTTTTATCTCAAAGGGCTGCAAGACACTTCTCCCAGCAATGCCCAAGTCATCATTCAACTTGCCCCGGTCATGATGGGCATTGGCGGCTTAATCATCTTTAAAGAACGCTACACCCTTCAGCAATGGGGAGCGCTGGGCATTTTGCTGCTGGGGATGTTGCTCTTCTTTAACGACCAGCTCCAGCACCTAGCGACTGCTCCTACCCAATTTTTGTGGGGCAGTGTTTACATTGTCATTGCCGCCGCAGTTTGGGCAGTCTATGCCTTGGCTCAAAAGCAGTTGTTGCAGCAAGTGCCCTCATCCATCATCATGCTGGTCATTTATGGTGGCGGCGCTCTGCTATTTGCCCCTTTCACTTCACCCGCCAGTCTGCAAACCCTCACGCCTTTGCAATGGGGAATGCTGCTGTTTAGCGCGCTCAATACCTTCGTTGCCTACGGTGCTTTCGCTGAAGCCCTAGATCATTGGGAGGCTTCTAAAGTCAGTGCTATTCTTTCAACCACTCCCATCGTGACCCTGAGTGCAGTTTTTTTAGTCTCCCTGCTGTTCCCCACCCTGATTACTCCTGCCCCAATTACCCTCGTGGCAGTCATTGGCGCTTTCTTGGTCGTCATCGGCTCTTTGGGCATTGCAATAGGACGCAAATCTGCGCACTAGACGATAAGATCGTTAAGAAACCTCTAAACTCCGCTCGGAATACCGGAGTTGATGAGATGATAAAACGCTAGACTTGGAAAACATGCAACAGAGTAGGACATTTAGTTATGGCACTAAGACTTGGTGATACCGTTCCCGATTTTGTTCAAGATTCCACCACAGGCTCGATTAGCTTCTATGAGTGGGCGGGCGATAGCTGGGTGATTTTATTCTCTCACCCTAAAGACTTTACTCCCGTTTGTACCACCGAACTGGGAACTGTCGCAAAACTTAAACCCGAGTTCGATCAGCGAAATGTCAAGGCGATTGCCCTTAGCGTAGACGATGTAGAGTCCCACATGGGCTGGGTTGGCGATATTGAAGAAACTCAAGGCTCGGCATTAAACTACCCCATCTTGGCAGACCCCGATCGCAAGGTTTCTGACCTATACGATATGATTCACCCCAACGCTAACAATACGTTGACGGTGCGATCGGTGTTCATCATCGATCCCAACAAAAAGCTGCGCCTCACCCTGACCTATCCTGCCAGCACAGGACGCAACTTTGACGAAATTCTGCGAGTCATTGACTCTTTGCAACTCACTGATCACTACAGCGTTGCTACCCCCGCAAACTGGACAGATGGCGGCGACTGCGTCATTGTGCCCTCCATCACTGATCCGGCTGAATTGGCAGAAAAATTTCCCAAGGGCTACACCCAAGTTAAGCCCTACTTGCGGATGACTCCTCAGCCCGACAAGTAAGCACTCGGACTCAAGGATTAAAAAGAGGGGGACAGGGAGATTGAAGATCAGCTAAGCTGCTTCTAACACCCCTGTCCCATTTTTTAGGCTATGACTCCTTCAGAAATCACCCCCACGTTGGCTCAGATCTTTGGCGATACCGTCCAAGGGAAAGAACCCGATTCTTGGCAGGTTGAGACGGACAGTCTACGGCTGTTGGTGCTGTTGTCCGAAGACCAAAAATGGCTGCGATCGCTCGTGACGATCACTTCTGCTGAAGAAGCCGAGCCCTTCCTGCCTCAACTCATGGCGGCAAATTTTGACGAAACCCAAGAGACTCGCTACGCCATCTTTCAAGAAATTCTCTGGGGCGTATTTCAACATAACCTAGAAAGCCTGACCCGCGAGGACTTTCAGTCTGCGATCGCCCGCCTCGTGACCCTGCATCAACGCGGGTTATCAGAAAGCTTTAGCCAATTGGCAGAAACCCAAGTCCGTCAGATTATCAGCGTTGCCAAGCAGCAAGGACAATCCCTAGAAACCACTCTACAAATGCTCGATCGCCTTTATCAAGAAGGCGTGCTAGGTGGGCTAGAGCAAGGCTCCCAAGAGCGGGGCGAGGTGCTAAAGGCGTGGCGTTATCAGCTAGAGCGGCTGTGGCAAGAGGAATGAATTCATAATCTCATCGCTTGATAGATCAATAGAGCTTCATCAATCTTCATATCGGTTAGATGGAGATTCCAGCCAAATCAGTGAATTCTATGGGTTCAAAGAGACCATCCTGCCCCTTCTTCTCCCTAAATCTTAAGAATGTATAAATTATGAAGCTTACCCCAGGGTAAAAACTGATAACAAATCGTTACAAAGTCTAGTAATATACATTTATCACATCAATAAGTATTAATTCCTATTGCCATGACAGCGGATCAATTTCCTTGGCTCACCGCGATCGTCCTGCTCCCCCTCGTTGCTTCCTTGCCTATCCCCGTGCTGCCTGATAAACAAGGCAAAATGATTCGGTGGTATGCCATGGGTGTAGGTCTCGCAGATTTTTTCTTGATATGCTACGCCTTCTGGAATCACTACGATGCGAATAGTTCGACGTTTCAACTCGTGGAAAAATACGCCTGGATTCCCCAAATTGGTCTGAACTGGTCGGTTTCGGTAGATGGTTTGTCTGCTCCCTTAGTGCTGCTAGCGAGTTTGGTCACCACCTTGGCAATGTTCGCCGCTTGGCGCGTCGATCGCCGTCCTCGCCTCTTCTACTTCCTCATGCTGATGCTGTACGCCGCCCAAATTGGCGTATTTATTGCTCAAGATATTCTGCTCTTTTTCATCATGTGGGAAGTCGAGCTAATCCCGGTCTACCTCCTGGTCTGTATTTGGGGTGGGCAGAAGCGACGCTACGCAGCCACTAAGTTTTTGCTATATACCGCTGCTTCCTCCATCTTTATTTGGTGGCAGGCTTAGCACTGGGTCTTTCCGGCGACAGTTTCACATTTGATATCGCTGAGCTAGCCCAGAAACAATATCCGCTGCTCATGGAGATCTTGGTCTACGCAGGGTTGCTGATTGCCTTCGGCGTTAAGTTAGCCATCTTCCCTCTGCACACCTGGCTCCCCGATGCTCATGGCGAAGCTTCTGCCCCTGTATCGATGATTTTGGCAGGCGTGTTGCTGAAAATGGGTGGATATGGCTTAATTCGTCTCAATTTAGAAGTATTACCTAATGCCCATGTTTACTTCGCGCCCGTCCTAGCCATTCTGGGGGTCATCAACATTATTTACGGAGCATTTAACTCCTTTGCTCAAACCAACATGAAGCGACGTTTGGCATATTCGTCGGTGTCCCACATGGGTTTTGTGTTGCTAGGCATTGCTTCTTTCACTGATGTAGGGATTAGCGGCGCGCTGTTGCAAATGATCTCCCACGGTTTGATTGCGGCAGTGCTGTTTTTCCTAGCAGGCGTGACCTACGATCGCACCCACACCATGGCAATGGACGAAATGGGCGGCATCGGGCAAGCAATGCCCAAGGTCTTCGCGCTCTTCACCATCAGTTCCATGGCATCGTTGGCGTTGCCCGGTATGAGCGGCTTTGCCAGTGAAATTGCCGTCTTTGTGGGCATCACTACTAGCGATACCTATAGTTCTATCTTTCGCGTTGTTACAGTTGTGCTCTCCGCCGTTGGGGTGATTCTCACTCCGATTTATTTGCTCTCCATGCTGCGCCAAGTCTTTTACGGCACAGGCAACATGTGTGACATTGGCGCTGTTATGACCAATGAAGGTGATCAAGAAGCGGTTTGCTTTGGTACAGATTGCGTTCTACCTGCCGATGCAATTTTTAGTGATGCCAGTCCGCGAGAAGTATTCATTGCGGCTTGCTTCCTCTCGTTGATTATTGGCATCGGGTTTTATCCTAAGCTGATGACTCAGATGTACGATGCTACAACGGTTGCTGTTAATACCCATGTGCGAGAGTCGTACAACCAGGTTTCTCAAGCTAATCCACAGCTTTATGCCAAAGGGTTTGCTTTTCCAAGAGTTAGAGATCCGGAGGTCATTCTAGGCATAGTTAAATAAATTCTTCTCTGTTCTCTGTAAAAGCCTTCCACTCGGAGGGCTTTTCTGTGCTAGTAAGGGTTTTTAGAAGAAGTTAAGGTCTATCAAAATCCAGCAGCTTGCATTATCCAATAGGGCGATCGCACTTCGCGCAAGAGTCTTGCCAGCAAGCCTTGGCGATTGTCTGAGAATTAGGGATACCCTTAGCTCAAAACTGCCAAAACTTAAGGGTCAAGCTAGAGGAAACTAATCTCAAGATTTACACTTGAAGATATTCAGGTGGCGATCGCCTAGCCACAGAACAGTCGTCATAAACATAAGATAAAGAACGAGTAGGGCGATCGCTATTTATCTCATTAAGGGATGCGTTAAGCTGTTGCTAACGCTTCCACTAAAGCGCATTTTACGCTGAACGTGACTCTTTCTGAATTTCAGAGCGACATATAAATGAGTAAAGCAACACTCTATGATCAAGACTTCCTGCAATGGACTCAACAACAGGCTGAGTGCTTGCGAAAAGGCCGTTGGGCAAGCTTAGACATTGAAAATTTGGTTGAGGAATTAGAAACATTGGGTCGCAGCGAACAAAAGGAACTGGGTAGTTACTTGCAGGTTCTGATGATGCATTTGCTTAAGTGCCAGTATCAGCCTGAACGGAGAACCAAAAGTTGGAACGATACCCTTTCTAACTGTCGAGACAAAATCCAGGATTGCTTGGAAGATACTCCTAGTTTGCAGCGTTTTCTTCAAAATCCAGAGTGGGTAGAAAAATATTACCGCCGCGCTCGCCGAGAGGCGGCAAAGGAAACGCAAAAGTTGCCAGAAATATTTCCATCCGAATGTCCTTATACGGTTCAGCAACTTCTTCACTTGCCAATCTGAAAGATTAAGGGGCAAGCCCATGTCAATCGGGTTTTGCTAACTGCCAAAGTTGGATTTGATAACACAGATGCTTCTCAAAAATTTTGCCTGCTTCTAATCCTTCTGTCACGAGCTTTTTTAGCCAACGGCGATATGCCCATTTTAACAGCGTGTGTAAAGGTGGAACGGCGATCGCCACCAAATCTGCCAGATAACGAATGGTGCTAAGTCCAAAGCGGCGAAAAACATCGATATACAGATCGATCGTGGGCGCAGCTTGGGCAGAGATATCTTCACTGTTCACTAACGTAAACCCAGCTTGCTCTAGTGCTAAATGCAGATCCATGACGACATGACAGTTGGAAAAAATGCCTTCGGTGTACTGAGCATCAGAGCGCATCATATCGGCAAGCAGGAGGTAGCCGCCTGGGTTTAAGGCAGCAGCGGCGCATTGAGCAATGTCGATCGCCGCCATGTATTGACTACTCTCGCTGAGCAGAACCAGGTCGTAGGGATGGCTGGGTGTGAACGTTTCAAATTGGCTTAAATGGAAAATTGCCTGATTCTGCGTGAGTTTGAGAAACCGCTCTTGCTGAAACGGGTCAGGAGCCAGCCCCTCAACCGCAAAGCCGCGCTCTAATAAGTACGCCGCATTGCCGCCAATGCCGCAACCCACATCTAATACGGTTTTGATTCCTTCGGGCATGAATCCTAGGAGTTTTGCTGAATAGGCTGCTTGTGCCCCTCTGAGTTTGGCGATCGTCAAGTCTTCAGCCGCCGGAATGGGCTCCCAATATCCATAGTGCAGGTAGGGCGAATCTGTTAGCCCTAGATAGTAGGTCAATGCTGCGTTTTGATAACGGGTTGCTTTGGAAATCGTGAGTTGTTTTGACCTAGACATTCGGGAAATCAAAGAAGTTCTAAGCCATCTTAGCGCTTCGCGACCTTAGCGCTTCACGACTCGCCATTGAGTCACGGGTGCCATTGCCTTCCATCCCAAAAATTTGCCGATCGGTTCTGCCCGCTGAATGGCAATGCGGCTTAACTCGCCTCCCAGTTGGCTGTGCCACTGCAAAATGACCTGTTCGCTTTCTAGGGTGACTACATTGATGACTAATCGCCCCCCCGATCGCAAGGCATTCCAGCAAGTTTCTACCATCTCTGTTGCTGTCACGCCGCCGCCGATGAAAATAGCATCGGGTTCGGGTAAATTGTGGAGGGCTGCCGGAGCTTGTCCGCTGACGAGCTCGAGGTGGGGAGTGCCCAGTGCCGTGGCATTGTGGGCGATGAGTTGCAGACGATCGCAGTTTTGCTCAATGGCGATCGCTCGACATTGCCTATGGCTGCGCAGCCACTCAATGCCGATGGAACCACAGCCTGCGCCTACGTCCCAGAGGAGTTGTTGGGGCTGGGGGGCAAGGGCAGCAAGGGTAATGGCGCGGACTTCGCGTTTGGTGAGTTGCCCATCGTGGTGGTAGGCGGTGTCGGGAATGCCTGCAAGTCGGGAGAAGGAGAGGGGAGAGGCTGCCAGGGGAAGGGCGATCGCCAACGTGTTTAAGTCTGCAAAGTTGAGGTGGGCTAAATCCTGCTCTGCCCAAGTTGCAGCCCTGCCGGTCGCAAGGCGCTCAGAGTCTCCGCCCATGCGTTGCAGAACGGTAATTTGGCTTTCTCCCCAGCCCTGCTCGGTCAAGTATTGGGCGACCACAGCAGGCGTGTGCCGATTTTCGCTGAGAACCAGGAGCCGCGCATCGGGATAAAGGGCGGCGTGGAGAAGGGCAGGACTGCGACCGCAGAGGCTGAGGGTTTCGACTTCAGTGAACGACCAACCGAGACGGGCACAGGCAAGGCTGAAGGCTGAAGGCGCAGGAATAATCGTCATTTCGTCGATCGCCACTTGATGCAACAGAGTGGTGCCAATGCCGTAATGGAGCGGATCGCCGCTGGCTAGGACACAGACGGGTTGCCCTCGATAGTTCAAAATTTCGTTGATGGAATGTTCTAGGGGCGAAGTCCAGCAAATTTTCTTGCGCCGATCGCCAGGAGTTAGCATCGCTAGATGGCGATCGCCGCCAACAATGACTTGGGCTTGTTCGACTAAAAATTGGGCGATCGGGGTCAAACCCAATAGCCCATCCTCGCCAATTCCTACTATCGCTAGCCATTTTTGAGTCATTATTTTTGAAGCATACTGAGTATCAAACTTTTCTTAGAACGATAAGAAAGATGAGGGATGTCATCATCGATCGCCACGCCCATGATATATTTCTCAGGCTTGGGCTGGGAAAGTTCGGTGCAATTCCGACACTGTGACGCAACTGTGAAAGGGAACGGCTGACGCTAATTCAGCCTGACTCAAAGCCAGAATACCTGCTCTTGGGATGTCTAAATCAGGCATCATTCTTCTCGGTTCCCTGCGTTCCACGGGGAAGGAGTGTTTCGCTTGTCGCTTCAATCGCTTGACCCAACCGTTCAAAACCCACGGGTTTCAACAGAGGCTCAAAAGCCGATTGCCTATGATGCTTGTCCAGGATTGTTCTATCCAACGTTTGCTAAAGACGGACGGCTGATTCGGATTCGGACTCCGGGCGGAAATTTGAGCAGTCAGCAGGCACGAGTCTTGGCGGGGGTGGGCGATCGCTGGGGCAAGCCGCTACAAGTCACCAATCGTGCCAATCTCCAAATTCGGGGGCTGCCTGCCGAAATTCCTCCAGAGGTTTTGAGTCAGCTTCAAGCAGCAGGATTAGCGGCGCGAATAGGCGCGGTTGATCATTTGCGAAATATTATGGCGAGTCCGACCGCAGGAATTGATCGGGCGCAGCTCATCGACATGACTCCGTTTGTTAGAGAACTAGATGAGTATCTTTCTAGCCATTTAGAATTAGCAGCATTATCGGCAAAGTTTAGCATCGGGTTGGATGGTGGCGAACAGGTGGCGATCGCTCCCCATAACGACATTTTATTAAGAGCGATCGATCTCAATGGCATTTACTTTTGCCTTTATTTAGCAGGAGTTCCTGTTGGAATGATGAAACCGGAAGCCTGTGTCGGGGCGATCGCTGCTGTTGCCAAGGTTTATTTAACAGCGAGCCAGAACTATGAAGCAACTCGCAAGCTGCGGCTCAAGCAATTCGTTCAAAATATTGGCGTTCAGGCATTGTGCGATCGCGCTCAACTTGCATTGCTTCCCCTTCCCCCTGAGCAAATCCCCCTGAACGCTCACGCCCAGCCTCCCATTGGCATCCATGCCCAGCGTCAGACCCAGCTTTCCTATATCGGCATCAGTTTACCGTTGGGACGGCTAGAACCCTGGCAGCTTCACGGCTTAGCAGACTTAGTCGAGGAGTGGAGCGACTCCTCGCGAATATCTCAAGGCGATCGTCCTTTGCGTCTTACGCCCTGTCAAAATCTGTTGATTTCTCACATTCCTCATGCTGTTCTTCCTCAGGCTCAGCGACAACTGCAACGGCTAGATCTTCATTATTCATCAATGCATGTCTACAGCGGGTTAATAGCTTGTGCAGGGAAGGTATGCGCCTCGTCTGTAACTGATACTCAGACTGATGCGCTCACGTTAGCAAACTACTTAGATAAAACCATTCAACTTGACCGACCGATCACGATTCATTTTAGCGGTTGTCCTAAATCCTGTGCCCATCCCGGTGCCAGTGATCTTACCTTAGTAGGAACGTGGGTTGAACAGCGCCCAGCCTATGAACTCTACGGGGGAGAGAACGAACCCTTGGAGATGCCTGCTAGCGATCGCCCCTTTGGTCGAAAACTAGATGCCGCCATCTTTCCAGAACATTTACCCTCAAGA
The DNA here is from genome assembly GCA_012034615.1 of Leptolyngbyaceae cyanobacterium CSU_1_4. Lineage (GTDB taxonomy): Bacteria > Cyanobacteriota > Cyanobacteriia > Elainellales > Elainellaceae > Timaviella. The sequence goes on along the minus strand of JAAUPA010000013.1, from coordinate 6,003 downwards.
ATCCTCCGAATGCTACAGATGTATCAACAGCAACGAACTGCTCCAGATCAATCTTTTCGCACGTTTATAAATCAGTATTCTATTGCTCAGTTGCAGCAGTGGTGTGATGCCTCTCCCTCTGATGCTTCAAAAGGAGAGGTTTAAATAATGGATTATATTCGAGATGGCAATGAAATTTATCGCAACTCCTTTGCTCTGATCCGCGCTGAAGCACAGTTAGAAAACCTGCCCGAAGACTTGGTTGCGGTTGCGGTTCGCCTGATTCACACCTGCGGTATGACTGATATTGTTCAAGATTTAGCGGCTTCTGCCCAGGCGGGCAACCTGGGACGGGCGGCGCTGCGATCGGGGTGTTCTATCCTCTGCGATTCGCAAATGGTGGCGGAAGGAGTGACCCGCAAGCGTCTACCCGCCGATAATGCAGTCATTTGTACCCTCAATGCCCCTGAGGTTCCGGCATTGGCACAAAAGATCGGCAACACGCGATCGGCAGCAGCAATGGAACTGTGGCGATCGCACTTAGAGGGCGCAGTGGTGGCGATCGGCAATGCCCCAACTGCCCTGTTTCGCTTGCTAGAACTGCTGGATGAAGGCGCACCCAAACCTGCGCTCATTTTAGGGTTTCCGGTCGGGTTTGTGGGTGCGGCAGAATCGAAGGCAGCGTTGGCTGAACATAGCCGGGGTGTTCCCTTTATTACCTTGCAAGGTCGTCGGGGCGGCAGCGCCATGGCAGCAGCGGCAATTAATGCATTAGCAAAACTGGAGGAATATTAAATGGATCAGGCGATGGGTCGGCTTTATGGATTGGGTTTAGGTTCGGGCGACCCAGAGTTGCTGACGCTGAAGGCATATCGGCTCTTGCAAGCTGCGCCTGTGGTCGCTTATCCAGTGTCAGATGGGGGTAAAAGTTTGTCGCGATCGATCGTTGCAGATTATTTGCGGAAAGATCAAATTGAAGTTCCGTTATGGTATCCCTTTAAGTTAGAACAGTCTTCCCAACCTTATTACGATGAAGCAGCCTTGAAGTTGTCAGGATACCTTAACGCAGGGCATGATGTGGTGGTGTTGTGTGAAGGTGATCCATTCTTCTACGGCACGTTCATGTATTTGTTCAACCGTTTATCCCATCAGTTTCAAACTGAGGTGGTTCCGGGTGTGTCTTCCATCATGGCGAGCGCGTCCATGTTAGAGACTCCGCTGACGTATCGCAATGACGTTTTTGTGGTGTTGCCTGGTATTTTACCCGCAGAAATTTTGGCAGAACGATTGGCGATCGCCGATGCCGCAGTCATCATTAAGCTGGGCAAAAACTTCTCGAAGGTCTACAGTGTTCTACAGCAAATGAACCTGCTCGACCGAGCGCGCTACATTGAACGAGCCACGATGCCCAACCAGAAAATTATGCCCATTCGAGAGGTCAATCCGGCGGAAGTTCCCTATTTTGCCTTAATCTCCATTCCTAGCCAATGGCAGCCGGAGTAAATTCTGCTGCCGTCACACCCGCGATCGCCTCCACCACCTCCGCCCAGTGTGCCGCCACCCGCCCATCGCCTAACATCGCCCTGGCTTGCTCCAACCCTGCCTCAAGGTTGGAGCAAACGCCCGCTTGCCACAAATAAACCCCCCCATTCCAAACCGCCGATTCCAACATCTCGCCGGTCTTGCCTTGCAACGCTGCCTGTAGATCGATCTGCAATTGTTCTAACGTTGAAAGCGACAACTCTGGAGCAGCAAATCCATAGTCGCGGGGATGCAGCAAAAGACGATCGCTCTCAGCGTCTGCATTAGGCTGATTGATACCAGGCTGTTTAATACCAGGCTGTTTAATACCAGGCTGTTTAATACCAATAATGCAAGTGCGATCGCGCGGCAAATCACAGCTCCCCTCTAGCCCTTTTACCGTGATCAATCGCTGTGTTCCTCGCAATGAAAACGCCGATCGCGCCATGTCCTCGGTGGGCGGATGGACAAAACCCGAAATCATTAAAAAATCGCCTTCATAAGGACACCAAAACAGCTCAGCCGTGGCAAAAGGCGGACGTTTGCCCAATTCTTCCCGATAGGTCACCATCGCTTCAGCGTAGGGAAAATGTTGCGGCAGATAAACGAAGCCTAAGCAGGTTCTTTCAAAAACCTGTTGCACCTGCTCCAAGGATAAATGCGTCCAATCTACGCCCAACCCTTGCCAAACTTCGGCTAAGGGCACGCCCTCCTTAGTCGGCATCCGTCGTCCGCCATGCATCACAACGGGGCATCCGGCAGCGGTGAGAATGAGCGCTGTGATCGGGCTGATGGGAGCCGTGCGCGATCGCCCATCATAAGGAATTCCTAAAACGACAGCAGGATAAGCCGACGAAAACCCTTGAAGCTTAGGTCCCAAACGATCGTAAGCATCTAAAATTCCGGCTAACTCTTCTCCGGTAGGGCGCTTAATCCGGTGGGCAATCATAAAAGCGCCAATTTGGGCAGGCGTGGCTTCTTGCCGCAGCATCATTTCAGTCGCCGTTGCGGCTTCGGCGCGGGTAAGATTTTCGCTAGTGTGGGAACCGCTGCCCACTTTGCGGAGAAGTTCTCGAAAGACGACGCTCATGGAAGGGGGAAAGGGGTGGGGATTAAGGGGGTAGCCGAGGGAGTGCTCACCAGCTTTTTGACCAAGGCTCGAAAATGCTGAATCGGTGGAATATCGAGACGATCTTGAGTGGTCACCAAAACGACCTGACGGCTTAACACAGGGTTTGCAGTCGGACGAACCACTAGCGTGGGATCATTGCCAATTTCCATAAGGGCAGAGCGAGGGAGAAGGGCAACCAGATCGCTTTGTCGAACCATGCCTCTAAACCCATCTAGGGTGTTTAACTCTACCATGGGTTTGAGCTGTAAGCCGTTGCGCTGGAACTGTTCCTGCACCATTCGCTGCATTCCATACCCATCTTTAAACACCACTTGAGGATACTCCGCGATCGCCTCCCACGGCACCTGATCGTATTGGCTCAACGGATGTCCGGTCGCCATTAAGACCTCCACAGGCTCCTCATACAAAATATCTACTACCATTTCGGGGCTGGCGGTCAAAAATCGATTATTCATGACGATCGCCACATCGACCAACCCATCTCGTAGAACTTTGAGGGCGCGATCGCTGCCTAACGAAGTGACACGCAACTGTACGGCTGGGTAGTCTTGGCAAAATTGCTGGAGAACCGGGGGCAAGTGATGGGCAGAAGCCGAGTGAATCGCTGCCACACACAATTCGGGTTGGTTGCCCGACACCAACTTCGCTAACTCTGAAGCAGCATTAGCCCATTCTTGACAAATCCGGCTAGCGCGTGGCAAAAACATTTCGCCCGCCAAAGTCAACTTTGACTGAGACGTTCGATGAAACAGCGGCATTCCTAATTCTGCTTCCAAGCCCTGAATTTGGCGGCTAATGGTAGATTGAGTGACCTTACAGCGCTGAGTCGCTTGCTGAAAGCTGCCTGCTTCCACGACTGCCAAAAAAGCTTGCAATTGTTCCAGGCGCATAATCTTAAAAGCTGACTAAACCGATTGGATCAATAGAACAGAGAGATGGAAGGCGATCGGACGATCGCTTTCCTCTGTACCGCCACGTTAGGGGAATTCATGAAGTTACTTTGTATCGACTGATACTATCTTCTGGAATTAAATTCTAGATTTAGCGGCTGGCTCAGTTTCCACACGGGTTTCTGGACTAGTTTCTGGACTGGCGTTCAGCCTCAGAGCGGGTATCCCCGCTTCGGGCAATCCCCAATTCAAAACGCTCTGTCTTAATAGTCCTTCAGCTTGCCAGTTGCCGATCGCCCCATTCACCCGCTGTCGCAAATCTTCGTACTGCAATCCTCGGGGCATTGCGACTGCCAATGCGGCGGTCGAGACTAAGGGGGGCAAAAGATCATACTGCGGAAATTCTTGTACCCAGCCTGTTAAAACCGTCGCATCTGCCGCAAATGCGCTGACCTGGTTGGCTTCTAGCAGCATTCGGGCTGCTTCATAGGAATCAACGCCAACCAAGCGGGCTTGCGGGAGCCGCGATCGCACCACCGCGATCGTGTCTGATCCCTCTAAGACGGCGATCGATTGTTGCCGCAAATCCCCCACAGTCTGGGCGCTTCGGGTCACAAACGCGGTGCCATCTAAATAATAAGGAGTACTAAAATCTACTAAACGAGCCCGCGCGGCGTGGCAGAAACTCTGGCAATGACTAAATCCACCCGGTCTTCTAAAAGAGCAGGAATGCGATCGGAATTGGCGAGCGGTTGTAAGGTAATTGCCTCAACATCACCCAGAATGTCTTGGGCAATGCGTCGCGCCAAGTCAATTTCCAAGCCTTGCAACTGCCCTGCCGCATTCTGAAACCCCAACGGACGTAAGTTATCTTTCACGCCCACAATAATGTAGCCCCGCTCCCGAATCTCTGACAGATCTGCGGCGACAGCAACCGGGTAGGGTCATGGCTCCTGAAGCCATGATCCCAAACAGGCTACTTAAAACTTTCCTACAACTAAAAAGGGCACGATCGCCTCGTGCCCTCATCCCTTGATGAGCTAGTGAAATAGCTAGTCTCATGGTGCAAATTTATCCCTTTTGGGCAAGTTCAACCACTTTTGCAAACCCAGCCGGGTCAAGAATCGCCATTTGGGATAGCATCTTCCGGTTAATTTCAATGTTTGCCTTTTTCAACGCGCCCATCAATTTGCTGTAGCTAATGCCATGCTGACGCGCTGCTGCATTGATGCGAGTAATCCAAAGGCGGCGAAAATCGCGCTTCCGTTTGCGGCGATCGCGGTAGGCATTCCGCAGCGCCTTCATCACCTGTTGGTTCGCCGTCCGGAACAACCGAGAGTGAGACCCCCGAAAGCCTTTAGCGAGTTTAAGAATTTTCTTGCGGCGCTTACGAGCCACATTACCGCGTTTTACACGAGTCATAGAACAATTTCCTACGCTTGAAGTATGAATAGAACAGTGAGCATTGGCAGTTGCTTAAGCATTTGCCAGTGGCAGGCGGTAGGTGGTAGAAACTCAACCTAGCCCTAGCCTGAGTTCTAAAAGTGTTTCTAAACCAAGGATGTCTTGAATCTAGAATCTTGGGAACCCGAATTCCTTAGAGGTAAGGAAGCATGAGTTGCACGTTATCAGCATCGCGCTCGTTCACGACTGCTAACCCAGAAAGGGTACGCTTGCGCTTAGTAGATTTATGCTGCAACAAGTGATTTTTAAACGCTTTGCGGCGCATGAGCTTGCCAGTTCCGCTCTTTTGGAAGCGTTTTGCGGCTGCCTTCCGAGTCTTAAGTTTGGGCATGAGTTTGCCTTATGTTCAGATAATTTGCACAGTCTATAATCTTACTGTGTGATAGGAAGATCTTGCAACTCCTGCAAATCTTTTCTAAAGCGATCGCGTTAGATCCTCCAGTCCACTGCTCACCATCGAAATAAATGCTCAAGGTTTAGCTGATGTACTTGTTTAGCTGATGTAACTGAAGTAAGAGCCACTTAAGTTTAATCCTCCTCCTCCTTGCACAATGCCTATTAAATTTGTTGATGTCGCAGCAATTTGTGCTGTAAGTTGAGAGGGATTGTTGGCGACAGATCCTAAGTCAAATACAATGCGGTCGTCGAACCTCAACTGATCTGCTAAGCTACGGTGCTCTGCCACGACGTTAGATATCACAACAAAAATCGGTAAGATATGAGCCTGTTCTAGATTAGTGCGGACTTGAGCAATTTCAATCGTGAAATTGCTCTGTTATGAATATGATCATAAATGCATCACTAAATTAGTAATCTTCTGATCACTGGTGAAGAGTAATCAAAATGAGCTAAGCTACTCAACATTTAACTTGCAAGTAGCCCATTTCCTTTGTTCTTCACTTTTCGCTGCCACTTAGAGCCTATCCGAAAACTCGAATTGCCCGTATAGCAATGCAAGCGAAGGATAAGTGAATCATCGCTAAGTAGTTCTCAGATTTCTTCTCCCAACGAATCAAC
>JAAUPA010000218.1 GCA_012034615.1 Leptolyngbyaceae cyanobacterium CSU_1_4 | reverse complement strand
GGCGTTGCTGAATCGAAGTATGAACTGATTTAAATTGACCGTTCTCTCGCCCCATAAATCCCCCAATTTGGTGGACTTTGAAGGGTTTGGAAGTCCCCGATTCGGGGGTTGGGGGGCTTTCGATATCTTGCATTCAGCAACGCCGAAATTCTTTTGCTTGGGTAGAGCCTTGAGATTGCAGTTCCCGAAGTAGAGCAATTCCATAGTAAAACACTCGATCTGTCTTGATGGCTTGGAACTGAGGATCTTCGCGATCAATATCGGTGATGGTCTGCCAGATTTGATAGGTTCTTGTTTCTTGAATAACTTGGATGACTAGAGGAACATCCTCAGAAGGGAGTAGGGAAAGATGCAAGAACACAATATTGCGCACCTCTGCATCTTGCATCTTGTTCCCAATGAAGTCTCAACAGTAACGATCGCACGACCGCTTCAGGGTTCAATTCAATTTTGCTTAACGCATCCACTGCCGTACCCCGTACCAGCAAGGGGTCAGATGAGGTATTGTTCAAAACCTGAATGAGAGGCGCAACGGAGTTTTCACCACAGGCGATTAGTACATCAAATACATCAGAACCAGAGGAAGAAAAGCGCTGAATAGGATTGGCGATCGCAGTGTCGGAACATTTCTCGGAACGGGTCGTGCTTTGGGCATAAGCACGGGGAGCAACCGATAAAATGGATGCAACGGTATAAGCAGTATAAATAATACCTAGCGTAGTTGAAATATAGCGTTGGGAGATAAATCTGAACATGATTCGACTGAAAGGGGCTGATCAGGGGCGAATCGGATAAATTCCATAATCTTACTATTATTTTTCAGTCCTTTTATTGATGCATCTGGACATTTGCGTCTATTTTGTCCGATCGAAGCGGGGATTTGATACCTTGGGTTTATCAACGATCGCCATTCAAGTCTCCTAATGGCAAGACCCAACTACGGTCCCCAAGCCAAACAGCGCACCCAACGCCTCCTGGAAGATCTGCTGAATTATGCCAATCATGACTGGGACGCGGAAATTCGATCGCCCATTCGCACCCACTGGCAGAGCGATCGTCAACTCGTCGTCAGAACCAAACTCCGTTTTTTGGTGGAATTAACGGCGCAAGATCCCTATGCCGACAAACTCACGCCAGAGCAAATTCGAGAGGCACTCCGACGACTTCAAGATTTTATGGGCGTTTTAGAGGATAATCGTCCCGCAACTCAAGGTTCAGAAGATTGGCATTTTACGCTGAAACTGTGGCATCGGCGGCAGGATCTGAGCGCGAATCTGCAAAAGTTTGATCACGAATGGGAACAGCGTCGATCGCTGAAATCGAAACAGGTTGCTCCGTCTCAGTCAACGCGGCAGGACTGGGCAGACGCGCCAGAAATCACCGTTTTCTATGGGCGGGAACATGAACTGGCAACGCTGGAGCAATGGGCGATCGCAGATAAATCCCACCTAATGACCATCTTGGGCATGGGTGGAGTTGGAAAAACGGCACTGGCGATCAAGCTAGCAGAACAAATTCAGCACCACTTTGAAGTTGTGGTTTGGCGATCGCTCCGCCATGCTCCGGCGATCGATGCGCTCCTCACCGATTTAATTCGATCGCTGGCATCGCCTGATATACCGTTAGCCGCCACCTTCGAGGGTCAACTGCTGCAACTCCTAAATGCGCTGCGCGATTGCCGCTGTCTGCTCATTCTGGATAATCTGGAGTCTGTTCTGGGAGTAGATGATCGGGCAGGCGAATTGCTGCGGTGTGTAGCAGAGGGGCGGCACCAGAGTTGTGGGGTGGTGACGAGTCGGGAAAAGCCGCAGGGGAGGCTGGGGCGATCGCTGGCTTTATCCGGTTTGAATACCGCAGCGGGAGCGATGTTGCTGCAAGATTTTGGATTGGCGACCACCCCGACCACGCCAACCCTAGTAGCACGATATGCCGGAAACCCTCTGGCTTTGCAGATTGCCGCACCAACAATTTTAGAATTGTTTAAGGGCAGTACTGAGCGGTTTCTAGACTATGGCGCTGTGGTATTTGGCGATATTTCTGACTTGCTCGATCAACAATTTCAGCGCTTATCCCCGATCGAAAAACAAGTGATGACGGCGCTGGCAGTTCATCGAGAAGCAGTGACACTCAACGCTTTGCAGCCAGATTTATTGCCAGCCGTTTCTCATGCCATGCTCCTGACCACGATCGATTCTCTTTATCGGCGATCGTTGATCGAACAGGCGACGGATGGCGGCGATGACCTGGGTTTTACTCAGCAATCGGTAGTGATGGAATACGTGACTCAACGATTGGTTAATCAAGTTGTGGATGAATTGATGAACCTAAACGTTGAGCAAATGAATCATCAGTTTTTGCTCGATGCCCAAGCTAAAGATTACATTCAAGCAACTCAGAATCGCTTGGTGCTGCAACCGATCGCTGAACTCTTAATTCAACAATTGGGAAACCGGGAAAAAGTTAGACAAGGGCTGAATCAATACCTGGCGCAGCTTAAGTCTAAAGAGCAAACATCTGGCTATGCCGCAGGTAATCTACTCAACCTACTCTGGTCGATGGGCGTTGATTTATCCGAGCTTGATTTTTCGCATTTAGCCATTTGGAAAGTTTATCTTCAAGGAATGCAGCTTCATCGCGTTAATTTCCGGCAGGCAGATCTCTCCAAATCTGTGTTCACACAAATCTCTGGTGATATTTTGTCTGTGGTGTTCAACCCAGAAGGCAACGGGTTGGCGACAGGCATCGATCGCACAATCGTCATCTGGCAAATTGCCAACAGTCAACAATGCTTCAGCCTCCAAGGACATACCGCTTGGGTGACGGCATTAGGGTACAGTCCGGACGGTCAATGGTTGGCGAGTGGCAGCCATGATCACAGCGTGCGATTGTGGAATATGCAGACGCAGGAATGCCACAAAATATTGCAGGGACATACCAGTTGGGTACAGGCGATCGCCTACAATTCCACAGGTGATCTTTTAGCTAGCGGCGGCAATGATAAAGAAATTAGGATTTGGCGCTCCCAAACCGGGGAATGTGTTCAAATCTTGCGGGGACACAATAGCCGCATTTTTTCCCTAGCGTTTCAGCCCCAATCGTCCATGCTATTCAGCAGTAGTAGCGATCGCATGGTCAAAACTTTTGGGATACAAAATCGGGACAGTGCTTACACACATTTGAGATTGCGGTGAATTGGTCTTTGGCAATGGATTTACATCCCATTGAGAACGCGATCGCCACAGGAAATGATCAGAACAAGGTACAGGTTTGGGAGCTGGCAACGGGGAAGGCGATCGGGCAGTTGCCCTATCAAACCCAAGTGTGGTCAGTGGCTTATAGCCCGGATGGTCAGCAATTGGCAACTGCCAGTGAAGACCGAACCGTTCGATTGTGGGATATGGAGACGGGGGAATGCTTGAAGGTGTTTTCAGGGCATGGCGATCGGGTTTGGCTAGTCCGGTTTAGTCCGGATGGTCAAACCATCGTCAGTGCCAGCGACGATCAGACCATTAAGCTTTGGGAAACGCAAACTGGACACTGCATCAAGACGTTCAAAACCTATAGCTGTGAAATTCTATCGGTAGCTGCCTCTGCCGTTGACGAACGGATAGCAAGCGGCAGTACAGACGGAATAGTGCGGCTTTGGGGTGCTTCCACTCGATCGCTCACAGGACATACTCAAGCCGTGACAGCGATCGCCTTGGGCAACCAGTTTCTTGCTAGCAGCAGTAATGATCGTACCGTGCGACTTTGGGATATCAATACAGGCGTGTGTCTACATCAATTAGTCGGACATAGCGATTGGGTGCAAACGGTTTGTTTGAGTCCAGATGGGCTAAAAATAATTAGCGGCAGTCATGACCACACCTTAAGACTTTGGGATAGGGAAACCGGAGCCTGTTTACAAATTTTTCGCGGGCACCAACATCGCGTCAAAGCTGTTGCTTTCCATCCCACCCGATCGCTGTTCGCCAGCGGTAGTGATGACCACACGATTAAACTCTGGAATCCCCAAACGAGTCGGTGTTTAGAGACGCTTCAGGGGCATATAGATTGGGTGTTGGCGATCGCCTTTAGTCCTTGCGGCAGTTGGCTGGCGAGTGGCAGCGGCGATCGGACGATCAAGCTTTGGAATGTACACAGTAGAGACTGTTACCATACGTTAACCGGACATCAAAGTCGGGTGCGATCGGTGGCATTTAGTCCGGATGGGAAGTGGTTAGCCAGCGGCAGCGAAGATACAACGATTTGGCTTTGGGATCTGGAGACGATGACGAGTGATCGGATATTAACGGGGCATGAGCAGATTGTTTGGTCGGTGGTGTGGAATCGCAGCGGTCAATTAGTCAGCGGCAGTGAAGATGGCACGATACGCTTGTGGCAACCAGAAACCGGAACCTGTTTACAAGTATTGCGGAGCGATCGCCCCTATGAAGACATGACCATTGCTGGGGTAACCGGATTAACCGACACCCAACTGACCACGCTTAAAGCCTTGGGAGCTAGGGACTAAGCGGCTTTCTGACGGTTTCAGGCGGGATTGTCGTCTCAGTTTGGTCTAAGGCTTGCTGAATCAGTTCCAAGGGCAAAGGTCTTTCGGTTTTCGTCGGAGAGCGATCGGTTTCCTCATCCCCTAGCGCCTCTTCCTGATGAGTCACCAAATCTCGAATCACTTCAGATTTAGTGTTCTCAGTTTGGGGCTCCTGTGTGGGTTCCTGTGCCGTTTGATGTTCGGTTTCGTTCATGATTAAACCCTCGATCGGCAGTCTCAGCTTACCACGCTGCTTAGAAATGAGGCTATAGTTCAGCGAATTATCTCATGAGGTGAACTCAGAATCATCTCTGAGGTGAACTCACAAAAACAGAGGGTTCGCTAGTTATCCACTTTTTTGTTCGCTCTGCTTGTAGCGATCGCGCCCACCTCCCTACCCATAACTTTTTCGGTACGCTCAATTTCTTTACAATACCGAAAAATGGTGTACAGTGACTTTTTATTGTCGTGGAGACACATTAGTATCGTTAAAGCAGCAAAGCTAAACTAAGCTGGCTTTTCCCCCTAAAACCAGTTTGGCAATTCTGATAGCTTGAGGCGGTCACAGAGCCAATTCTCTCTGCAATCCTATGACAGAGGGGGTTTGCTCGGTGACACGAATTTGTCTTAATGTCATTTAATTTGGCACTGTACACAAGATCGAGAAATAGAAGCCCCTGCCGCTGTATCCAGATAGAACCTTCCAGGATAGGAGCATGAATCATGAGCCAATACATTGTTGCATTGGATCAAGGCACTACTAGTTCTAGAGCCATCGTGTTTAACCATCAAGGTGAAATGCTATCGATCGCGCAAAAGGAGTTTCAACAATTCTTTCCGCAACCGGGTTGGGTTGAGCATGATGCGGAAGAAATTTGGTCGTCGCAGATTGGGGTAGCGAGTGAGGCGATTGCCCGCATTGGAGTTCGTCCCAATCAAATAGCGGCGATCGGCATCACTAATCAGCGCGAAACGACGGTTGTCTGGGATAGGACGACTGGCAAGCCTATTTATCCGGCGATCGTGTGGCAAGACCGTCGCACAGCTCGTTATTGTGATGAACTGAAGGCGGCAGGACATGAAGCACTGTTTCAATCCAGGACAGGATTATTTGTTGATGCGTATTTTAGTGGCACGAAGCTGAAATGGCTGCTTGATAGTGTAGAAGGTGCGAGGGAAAGAGCCGATCGCGGGGAACTGGCGTTTGGTACGATCGATTCCTGGTTGGTGTGGAAGTTAACGGGTGGCAAACTTCATATTACTGATGTTACGAACGCTAGCCGGACGTTGTTTTTTAACATTTTCACACAATCATGGGATGACGAGTTGCTGGCGTTACTTAATATTCCGCGATCGCTGTTGCCCGAAGTTCGTAGCTCATCAGAAGTCTATGGTTATACGGGAACAGAATTTGGAGCCGAAATTGCGATCGCTGGAATTGCGGGTGATCAGCAAGCGGCAACTTATGGACAAGCAGCTCTAAAAGTAGAGATGGCAAAAATACCTATGGTACGGGAGGGTTTGCACTCTTAAACACGGGTGACAAAGCGATTCCTTCTCGCAACAAGCTACTGACGACGATCGCGTGGCGGATTCAAGGTCGCACCAATTATGCGCTTGAAGGTAGTGTATTTATGGCGGGCGCCGTTGTCCAGTGGTTGCGCGATGGGTTGGGCATTATTAAAACTAGCCCTGATGTGGAACCTTTGGCGCGTAGCGTGGTTGATAATGGGGGCGTGTATTTAGTCCCAGCCTTTGTGGGCTTAGGTGCGCCGCATTGGGATAGTTATGCCAGGGGCACAATCTTAGGGTTAACACGAGGGACGAACAAGGCTCATATTGCTCGTGCGGCACTGGAGAGCATTGCTTATCAAACTGCTGATGTGTTAGCGGCGATGCGAGAAGATGCTCACATTGATTTATCGGAGTTGCGGGTTGATGGTGGCGCTTCTAAGAACGATCTGTTGATGCAGTTTCAAGCCGATATCTTGGGTGTACCAGTTGTTCGTCCCAAAATTTCAGAGACGACAGCGTTGGGGGCGGCTTATCTTGCTGGGTTAGCCGTAGGTTATTGGGAAAGTGAGGAGGAAATTGTTCAGCATTGGCAAGTTGAGAAAACGTTTTGAACCTTCTATGAGTACGGATCAGCGAGAAACTTTATTGGGTAACTGGCGACGGGCGATCGAACGAGCCAAAGGTTGGGAACAGGGATAGTTCGCAAATAACTCATTTTTAGAAGGTGAATTTTTATGGCGAATACACCGATTACGCGTCAAAATTTACTGACCGCATTGCATCAGTCACAAGGGTGGGATGTAATTGTCATTGGAGGTGGTGCAACGGGGTTGGGCACTGCGCTGGAAGCGGTCACACGCGAATGTCAAATACCCCACCGACCTGCGGATGGGGCTTGCAACTCCACCCCGAGGACGGGTCGCATCCGGACAATTGACCGTGCCCTCTCTCTCCGACTGACTTGCAGTAGAGAGAAGAATTAGATATCTGGGCTTCCCCTCTCTGGGGCATCCCGACCTGCGGGGAGGAACGTTGTTCCTGATTGCTGTCACGGACAAACCGCTTTCTCTCGTTCCTAGACAAACACTGTTTTGAGAAAAGGGATAGCCTTCGCCATCGGCAATATCAGCAATATTTTTGTCAGGTGGTCAATCGGTAATAATGCCATTACATAACCTTCTATTTGGAGTGCACTCCGCTATGAGCTATGAGTTTCCAGCAGGATTTGAATGGGGGGTGGCTACTGCTGCTTATCAGATCGAAGGGGCGATCGCGGCTGAGGGTCGTAAGCCTAGCGTTTGGGATACCTTTAGCGCCTTGCCCGGACACATTCTCAATGATGCAACTGGAGCGATTGCCTGTGATCACTATCATCGCTATGCAGAAGATGTAAAATGGATGGCAGAACTAGGCATTAAACACTATCGCTTTAGCATTGCCTGGTCAAGAATTATTCCAGAGGGACGCGGCAGCATTAACGAAGCGGGAGTTGATTTTTACCACCGTCTTTTAGATTGCCTTGAGGATCAGGGCATTACTCCTCACGCCACCCTGTTTCATTGGGATAGCCCCCAAGCATTGGAAGATCGCTATGGTTCCTGGCAAAGCCGCGAGATGGCACAGGACTTTGCCGACTATGCTACAGCAGTTGTGAGTCGATTGGGCGATCGCATCACGTCCTGGATGACCATCAATGAAATTGTTTGCTTCACTCACCTGGGCTATGGCGTGAATCAAACGCCC
>JAAUPA010000217.1 GCA_012034615.1 Leptolyngbyaceae cyanobacterium CSU_1_4 | reverse complement strand
GGACGGTTGGGTTTGGGTGTTGGAAGATTTTGTGACTAATGAAGGGATTGGTGGATCTCATAAATTTCTCGAAGCGGGTTCTCAAATTGTTTTGATACCCATGTTGGGAAACCCGCAGCAGCTTTTAATGATTGGCTGTATTCACAGTCGGCGCGATCGCCCTAATCCTTTATTTAATAGGGCTAAAGGTGTTTATGGGACACACACACCTGGGGAGGTGATGAGCATTAGGGATGATAGAAAAGCAGAGCGGACGGACGGATATCCCAACGGAGTGATTCAGCAAGTGTCCAGCGCTGGGGACGTGATTAATCAAACCCAAGGAGGGGCGCGATCGCATCTACAAGCCGATGGAACGATTAACATAGAGAATCCCTTAGCCAGTGCCGTGATCAGTGCAGACGGGGATGTCACCCACAGCTCAGCAGGTGGAGCAGTAAGCATTCTGGGTGCAGAGGGTGAGGCGATTATTAGATCCGAGGCATTCGGCTCAGAACTGAATTTAGCCGCGATCGAATCCACCTTGACCGCTCCCATTCCTGCAATTGGAGCATTAATGAATCAAGCAAAGCAGATCACTGGCAGCCTGGGAGAAGGACTTACCTTATTCTCCGAGCTAAACCAACGCTTTGAACTAGGTTTGGACAATCAATTAAGCCACGTTGCCAACACGCTCCAGACCTTGAATAAGGGGATTGGGACAGCCGCCGAGCAGGGTATGAACGTTTTAGGCAAGCTGCAAGAATTCTCGGCTGAGGACTTTGGAAAACTGCTGTCTAATCAGGTAGAGCAAGCGCTTGATCCAGCGATCGCCACGCTAACCAATGGGCTACCGGGAATACTGGAGGACTTTGAGTTTTCGAGAATTAATGAATTCCTGAAAGAACAGAATCTTAATATCTTGCCGGACAATATTGAGCCAATTCTGCACGGGTTAAGTCACCAGCCATCATTACAGCTTGAGATGATTCTGTCTGAGGTGTTACCCGATGGCTATGACAGCTTTGCTAATCTATCCGCTTTAGGGCTACACGGTGCAGTAGGTCAAATAAAAGAATTAATTGATTCTTTGGATGATTATTTGACTGTGATGCAGAATGAAGGCTTACCTGCCACCGAACTAGATAGGATTAACATAGACCGAGCCGCTATTCAGTTGAGCGATGGGATACAACAAGCCTGGAAGCTATTACCTGCAACGATTCAGACGCACTTAGATCAGGCTGAGTTTACTGGTTTAGCGAGAAACGTTGTCGCTGGAGATCTGGAAATTGGGGATTTATTTGTCAGCGTTTTGGGGCAGAGGGCAAAGGGGGCGATCGCCAATGCAGCCGAGGCTTTGGGACGTTCTATTCCCATCTTAGACAAGGTTCCTCAGCTATCTAGACTAACGGCAGGATTGATGAGCGGGGACACTGCGATCGCCCGTGAAATTATCCCGCAGCTCGGAGAAGGCTTTGCAGGATTAGAGAATACTTCCCCGTCGCAACTGCTTGAGCAGGTGATGGGACAGTTCTCAGGACAGTTAACGCCAGTGCTAGAGGATGCGCTAGGAACGCTTAATCAATCCTTCCAGTCCATTCCTAATGCTCTCCCTACTCCTCGCGTCGTCGCCAATGCAGTCATGTCAGAGCTACGTTCAGCAACCGGGACGAGCAAAGTATTTGCCTCTGATGCTGGAGCAGGACTAAATACACCTTGGGGCGGGTTCTCGATCGGCTCCGGTGGGTTCAGCTTCAAAGGAAAGAAGGGGAAGGATGGGAAACAACAGCCCTTAGTTTTACCAGTAACCGGAAACCATAACGCCCGAATTAAGATTGATGAGAATCAGGGAATTCTAATAGAAGGAACTACGCCAGAGGGACAAGTTTTGTCTAAGGTTCTGGTCGATGGTTCCAAAATTCTGTTAACGGCTGGCGAAAATGCCACCATTGAGCTTAACCCTTCCGGGGTATACATTAATGGCGTTTTGTGGACAGGAACCTTTAGCTCTAACCAGTAAATTAATTAAATGTTGCAGCAAAAGACGCATCCAAAAAACAGCTCTAGAAGTCCGACCCGGACAGCTCTACAAGGTTACTGTGCATAGCTTTGATGGTGATTGCACAAGCGCTTTATTTCTATCTCTGGAAGCGGCTGAAGAGTGCAGTAACGAGGAGATTAACAACGGTTGTTATGGTACATATCTGGGTATATGGAACGGAAAATTGATTCAAGATCAACTCCATTTTGAACGTGATTGTTTCGAGTAAATTCCTTTAACGTGTGATCATTAAATGGCAACTGCGACAGCTCCAGATTCAAACCCTCAAGGTAGTTTGAACACTCCACCGACAGGTAAATTAAATCCAGTCGGCATCACATTTCTGACAGGTGCATACAAGGGGCAACCGTTAGATATGGGCATCGCAGTCGTGGAAGTGAACAGCGATCAGACATCGGAATGGACAACACAAGACGGGCGATCGATTCGGGTTGGCTCCACGTTTAAGAATGTTTCACCCCGTTCCTTTACCCTTAAGCTCCAGTTCTATAGCGTGAGTGATGATGTATCGCCCCAGGTTGAGAATTGCGCCACACTGCACGAAATTGATGAAGAATCAGGGACAGCTCCTATCCTGCTCTATAACCAAGGTGCGATCGCTAACGTTCCGGTTTACTGCGATGCCTTTAGACCTCATTATCAATATCCATTCCCTGATAAAAAAGGCTTCCACTTTGCAGAGGTTGACCTAAGTTTCAGGATGATTGGCGGCAAGTTGTCAGACCATCGTTTTGCAAAACCCCTTACCGAGACGGCTTTAACAAACTTACGAGCGCAACTTACGAAAGCGGAGCGGGAGCGGCAAGGGACGATTAATCTAACTCAACAGGTGTTTGCAGATTGCCTGACGGAACCGGAGAATCAGCAAATCACGGCATTAATGCAATCAAATCAAATGGGCGATGCTGCATCCGTTTCTGCCCTATCTCCTAGCGCTTTGATTCAGGCGGCAACGGCTGGATTAATCCCTAAAGATGTGCTGACTAAAATCATGCCTAAGCTGAAAGAGGCGATCGCCCTCCAGCTTGCCGTTAAAACGGATGGAGTCGGCGTTAATGCGGCTGCTCTGGCAGCAGCGATCGCCATCAGCAACGGGACAGCCGGAAATGGTACTCCCAACCCTTCTCAGCCCGTCCTGGGATTGCCTCAAGATTTATCGGTTCTAGTGCCTCAACTGCAATCTGATTTAGAAGGGATTACAGCCGCGATCGTTAATCAAGAGCTTGCTGAGCAAAGTTCCATTTTTACCAAAGGTGCAACCGCCAGGAATTTATATAACATTGCGGGCTGTGGATTAAAGATGCGGTTACAGCAGCCGTCCGGCATTGGTTCAGATCCGCCAGAGTGGAAAGCTTACTTTGATGACAAGTTAAAAGATAAAGCTGACGACCCACAGGCTAGGGAGTCTTTTATCACTCAAGAAATCAATCAATTATTGGGGTGATAAAAAGATTAAGGATGCAGAGCTACAAGTTAACTTTGGCATGAATGCCGAGCAGGTTACAGCGCTTCGCAATGCTGCTCCCTATCAGGACAAAAAACAGTTTATCGAGCGTGTGAGTGCTTCCGGCTTGGAAGGGAACAGAATATGGTCTGACTTTATTACTTCGCAATCTGCAAAATTTTCGGCAACTACAACCCAATAAGCTAATGCAAAAAACGTTAGAGCAGGAAAAACAAACGCAGTGGGTCAAAATCCTTTATCCCATTCCACCGGGATTGAATGAACAGATTAGAGCCTGTCGATCGCACTGGTCAAAAGGCGCAGAAATGAAAAAGCACTGGACAAATACGTGCGCTACTGAATCCGCTGGCTCACCTAAGTTTCATGGTGAGGTCTGGGTGTCGTTCCTATGGATTGTAAAGAATTCTGGGCGAGATTGGGACAACACCTCAGCAGCCGCTAAATTCATTCTGGACGGCTTGGTTGAGAGCAACATCCTGACGCAAGATAGTATGAAGGTGATTCAACAGCCCTACATTCATTTCCGTCGTAAGCCTAAGAAAGGTGAGGAAGAGGGCATTCTTTTAACAATCGCCAATTCTCCCATCTATGAGGTGGTTCCCTTAATTCCAGGAATCAATTAATTCTATGGCTCTAGACGCACTCCAACAAAGGTTAAAATCATCCATTCCCACCCCAGTTGCAAGTTACGGCTATGCTGTAGATCGTCCTGAAGTCAGCCAGGTTGTCTACAATGGCACTACCTTGACTTATTTCCTGATGAACCAAAAGTAGATCCAACAGGCTACCGAGCTTTTCTTAAAAAAATGGAATTGGGACGCGTCTTTTCGGTATTTGAAATCAGGCAGAATCGTTACCGTTGAGAATCAATCCACCTTTACCCGTCATCTTGATTATTAAGTAAGTGGCAAAGAACAAGCGACAATCAACTCCGCTCAAGGCTCCTGTATCCATTTCTGGATTGCCTCTATATCCGTTTGCACAGCCTAAGAACTTGCTCCGCCCCATTTCCAGTACCGATCGCATTAAAGCGCCTCAGCTTAGAAGATTTAGTCATGTCGTCTTAGCGTTCTCTGCCATTAAGCAAATCACAGAAGGCGTTTTAAGGATGCCTTGGAGGGTAGAGCCACCCGCAGACAAGAAAACAAATGCAGCCGCGATCGCACTTGCCGAGAATGCTACGCGATCGATGAGAAGACCGAATGCAGAGGCGACGATTAACACTTATCGTCAGCTAACCTCAGCATTAATTGATGATTTATTGTCGCTAAATTATGCAGTTTGTGAACGGCAACCGGGAGAAGTTGAGCGACCTTTTTGGTTATGGACTTGTGATGCAGCCTTTATCAGACTTAATCCGAAGTGGAGTCCCTATGTTGAAGGTGTTGTCCCTAAATTTCTGGATTATAAGCAAGGCGGACACCCTCGCCCATTGATGGCTGAGAACGCTTTCCTCATCCTGAATAATGTTAACTCTTATGAACTGATTCCACCTAGCCCCTTAGAGGTCGCTTACGGGTTTCTTGATGCCTGGTTAGGACTGGCTGATTACCAGCAAAAGACGACCAGTGAAGCGGCTCAGGAATGGTTGCTGCACTTAGGGAACATCAATGACACCCAGCTATCAGCCTTTAGATCTTACTGGGATTTAGAGGTCGTTCAAAAGAAGAAAAACCCATCATGGGCGGAGCTGGGACAGCAACAGCAATCAAGATCGGAGCTTCGGGAGACGAGCAGCTTTACTTGCAATACTCCCAGTTTCTCACCAAAGTTGTCATGCTGGCATTTTCACTGACTACCCGTGATGCAAATATTACAGAGCATGATAATAGGGCTACAAGTGAGACATCTGCTGATACCACTTTCCAACGGGCAATTTTACCGATCGCTGAAACGATTGACGAGGGTTATGACGGGGAGATCGTAGATTTTTTCTTGCCTGGATTCCGCTTCATTCGAGATTATCGAGAGACGCGATCGGAATCTGCAAGAAATAGAGAAATTCGGGAAACCTATGATAGTGGTTTAATCAGGCGGAATGAAGGACGAGAACGGCTTGGCTTTGATCCTCTTGATGATGAATCTGGGAATGAATTTAGCAGCAAATCTCAGGCGAAAGAAACACCAGCTCAGTCGGGGGTATAATCTATAACTAGAAATAACCCATTCAGAAAAATTTATTGTAGGATTAAGCAATAAATTCTGAAGTTAGTATCAACAATTTAACCCTTTCGAGCCACGCCTCTCAGCGTGGCTTTTCTATTGCGGAAAAACCACCATGCCAAAAAATTCACCATTCAAGGGATTCGGGAAAAATAGCAATGCGATTAACAGTTCGATCGCAGCCGCCGGAAAGACGCTGAGCAGTAAGAACGCCAAAAAACTCCAGTCAATCCAAAAGTCAATGGCTTCCTTTGTGGAAGAGATTGGAACGCTGTTAGAAGATGCTGGGGTGTCGGATGAAACGGAAGTAGAAGCCAGCCGAGACAGCTTGCTCAACGCCGAGTCCAATTATTCACAATACGTCCGACGCTGCACTTGGTACAACCGCTTAGACCTGGCGCTCAGAATGTTCTCTTACTATTTTGAGGAGGGCTGTTACAACGCTTATACAGGCGAGGATAATCCAACGGACGACAACTCCGTAGAAGGGATGATCACTGACCTGACGACAATTCTCCAAGATTTAGCGGCAACCTATAAGGCTTCAATGACGGTTCAAGCCCAGATTAAGGCTTCTACTGAAAGCGATTTCGTGCAGGTGAAATGCGACGGGGTTGAATTCCTGCAAGCCGCTAATGCTAACAATCGTTGCCCGATTGAAATCAAACTTTTTGACCTGGATCAACCCTCAGAAGGAGTTCCATCAGTAGGTCCAGGACGACCTTTGTACGTTTCCACTGAAGTTGCAAAGGCAGCGATCGATCAGGTTCCTTATCTGCCTTTGGACGCTGACCCAACATTGAGCAAACACGCTGACGAAGAGATCGTCGGCGTGATGCTTAGCGCCCAAATTCGCAACGGTGGATTTTGGGTTAAAGCCAATCTTTTCCCCTACAACAAACCAGAGCGAGTTGCACAAATTCGCTTGGAAAAGGACAAGCTCGGAGCATCAATTAATGCTCTAGCTCCCGGTCATGTCGAGGTCGTTGACGGACGTGAGGTACACGTTCTAGATAAGCTTACATTACTGGGTGCTTGCATCCTGTATGCAAATAAGGCAACTTATTCAAATACTCAAGTTGTAGCGGAAAAGGCAACGGTAGAAAGACAGTTAATACCTGTTGTTTTACCGGAGACGTTACCTGCACCTGATCAAGTTGCAGCGATCGCTCAAGAACAAATTACACCCGATTTAGGAGATGAGAACGTGGAAGAACTTACTAAGCAGATCGCAGCATTAACCGATACTGTTACCACTTTAGTTGCTGCTCAAACTCAATCACAAGCAACGATTGATAAACTGACAAACAACGTTAATCAACTGACTGATGATCGTAATGCTGCACTCCAAGCTCAAGCATCAATTGATGCTGAGAATGCAGCTAAGACGCAACGTGAAGAGATGCAAGCAATGGTTCGTCAGACCGCTTTGCAATCGGTTCGTGAGATGATGAATCCCTCTGGACAACCTGCACGTTTGAGCAGTACTGTTGCCGCTTCCAATGAAGGGACTGTGATTGATCCTCAGTCCGCTCAAATCTACAAACTTGAGGGACAACTAGAGGAACTACAAAGCCGTAGAGATCCCGCCTCCCTAGCGCGTCGGATTGCATTACGTGACCAACTGCACAGCCTCAAAGCCTCTGCTGGCATTTCTTAATTTAACCCTTGAATAAACCAGAAATAAACCAGTAGGAGTGATCTAAAATGTCAACAGATTTTATCAATGTTCAAGCGGCTGCTAAAGAGGTTCAAGACCTTATTCGTAGTGCAGCAATTAACCGAGGCAGCTTTACTTATCGGGCTGACTTCCAACCTGAAATCACCGATTATTTGCACCGAGACGTAACCCTGTGGTCACGGATCAGAAAAGTTGCTGCAACGGATGACGTAGTTAAGGAAATCGTTCGCACGGGTCTACCGTCAACAGGATTCGCCAATAAAAATGCTCTTGATACTGCTGTTGTCGATCAAACGGGAGTCCGCAATAATCTGAGCGATACAGGTCAGGAAGTCAAAGCGATTCTAGGACGTAAGAATTGGGGACACTACGAGCGATCGCTTTATGAGCAACAAAAGCGTCCCTACGGTGATCAGATTTCGATCGATACTGCTGACATGATTCACAGTGCAGCGAAGCAATTGGAGCGTGGGTTATTTGTGGGAGATGCCGCGACGAACCCGTTGGAATTCAATGGT
>JAAUPA010000216.1 GCA_012034615.1 Leptolyngbyaceae cyanobacterium CSU_1_4 | reverse complement strand
GGGCTTTGAAACAGAATTGGCTCAGAAGTCCCCGCAGAATGGGGGGACTTTAGGGGGGCGGTTCGGATCACAACATATACTTTTCAAACATCCTCTTAGGCAATGAACCAGATTAACCGGATTAAACAGAAAAAAGCAGCTATGAAAACCCAGCCGCTTTTGATATTCACCCTTTTATACTCACTCTTTTAAGAGGCAGAATTTAGTAATCGCGTCCCTTCACGGTTGCTAGTTCGGTCGCTGCCAAGCCGTCATCTTCAGAGTAGTAACCCGAAGCTTTCTTTGCCTCAATCTCGACTTGAGCATCGGCAGGAATTCGCCCTGAGGGAATGGCAATTCGTTGCACGACCTCAATTCCAGAATGGATAATGGCGTTGTACTTGAGATTGCTCATAGAAACCAGGCGATCGATCCGAGTAATGCCGAGCCAGTGCAACACATCGGGCATCAGCTCTTGGAAACGCATATCTTGCACCCCAGCCACACACTCGGTTCGCAAGAAGTAAGCATCAGCCCGATCGCCTCCTTCCTGACGTTTGCGGGCATTGTAGACCAGAAATTTAGTGACCTCTCCTAGAGCCCGTCCTTCTTTGCGACAGTAAACAATCACCCCCACGCCGCCCGCTTGTGCTGTTTCAATGCAAACTTCAATGCCATGAACTAAATAAGGACGGCAGGTACAAATATCTGAGCCAAACACATCCGAGCCGTTGCATTCATCATGAACCCGCACTGCCAAAGGCTGATCAGGAGCCGCGATCGCCTGTTCATCTCCCACAATGTAAACGGTCGTTCCGCCAATCGGCGGCAAGAATACGTGCAGATCAGGACGAGTGACCAGTTCGGGAAACATGCCGCCCGTTTGTTGGAACAGGGCTCGGCGCAAATCCCATTCTTCAATGCCTAGGCGTTGAGCAATTCCAGGCAAGTGCCAAACCGGATCAATGGACGCTTTGGTGACCACTAAATTACCATCGGCTTTGAGAATTTTGCCATCAACTTTTAAACGTCCTTGGTCAATTTCTTGCTTCAGTTCTGGAATGCAAATGTGTGCCTTTGTAATAGCGATCGTCGGCAGATGTCATAATCTTCGGAATAATGGGAGCCAAATAGTTTTCCGGCGATCGCTCCGAAGGGGTCGAGGGACACAATTTTGCTAGGATCACTCCAACTCGGATGAGGTCCTAAGGGCACAATGGGAGAAGTATCAGTGAGGTCTGCCTTGTGCATCGGATCAAGGACCCCGCTTGCCACCGCTAATGCCCGATAAACCCCATAGGAGCCAGCATGGGAGCCAATGACATTGCGGTGCTTAGCACTTCGCAGAGAGCCAATGACAGGACCGCGATCGCCCGGATCGGCTGCCCCCAATGAATGGGAACAACGGGCTTGGCGCTCTTGTTTTGGTGAGAGGTTAAAATGACATGCTTTGAGCGAGTCGGCTCTAAATTAGGCTTAATGGAAATATCTGTCATAGGAGTTTTGCCGCCCTGATGATATTAATGTGGTGTATTCTAATCCTTAGCGTTCGGACATTAACCCGTTTTAATAGGCAAGTTGTTTCGCTAAAGTAACTACAGATACAAATAATGCCATCTGCTCAGTTCTTTATCTGCGTATGTTTTTAAATTTGCCAACAAAATCTCTAAGTTGACACTAGTATAAATGGCATCCCCAGTATTTGTAATCACTCATCCCCTTGTGCAGCACAAGCTGACGTTGATGCGTCAGCAAGAAACAGACACACAAAATTTTCGGCGGCTTTTGAAGGAAATTTCTTTGCTTTTAGCTTACGAAGTCACCCGCGACTTACCGCTGAAGGAGGAAATGATCCAAACTCCGGTTGCCCCCATGAAAGCACCGATGTTAGCAGATAAGAAGATGGTGATTGTGTCTATTCTGCGGGCCGGACAAGGATTGTTAGATGGAATGATGGAGCTACTGCCCACTGCCAAGGTCGGGCACATTGGGCTATACCGCGAACCGGGCACCTTAATGACGGTAGAGTATTACTTCAAACTGCCTAGTGACGTAGAGCAGCGAGACATGGTGGTGGTTGATCCGCTGCTGGCAACAGGAAACTCCGCAGTCGCTGCGATCGATCGCCTCAAAGAATCCAACCCTGCTTCTATCAAGTTTGTCTGTTTACTGGCTGCGCCAGAAGGCATTCAACATTTTCACGAGCAACATCCCGACGTTCCCCTCTTCACTGCCGCCATTGATGAACGCCTGGATGAACACGGATATATTGTGCCAGGATTAGGAGACGCAGGCGATCGCTTATTTGGCACTCAATAAATTTCTATTCCATCCAATTCCTATTTCATCCAATTCCTATTCCATCCAATTCCTATTCCATCCAATTTCTGTTTCATCCAATCTCTATTTCATCACCCAGGTCAGACGCTGATGCACGCCCCGATCGCCTACCTTCGCTCTCCCCAAGGCATCCGCGATCGCTGCGGTCAACTCTTCACCCTAGCCCAGAACAACAAACTCCAACATTTCCAGATCGATCTTGATTGCCTCGATCGCACCGCAGATTACGTCATTGAAGTGATGCGATCGGCATATCCAACGCTGCAAATTCCCTTTCACAGCCGTTGGCGGCATTTTGAAGCAGGCGGCATTTCTCGCTGTGCGCAGTTAGATCAGCACCTTGACCCATTAAATCCGCTTGAAAAAGCCCAGGCAAAGTTTGACCTCGTGATTCCTAGCGTTCTCCTAGATGCAGGTGCGGGTGCCCATTGGCAGTATTTAGAAACGGCAACCGGGCAAACGTTTCAACGTTCCGAAGGATTAGGAGTGGCTAGCTTTCATTTGTTTCTACAAAGCGCTTTCTCTAGCATTCCGCATCGGTTACAAACGGATGCAGTCGGGTTACAAAATCTCACAGAAGCCAAGCTCGTAGAAGGATTTCAAGTCAGCGATCGCAATCCTTTAGTGGGTGTTGCCGGACGGCTAAAGTTGATGCAGCGTTTAGGTGCTGTTTTATCTCAATCGCCTCATCTCTTTTCTAGCCCATCGCCGAATGAAACGCCCCGATTAGGGTATTTAGTTAATTATTTAGTGGCGCGAGCTCTTCGCGATAGTCGCAAGGGGTCGCAGTCTAATCAATTAGAAGCGCAACAGGTTTTTGAGGCAGTTCTGGAAGGCTTCAGCGATATTTGGGAAGGTCGGATTGTGCTTGACCACACGAATCTGGGCGATGTTTGGTTTCATTCTGCTTTGCCTGATCGCGGCGCTGGTTCTCAACTGGTGCCGTTCCACAAACTCTCCCAATGGCTCACATATTCTTTGCTAGAACCCTTGCAAGAACTGGGATTAACCATTACTCACTTGGATCAATTAACAGGATTATCGGAGTATCGCAATGGAGGTTTGTGCGTAGATTTGGGACTATTACGACCTAAGCATTCGAGCATTTTGCAACTCTTGCATTCACCCGATTCTGAGGTGATTGTGGAATGGCGCGCATTAACCGTCATTTTGCTCGATCGCATTGCCGCCACAGTTCGACAAAAGCTAGGAATGGATGCCCAATCATTACCCCTGGTAAAAGTACTAGAAGGGGGCACCTGGGCAGCAGGGCGTAAAATAGCGGCGGAGCTAAGACCTAGAGGCGCTCCGCCGATTCAAATTGTCAGCGACGGCACGGTTTTCTAAAATTCCGTCCTAACCTTCAAACTGCCAACTCACAGGCTCCCAATCAAAACCGCCTGCCTCGCGGGGCGTAATGTGCCCCACGCCCGGAAACGGAAAATGGTAGGCAAACATCAGGGTGCGATCGATCGCAATTTTTTCTAGAAGGCTCTGCCGAGTTGCCGCTGCTTGCTCAGGATCAGCATCAAAAATAGGCTGCCAATCCGGATTCCACAGATTAATGGTATGAGTATGAACCACATCAGCCGTATGAACCAACGAAGCCTCGCCCGAGACAATGCGAAGCGCCACATGACCGGGCGTATGACCCGGCGCAGAGAGGGCAGTCATACCGGGGATAATCTCTTGATTGACTTTAAACTGAGTCACCCGATCTTGAATGGCAGTGAGTTGTTTTTTAGCAACCGCAATCACAGTCTGTTTCGCCTCCTCAGGCATCCTGACTTTAGGCAAGCTCACTTTAGAATCCATCCAGAATTGCCACTCCACGCTGGGAACATAGTACCGAGCATTGGGAAACAACAACATGCCTGCGGGATCGGTTAAGCCGCCCACATGATCAGGATGGGCATGGGTGATAACCAGAGTGTCAATGTCGGTTGGAGAAATCTTCGCTAACGCCAAGTTTTCGAGCAATTTTCCGGCAGTGTCACCGCCCAAATTACCATTACCACTATCAATCAAAACTTTGTGCGTCCCCGTATCCACAAACAAGATGTTGCAGTCGGGAGTCAGAGTTTCAGATTGAAAACCCTGGCGCAATACTGCTTGTAATTGCTCGGGCGTAACGTCTCCAGCAAATGCCGCAGCCGGAGCAGCAAGAACGCCATCACTAATAGTTGCTAGATTGAATTGACCCAGTTTAAACCGATAGAAGCCTGCGTTACGAGGCTTAGAAGTTTGGGCTTGGGCAGCGGTGTACCAGGCAACTGGAACAGCGGTGGCGATCGCCGCAAGTGCTCCTGTTTTCAAAAAAAGACCGACGAGAAAGATTTACAGTCATGAATCACACCATTAAATCTCGAAGGAACAGATTTAACACCCTATCATTTCTAGCGCTGATTGCACCCCTTCTCGGTAAAATAGAACCTGCTGCCCTCAAAATCTATATTCCTTATGAGCTACTTCCGTCCTGCCATTGATGCAATGGCTGGCTATGTTCCTGGCGAACAACCCAAACCAGGCACATCCATTATTAAACTCAACACCAACGAGAATCCGTACCCGCCTTCGCCCCAAGCCATGGCGGTTCTGAAAACTTAGATGGCGAATGGTTGCGGCGATACCCCGATCCGTTTGCCAGAGAGTTTTGTAGCGCAGTGAGTGATGTATTAGGTGTTCCAGCCAGTTGGGTAATTGTGGGAAATGGCAGTGATGATATGTTAAATGTGTTGGTGCGCGCTTGTGCTGAAGGCAGCGATCGCCCCATTGTTTATCCCATGCCCACCTACGTTCTCTACCGTACGTTAGCAGAAATTCAGCCTGCAAACCCGTTAGAGATTTCCTATGGCGAAACCTTTGAACTGCCGCTGGATGACCTCGTTGCAGCTCAAGCTGCCATTACGTTCATCGCGTCGCCCAACAGTCCTTCTGGGCATGTAGTGCCGATCGAGCAACTGCGCGAGTTAGCCTCACGAGTGCCAGGAATATTGGCGATCGATGAAGCCTATGTAGATTTTGCCGAAAATTCGGCGTTGCCGCTGGTGCAAGAATTTGAGAATGTGATTGTGCTGCGAACGCTCTCGAAAGGCTATTCGTTGGCAGGGTTGCGCATGGGGTTTGGGGTGGCGAACCCTCAGCTTTTGGCGGGTTTATTTAAGGTAAAAGATAGCTACAACATTGATGCGATCGCCATTCAGGTGGGCACTGCTGCTATGCGCGATCAAGCCTATAAAAATGAATGCGCAGCAAAAGTAAAGGGCGATCGGGCTCAGCTCATGATCGACTTGAAGCAACTGGGCTTTGAAATGTGCCCTTCCCACGGTAATTTTCTTTTAGCAACTGTGCCTGCTAGCAGCCCTGCCGAAAGCCTCTATTTAGGGCTGAAGGAACGAGGAATTTTAGTGCGTTACTTCAATCAATTGGGTTTAGCCGATAAGCTGCGAATTACAGTAGGAACACCAGAACAGAATCAGATTTTGTTGGAAGCAGTCATGAGCCTGCTACAGCCATGAGCTTGCTAGAGCTAAAAAGATCAGGGAGCGATCGCTCCCTGATCTACGCCCTTTCTGTCTACTCGCTTTCTAGGATGACTTTAACCCGCGAAAGCTCCTGCAAGTGTTCTGAATTCATTTGAGGATATTGCAAATTTAGTTCTTTTAATTTGGTACAAACAATATCAGCAACCGCTAAACGAGTAAACCATTTATGGTCAGCCGGAATAACATGCCAGGGTGCATAATCGGTACTGGTATGGCTGAGCATCTCCTCATAGGCATTCATATAGTCATCCCAATATTTCCGAACTTCGAGATCACTGAGGGAAAATTTCCAGTTCTTTTCAGGAATATTAATACGTTCTAGGAATCGCTTTTTCTGTTCATCCTTAGAGACATTTAGAAAAAATTTGAGAACCACAACTCCGTTATTATCCAAGTATTTTTCAAAGTTGTTGATTTCTTCAAACCGTTGCTGCCAAATGCGATTGCCCTCCGGCACATGGGGCAACTGCTGTTTCGCCAAAAGTTCAGGATGAACCCGGACTGCCAAAACTTCCTCATAGTACGACCGATTAAAAATCCCGATGCGTCCTCGTTCCGGCAACGCTTTAAACGATCGCCATAAATAGTCATGATCTAACTCTTCTGCCGAAGGTGCTTTGAAGCTGAACACCTGACAGCCTTGGGGATTCACCCCAGACATGACATGCTTAATGGTGCTATCTTTGCCCGCCGCATCCATTGCCTGAAAAATCAGCAGGAGCGCATAAGTACTTTGGGCATACAGCACATTTTGATAGTTCCCAAGCCGCCCCACATCCGTCTGAAGCTTGGCTTGAGCCTCGACTTTATCTTTAAATTCGCCCGTGTAATCAGGATCATAATCTTTGAGCGAAATCGCTGTTCCGGGTTCAACAATTAAAGGTTGATGGTTCATAAAGAAAGGGGCTAGCGAAGTTAAGAAAACTAAATAATTTGTGGGTTAACTTGGCTGAAGGCTACGACCTTTTTCAAGTTTAGGACGAATGCAGCAGAAACTGAATCATAGTTGCAAAGCGAAACAAGCCTTACTAAGTCTCTATACCCGATGGATTATTCCGAGAGAGGGCGATCGGAGGGCGCTCAAAATGTATCGGTCAGATGCTATTCTCTGGCAACGGGTACAGCAAGCCATGGTAGGAGACGCACCTAGCCTATGATTTTGATTGAAGGAAATTTTTCCATTTTGGGTTCCGCTCCCGATGGGGACTCGATTCGCTTTATGCCAAATGACTTAACGTTATGGAACCTTTTAAAGCAGCCCGTTAAGTTTAACCAGGCAGGCGTTACCCAATTGCGACTAGATGCGATCGATTCATTAGAAACCCACTTTCAGCCACCCAAAAGCCGCATAGGCAGCCAACATCAGCCGCCCCCCTATGCCGAACGAGCCGCCGCTCGATTGCTCGATTTATTGGGATTTGATAGTCGCACGATTCAGCGAGATCCGGAGTGGTGTGTAGTAGCGGCTGAGCCTGCGATCGCTCCCGGTTATATCTTGACTCACTTTGCCGATCAATATGGACGGGCATTAGCCTTAGCGTTTCCAGGGCGATCGGGGAAACGAGATGGCAGCAAAGTGATTATGGATGAAAAATGGATACAACAAAGCGTTAATTTTCAACTCCTGAAAGAAGGATTAGTTTATCCAATTTTCTACAACAATCAGTTAGCACAGGTGCGAAAGTTTTTAACCGCAGCCGTTGCCGATGCCCGTTCTAAAAAATCAGAGCTATGGTCAGTCGATGTGACCAATACAGGGTTTACCATTTTAGGGTTTGATTCTTTGACGCAAAAATCGGTGATTTTTCCAAAGCTGTTTCGGCGGTTAATGGGATATTTATCGCAGCATGACGGGGTTAATTTAGGCAATCTAGAAGCCTATTTGACGGTGAACAGCGATCGCCTTATCCTCCTTTCCGAAGGCACCCCAACGACGATGATGAACCTACTCAACATTGATGGCCAAACGATTCGTCTGACGCAACCCATCGAAAATTTACTATTTATGGAGAAATAAAATGACCGGATTTCCCAATTTTTCTGGGAATACTGAAAGAACCCTGAT
>JAAUPA010000215.1 GCA_012034615.1 Leptolyngbyaceae cyanobacterium CSU_1_4 | reverse complement strand
TCGTCAAGCCCTATGGTCATTCTTGATCTATTTACCACTCGGAGGAACTGTTATTTACGCTCTGGGCAATAGCCCGGTTTGCAACTTGCAAAGGATGGATTTTATATTCCTGCCTTGCTGGGAGTGGTGCAATATTGTCGCCAGAAAAACTGCCTCTCCTCATTCCCAAGCAATTAACGGTTCCTTTAGTCATTTTGCTCACCTGTTGTGGTTTGACGCTGCTGTTTGTAAATGGCTACCAGCAATTTGTGACGAAACCGGGAGGAGTGCCTCTGGGTTTGGGCATTTTTGGCATCAAAATTTTGTTGGGCTACGCGCCGCTGCTATTCTGTGCCTACTATTTAATTCGCGATCGCCAGGATTTTTTGTTTTTAATGCGGCTGTCGTTGCTGTTGATCATCTTTTGTTGCGGGCTAGGGCTGATTCAATACCTCATGCTGTTGACTGGAATCTGCCAAGGAACGCGATCCGCCGAAGGCAGCGATTTGTTTCGAGCCTCTCTAGAAGCGCGGTGTTTTGTCGGAGGATCGTTGCTTTACAGTCCGTCTCAGGGCGTAATTCGGCTGCCCGGAACTTTTGTTGCGCCTTGGCAGTGGGGCTGGTTTCTCATTTCCAGTGCGTTTATTGCCTTTCCCACTGCGTTTAATGACCCCAAACCCATCGGGCGGCTTTTAGGGCTGGTTGGTTTGGGTGCAGTCTTTGTGATGGCGGTCGTGTCGGGGCAGCGGATTGCGTTGGCGCTGGTGCCGATCGTCGTGGCGGTGCTGCTGATTTTTACCGGGCAGATTGCTAATTTAAAGCGGTTTTTGCCGATCGCAGTGGGGCTAGGTTTGGCGTTGGGAGTGGGCGCAGCCAATAATGCCGCGACTGTGCAAGAACGCCTAGATAGCTTTATGAGCCGCTGGAATGCGTCGCCACCCTATGACTTTATTTTGCAGCAGTTGCAGTGGTCATTGGCACGAGGCGGTTTTTTAGGCAAAGGGTTAGGACGGGCAACAAATTCGGGAAGGTTTTTGGGCGAGACGGTGCTGGTTGAGACTTATTATCCCAAGTTGATTTATGAGATTGGGATTTTAGGAACGTTGGCATTTCTAATTTTGGTCACAACTCTCACGATCGCCACCTTTAAAGCCTATCGTTCTGGGCGCGATCGCACGCTGAGAAGCTATGGAGCGGCGCTTTGGCTATTTATTTTTGCCATGAGTTACAACACTTACTACTATCCTCTGGATGTTGATCCGGTGGCGGTTTACTACTGGTTTTTGCTGGTGTAATTCTAAAACTGCCCGAAATTGAGAAGCAGGAAGCCCGAGAAGCAAAAATGCAAGATTTACCTGCGTCTCCTGGCAAACGGCGCATTCAACAATCTGGGTTTGGATGAAGTTTGGACTAGTCTCAAACTGTTCGACGCGAGTTAGAGGATGTCTGGGAAGTCCCAAAGATGCTTACACTTGCCCCCTAAATTCCCCAATCTGGGGGACTTCCGAACCCTCTTCTTCAAAGTCCCACAAATTGGGGGATTTAGGGGGCAGATCGGACAGCAACCTAGACTTTTCAGATCACCTCTTAGCTCACCAGATGATGGGTTTTAAAATTATGGGTTCTAAAAATATGAGCAATACCCGATTAGCCTGGATTGATATTTTAAAGGGAATTGGAATTCTTTCAGTCGTTGCAGGTCACATTTATGGCGGCATGTTAGGAGATGCGATTTTTTTGTTCCACATGCCGTTGTTTTTTGTAATTGGAGGAATGTTATATCGATCGCCCCCTAGCGATCGCGCTTTCCTTCACCAAAAAGCAGTTCATTTACTCATTCCCTATGTTTCTTTTTTGATCTTGCTATCGGCAAAGGATGTTGTAGCGGCGTTGCTGCACATTGTTAAATCACCCGGATTAGCAACGGTTTCGGAGCTATTGCAAATTGTAGGAATTGCAGTGTATGGCGGACGCTTGTTGCAGGGATGGACAGGAGTGTTTTGGTTTGTGACTTGTTTTTTCTTGACGCAGCAGTTATTTCATCTTCTCTATACGCGCTGTCGTCGAACCGGTTGGCTGATCGGGGGTGCGATCGCCCTGATCATCAGCACGCTCAACACCCAGTTCTTTCCCCAGGTCTGTTTTCCGTGGAATGCGAATGTTGTCTTCGCAGCATTGCCATTCTTTGGGTTTGGGTTTTATCTAAAGCAAATTCAGATCTCTAAACTGATGTATGGAATAGCGGCAGGACTAACGGCGATCGCGCTGTGGCTAATTAGCAATGGCTACGAAATTTCCTACAACATGAAGGCATCTGGGTACGGAATTCCGGTGGTAACCCTGATCTTCTCAATGGCGGTAATTATTTGTTTAATAGGTTTATCCCAATGGATTGCTCAGTATTTAGGAATGCTGCAAAAGGGATTAGCTTATTTAGGCACAGCATCCATGGTGATCATGTATCTTCATCAGCCCATTCAACTGACCTTGAAAAAGCTAGGAACTGACGGCGAAATCCGGTTCTTGCTAGCGTCATTAATTCCGATCGCCCTCTATTTTCTCATTAAAGAACGAACCTTAACTAGGGCTTTTCTTCTCGGCTCGCCTCGAGATTTTGAAGGGTTTGTGCGTCCTCTGGGATAACTAAGGGGGCGAGTAAACGGAGTCGCCTGTGAGCTTACCTTCTATTTCTGTCATCATTCCCACCTACGGACGCGAGGACACCCTACGCGCAACGCTTGCCGATGTCGTTCAGCAAGATTATCCTCATTTTGATGTCATTGTGGT
Organism: Leptolyngbyaceae cyanobacterium CSU_1_4; assembly: GCA_012034615.1. GTDB lineage: Bacteria > Cyanobacteriota > Cyanobacteriia > Elainellales > Elainellaceae > Timaviella. The sequence goes on along the minus strand of JAAUPA010000215.1, from coordinate 5,177 downwards.
CGATCAAAAACCACAGCATCAGCCCGAAACGCAGGCTTATTTAGATCAGCTTGCCAGAATGCAAAAAATTCGTTTATTTCAAGTAGACTGGGCAAGTTTACCAGGGGCGCGAAACTATGCGGTCAGGCGATCGCAAGCCGATGTAGTTCTATTCCTTGATGATGATGTACAGTTATCCCCTGGCTTTTTAATGGCTCATGCCCGCAACTATTCGCGCGCGGAGGTCGGGGCTGTTGCCGGTCGTGTGTTCGATCGGATGAAGCTAGCCGATCATCAACCCGGATTGGCGATCGAAGATTTGCCGCCCGAAGCGATGAACCCTGGAATTGCCTGGTATCACATCAATTTGGTGCATACGGTAAAACCGCAGCAGGTCTTGACGGCGCGGGGCTGTAATATGTCTTTTCGGCGCGAGATTTTTGCAAATCACGGCATTTGGTTTGATGAACGGTTTCGGGGCAGCGCCGTTCGGGAAGAGTCGGATTTTTGTCTGCACATTCGCAAAACAGGGCTGATTATTTGGTACGACCCGGAAGCGCACTTGGTGCATTTAGGAGAAGAAACAGGCGGTTGTCATGACATTAGTACGCGATCGCTGCAATACCAGGTTACTTTCTATCACAATCATTTTTTAATGGGGCTCAAAAGCCTCACACCCAAGCAGTGTCTACAGTTCTTCATTAAGCTGTTCGATTGCCATGTCTTAGGGCATCCTCCCTGTTATAAAAGCGGTTCACCCTTAAAGGTTCTGAGCCGAGGCATATTTTATGTTATTGCGTTCATTAGCGCAGTCACAACCTTAGTAAAATCGCTGTGGGATGATGGACAAGTTTACAGTCAAAACGATTCAATTGACCCGAATATTGTGGAGTGGGCATCATGAAAATTCTTGTTGCTAGCCATACTTATATTGTTGATCTCAACTGCGAAAAGTTCAAAACTCTTGCGTCTTTAGAACCCGGCATTGAAGTAACTGTGGTGGTGCCTAAAAAGTGGCGACCGGGCGGCGTGCAGAACAAACTCATTGAAACTCGCTATTGGCAAGATGATTCTTTTCGAGTCGTACCCATGTCAAACTTCAGCCAAAATAATCAGGGAATGCTGTGTTTTGGCGCAGATCTAGTTTCTTTGATGAAGGAGTTTCGCCCCGACATCATTCAAGTTGAGCAAGGCGCAAAGGCGATCGCTTATGCCCAAATGATTACGCTCAATCGTTTGCTTAAACTCAATGCCAAAAACCTTTTCTTTACCTGGTGGAACCTGCCTTATAGGCTCAAGTTCCCTATTTCGGCGCTGGAAGCATACAACCTGCGCCATAGCCACGGCATTGTGTCGGGCAACCAAGACGGCGTGGACGTGCTGCGGCAGCGAGGTTACAACGGCGAAATGCGAGTGATGCCCCAGCTTGGAGTGGATGAATCCCTTTTTCGTCCTCAGGCACAGCCAGAACTTGCCGCACAGATCGGGATTCAGCCGCAAGAGTTTGTGATTGGATTTGTGGGGCGCTTTGTTGAGGAAAAGGGATTACTAACGCTGTGTGAGGCTGTAGCAGGTTTGGCAGCGGGAAAACCCTGGAAACTGCTGCTGCTGGGGCGAGGCGAACTGAAGGAACCGTTGATGGCGAAGGCGAAACAAGCCGGAATTAGCGATCGCCTGATTTTAATAGAAAGCGTTCCTCACGCCGATGTTCCTCGCTATATCAACCTGATGAACGTGTTGGTGCTGCCTTCCCAATCTACCGAGAAGTTTAAAACCCTGACCTCCGCAGGCTGGAAAGAGCAGTTTGGACATGTGCTGATTGAAGCGATGGCTTGTCAGGTGCCTGTGATTGGCTCTGATTCGGGCGAGATTCCCCACGTCATTGGCAACACGGGCATGGTCTTTCCTGAAGGCAACGCAGAGGCTCTGCGGGATTGTTTGGCGCAGTTAATGAGTCAGCCAGAGAGGGCGATCGCCCTCTCCAAGCAGGCTTATTCTAGGGCAATGGCATGCTACACCAATCGGGCTTTAGCGCGGCAACAATTAGATTTTTATCAGCATTTGCTCAGGGGAAAGGATGAATAAACCACTCCGCATTCTCCAAATTATTCCTTCTGTTTCGCTGGTGTATGGGGGTCCGAGCCAAATGGTGCTAGGGCTTTCTCAAGCTTTGGCAGAGCAAGGCGTAGAAGTGATGATTCTCACCACCGATGCTAATGGCGACGTAGGACAAGCGCCTTTGCAGGTGCCGTGCGATCGCCCCATCTCGCAAGACGGCTATCAAATCCGTTACTTCCCCTGTTCGCCCTTTCGCCGCTACAAGTTTTCCCTGGGGCTGTTGCAATGGTTGGCACAGCACGGGCGCGAGTTTGACCTTGCCCATATTCATGCGCTGTTTTCCCCGGTCAGTAGCCTTGCCGCAACGGTGGCACGTCATCAGCAGTTGCCTTACCTCTTGCGTCCGCTGGGCACCCTCGACCCTGCCGATTTGCAGAAAAAACGCCAGCTCAAGCAACTTTATGCAGCGCTGCTGGAGCGCCCTAACCTAAAAGGCGCTGCTGCTCTTCACTTTACCAGCGACCAAGAGGCAAAAATTTCGGAGCGGTTTGGCACCCTGAGCCGAGATTTTGTGTTGCCGTTGGGAGTGAAGCCGGTCGGGAAAAATTTACCGGCAAGATCAGGGGTGTGCGCTCAGTATGACATTCCTAACGATCGCCCCATTCTCCTCTTCATGTCGCGCCTTGACCCCAAAAAAGGATTTGACCTCCTGCTTCCTGCCTTGCAACAACTGGCAGCAGAGGGAGAAAGCTTTCACTTTATGTTGGCGGGGTCTAATTCCCAAGATCCAGCCTACGAGCAACAGATTTATGAGCAGATTCAGCACTCTGCGTTAGGAGAACGAACGCGATCGCGGGATTTGTGGCAGGTGAGGATAAAGCTGCCCTGCTCCAAGCTGCTGACGTATTTGTGCTGCCCTCTTATTACGAAAACTTTGGCATTGCGGTGGCAGAAGCAATGGTGGCGGGAGTGCCGGTCGTGATTTCAGATCAGGTGTACATTTGGGAGCAAATTCAGCAGGCGGAAGCAGGATGGGTGAGCCCTTGCACGGTGCCAGGATTAATCAAACAACTGCGGTTAGCCTTAGCCGATCGCACCGAACGACAACGCCGAGGAGACAATCCAAGGCTCATGCCTTGAAAAACTATAGCTGGGGGGCGATCGCGCTGCAAATGATTGAAACCTACCGCCAAATTCTTGATTTCTAACTACGCTTCTAGAGGGTTGTTAATTTTTAGTGGGTGGGTAAAGGCGATCGAATTCAAAATTCAAAATGAACAGCCTTTAATTTTGAATTGATAATTTTGAATTGATAATTTTGAATGCTTCTACCCCCCATCCTTTATTTCTTCACAGCCCCCTAGAGCGACTTACCGCCTTTTACCGCACATCGATACAGTTGATAAGGAAACCCAATTCGGTAAAATTTTTGAGGGTCAATTTGGCAGAGGGTGCGTCTTTGCCCCGGCTGGCTGGCTAACCTCAGTCGGGTGGGATAGTCCTTGGCTCGGGTGCCAGGAGGCGTAACCACCCACAGATTGAGGGGCAAGGGCAAGGGCTGGGGCGATCGCGCCAAAGTTTTCCACATCTGTTGATAACCTTGTGAACGATCAAAAAATGCAACCCGTACCGACTTTTCCACATCCTCGATCGGGTAAAGTTTACGCAATTCCAACGCAAAGCTTAACCCCAAAGCGATGTCTTGTAGCGACGTATAGCTAACGACCACAAGCAGCGATCGATGAGGCTCTAAAGCCATGTCCTGAGCCACTTCATGAGGACGATATGACTTTTGAAACACCCACCCATTGACCACCCATCCGCTGCTGATTAAACCGACTAGCAGGATCAGCAACAGCGATCGCCCTGTTGTTTTGCTCCAAGCGCGCCAGGGCAAGGGTTCTGATGCAGAGCCAATTCCTCCAAAACACGCGCCCAGTAAGGCACAGACCCCTGGATAGTACACGAAGTTATATCGAGGAACGACTGTAATATCTTTGCCTAAAACATAGACGATCGCAAAAAACTCTAAAATTACGCCCACAGTGAAGCCCAGCAGCAGAACAGTGGCAGGACGAAAAGAAATAGTTTTCCACAGGTTTTGAGATGCCGTCCTTAGGCAATGTATCAGCCATAAGGCAAATCCAGCAAGGATTAGGCTGGTTGCGACCTTAATGGCAAAAGGTTGGTTTTCCACAGGGAACGCAATGACCATGAGCACCCAACCGACAACCATTTGATACAGCGGCGCAACTCGGTCTAACCAATCGGGCTTATAAGGAATCAACCAATCGGTTTCTGGGCGACCTGCATGGCTGATCAGGGTGGATAGCCAAGGCAAATAACAGAGAACAATTCCGGCGATCGCTCCTCCTAAAAACCCCCAGTGGTAAAGCGGTCTGCGTTGGCTCATCCCCATCCAGCCGCCCAATGCCATGACTTGTGCCACAATTGCCAAAGCAAAGAAATAATGAACGTATAGCCCAATGCTATTGAGAACGACCCAGCCCAACCAGATCCACGGACGAAAGAATTGCCGAGTCAGGTCTTGTTGCATCTGGATTAATGCGGCTAACGCCAGCGTAATCAGCAGCATGGGCAGGGTGTAGTGTCGTGCCTCTTGCGATAAATAAACCGTAAAGGGAGAAACCGCCATGAGGGCGGCACTGGCTAATCCTGCCGATTTGGAAAACGCAACGCGATTAAGATAATAACTGGCACCGATCGCCCCTACGCCTAGCCATGCAGGCAACGATCGAATTGCCCAAACCCAGTTTTCGGCATGGGGCTGAAGTAAGTGAAGCCAACGGTACATTAAACAAAAAAATAACGGCGGATGAACCGATTGGGTGGCGATCGTCTGAGCAATTTGAGGACAGGTGATTCCAGGTTGCAGCGTCAATAATTGATCAAGTGCTGTTAATGAAAAAAACTGTTCTCGTGGAATATCCTGATCACTCCGCCCCATTGTAAACAACGCACTGAGCACTTCATCCAGCCACAACGGTTTGCGATCGAGATGCCAAAATCGTAGCCCTACGCCTAAGAGCAGGATGGTAAGAAGTAAGCTGTAATGAATAATTGAACGCTGAGAAGCTTTGGGAAACACAAAATTTTAGAGTGACAAATGATGATTTAAA
>JAAUPA010000012.1 GCA_012034615.1 Leptolyngbyaceae cyanobacterium CSU_1_4 | reverse complement strand
GGCGAATGTTCTCCAAAAATTTGACTATCAGTTTCAAGGTGTTCTGGCTGCTGCTCAATCGATGAAGCGGATAACCTCTCTGGAGTTGAAAGACCGGACGATACGTGAGACGAACTTGCCAATTCAGAAAATGAGGAGGGCAAGTCGATATTTTCGATCGGGCGTTGCTGAATTAAATCATCTAACTCCAGCTCTTTGCCGACCATCAGAATAGAGTCTGGGCGATCGATAGGCAAAGGAATAGATCTCTCTTCAGTTCCATACTCAGGATGAGAAAAGTTTTGGCTAGTTTCGTGGTTTTGATCTTTGGCGATCGCATCGGAGACGGCTTCAGGAACGTTTTCTTGAATGTTAGAAGTGTTAGGAGAAGCATCGACACTGATAGAATCTGCTGGAATATTTAAAGCATTAGCAACAGAAAAATCTATAGTGTCAGAATGGCTCTCAGCAAGCCTTTGAACATTAGCATCAGAACGGCTAGATTCTGAAGAAATGAACGGTTTTAGGGGGCTGCTTTCACCTTCTAAATGCTGCTGTAGTTGAATTGGATGAGATGGATTTTCTGATAAGCTCTCTATCGCTGGGCTGTAAGGCTGGATCTGAGGTAAGGTATTCTCCTCTGTAGACTCTGTTTCAAGATTTATAGTCTCTGAACCCAACGGATGTTGAAGAGAATTCTCCGCTGGTTCGTTGACACCTTGAACGGTCGGATCTAAACGCGCTTCTACTGGATTTGACGGAACATTTGGATTTGACGGAACATTGCTGGGCGGCGTTGAATTTTGTGCGACGGGTGAATGCTCAATTTTTCTTTGAATGTTAAGAGAATCAGGTATTAAGTTTGTCGATGGATGAGTAAATTCTGAGCTTTCTGAATTCTTCGGTTGATCTGATGGATCGGGTTGAAAATCCCTATTGATCTTCGGTTGATCTGATGGATCGGGTTGAAAATCCCTATTGATGAATGGTTCAGAAGTGGAAAAAGCGATCGCCGATTCGGGGGAAGATTGAGTAACGCGATCGGGTGCTGAAGTGATGATTTCTGAAGCACTTTCTGCTACAAAATTAAAATCTCCTTCTGCTTCACCTGCCCTAACAGAAGCAGCTTGAACATCTGGAATATTGCTGGCAGATTTAGAGGATGTCTGGAGACCATTTCTGGAAGGCGCTGAGGTGCTGAGCCAGGATGATTCTCGGCTGGAAAAGACTCGGGTTGAGGGCTGAATGATTCTGTTGAATATGCGTTTTGAAAATTGAAAAACCCTCCTGATGGGTCAAGCTGTTCCGGTTTTCTTTGAAGAATATCAGGGGTGGATGGCTCAATGAATGAACTAGAATCGAACACCCTAGAATCGCTTACCCAAGTCGATAAAGTTTCATTCTGTGAATGAGTTTCTGCTGTATCGTCAGAGAAATTTTTAGATTCAACAGAACTTTCGCTAACAGAATTTTCTGGTTGTTGCTGAATTTTTGGAGAAAATAAGTTCTCTATAATTGGTGCATTTAGCGCTAGAGGCGACTGATTAAGAATAGGTTGAGCGATCGCGTCTCTTGTTCTGTTAACCCTGACAAAACAGTTCCAATATTTGTCTCGGTTTCGTTATTTTGCAAGTCAGGAAGCGTTCTGGAATCGGATTCTTGGCGAATTAGATTAGAGTTTTGTGCCGTTGTAAATTGAGTGTTTTCTATTGCTAGATGCCGTTGCACGCTGAGTTCATAAACGCTGGCATCATGAGGAAAAACCTGTGGCTCTATGGGGGCTAGAGAGCCTGGGTTAGTAGAGGCAGGAGATACATCTGCCCGATCGCCAATAGCATTATTTTGCCGTTGAACAGTCGTATCTGTTGCCCGATCGCCAATAGCATTACTTTGTTGTTGAACAGTCGTATCTGCGCTTTCTAGCTGAATTTTTTGGGGCGAAATCCTTTCCTCTGTGGGCGTGACTCCTAAGATATTTGTAAAGCTTACGTTCTCAACCTGTCGTTGAATTTCTGGCGAAGAAGGCGTAGCAACCTTACTAAAACTCCAATCTGGCGAAGATGATTCGGATGAAGGACTGAAGTTCTCCGGAGCCAGAGTGGGCAAAGAGTCTTTAGAAGACAGGTCTAAACTCTCGGTTTTTTCTTCTCGCAACTGAAGGATATCTGGAGCAGCAGAGCCTACGAATCTCTCTGGTAAGCTTGCAGCCTCAGGGTGAGCGATCGCCGAGGTTGCGCTGGGATGGATTAAGGATACATCTTCGGTTTCGGCAGGTTCTTCTTTGAGCTGAAGAACATCTGGAGCAGCATAACTTGCTAAACTCTCTGGCGAGTTTGAAGTCTTATTTTGAGCGATCGCCGAGGCTTCGCTTTGATAAGGTAAAGAAACATCTTCACGAGTTGAGAACGCATCATTATTGAGTGCAAAGGTGTCTAAATTGAGTGTAGATGCATTTAAATCATCCGGAACGGATGCGACCTCGAAAAGCGACTTCTCACCGCTCAATGCATCATGATTGGGTAAAAATGCATTAGCTAAAAATTAGAATTTAAAGAGCCGTTAGCATCACTTCTTCTCTGCAAAATTGCAGGTTCTTCAGGATGATTCAGTTGAATCGCGGGTGGTGCCTCTGCTAAAGAAATAAGTGGAGGGTTGGCAGGTGCTGTTTCAATCCAAGCCGATGCTTGTTGAAGCTGGGATAACTCGGACGGAATAGATTGATCAGAAGCCACAAACTCAACAAAAGACTCACCTTCTGGTGATAGATGCTCTCTTCTTCGTTGAATTGTAGGTTGAACTTCAGGTTGAATTGAGGGATAAAATGTCTCTTGTTGATTAATTTCTGGTCTGAAACTTTCTGACCTAAATCGATCGCGCTTTCTCTTCCAGGTTCAACAGATGCTTCTGTAAATTGCTGAACACTGGTCTGATTTTCTAGGACTTCTGCTGTCGTAGAAACGGGAGAAAAGGAACTTTGAACGGAGTCAGACAGCTTAGCTGTGCCTGTTTCTACAGAATAGGAGATTTGCTCGAAGCTATTTTCTGGTTTGGTCTGAAGAGTAGTTATTTCAACAGTATTCAACAAGGGCAAAACAGAATCTTGTGTGCTAAGTTGAGGCGGATTGTCGAGAATATCATCTTTTCTTTGAGAGGGTGTCTGAGAAGTCTCAAAGATTCTTACACTCGTTCCCAACCCCTCTAAATTGGGGGACTGCTGAACCCGTTCTTCTTCAAAGTCCCCCAGAATGGGGGATTGAGGGAGCCGATCGGGCAGCAATGTAGACTTTTCAGATTACCTCGGAAGGGTTCGAGGTGCCCTAGAGATATTAAAGCGCAACCCCGATATTAGAACTTCTGATCGCCGCCCGATTTGCTAATCGAGCCACCCAAACCTGTCCAGTTCCGCCTGTTCCATCTGCATCAAAAAACAAGTTGCCGGAGGATTGATCGTAGATAAAGCGATCGCTACTATCCTTCGCTCCACTGCCCAACGTAAACTCACTCGCCGCGATCGTGCCTTCCCTTAAGGCTGAACTAAAGCCCTGTTTAGAGACTGTAATTCGATCGACAGCCGCACGAAAATCGACAATCATATCGCGGCTATTGCGTTTAGCTGATTCAATGAAAAAGACATCTTTGCCTTTACCCCCCGTCAACCGATCTTTGCCTTGTCCGCCATTCAGCATATCGTTGCCGCCACCGCCCACCAACCGATCTTTGCCCGCTCCGCCATTCAGGCGATCGGCACCCCGGTCTCCTAGCAACGTATCTTTTCCGCCAGAACCGATAATAAAGTCATTCGCCATCAGCACCGACCAATATGTTGTCTAAGTCGTTTCCTGTAATGTTATTACTAACGTTATTTCCAGTTCCCAATACAGCGTTTCCAAAGAGGACTAAGTCTTCTAAGTTATCTCCTAACGTGAGTTGTAAAAGGCTAGATTTAACAGTATCAAATCCGTTATCTACAGCTTCAATAATAGAATCACCTGCGCTTTCCAGAACGTAGATATCATCGCCTGCTCCGCCGTTCAACGTATCGTTACCCAATCCACCCTCTAAAGTGTCATTTCCAGCATTACCGACGAGGCGATCGTTCCCTCCTGCACCATAGATTTCATCGTTGCCTGCACCACCCGTCAAATCATCATTCAGTCCATCGCTTCCGAACAGCGTGACATTGCCAGAAAAGCCGCTGAAATCGAAGCGTTCAAAGTTCCTAACCGTTGTAATTCCGGTTAAGATGCCGCCGATTTGATTCGAGAGATCTGCAACATTCACAAACGCCGCCCCTGTGCCATTGGTCAACCTAAACGTATCAGTTCCGGCACCGCCATCAATTGTGTCGTTTTGCTGAAGGTTTTCTAGCACCGACATCACGGTGTTATCACTGCTAGAGGCAAAATTACATCAGTTGCAGGAGTGGTGATCATCGCAGCCAAATTCACCTGGGTAATTTGTACCGTTGTTTGGGCAGGTTCGCTGGTGGTGGTGCCATCGCTGACCGAGAACAAAATAACGCGGGTTGCCCGATCGGGCTGGTCAGAGCGGTTTTGATATTGAACCGTCCGCAAGACTTGTAAATATTGGTCAAGGGAGGCTGCGCCGTTGAGGGTCAAAATGCCGTTGTTGTATGCCGCAGCAATTCCGGTTCCTGTGGTATTAACCAGCAGTTCTTCGGCTTGCCCATCCAAAAGATTGGAGATCTTGACCTGGGCAGAAACGATCGCGTTATTTTGTCCGGTCAACTTAGCATCTTTGGCAGCGATCGCCACGGGCGCACCGCTGATGACAAAGGTGCTGCTAAAGTCAATGCCTCCGCTCGTGCCGTTCAGATCCAACACAGGCACCGCCAACCTATTATCAAACTGAATCTGCACACTGGCGGTGTTACTATTCGCTGCTCCATCGGTCAGGCTGACGCGAATGGTGCGCGGAGTGGTAACCGGGTTGTCGCTGTTGTTGCTGTAAATCAGCGATCGCAAGGCGGCTTGATATAGAGCAACCGTGGCGGTTCCTGTTAAAAATAAGGTGCCTGTGACGGCGTTAAAGCTGCCCGTAATGCCGTTTTGATCTGCAAAAATCAGGCTGTCTTGCCCCGCAACATAGCCCTCTAATGTCAGAGTGGCACCTTCCAAGTTAAGACTATCTGGATCGCTAGCAACCAGAGTAGGCGTAATGGCGATCGCTCCTGCCGTGCGGGGAAAGGTGAGCCTCTGAGACGGCAACGTGAGAACGGGCGGGGTATTGACCGACGTAATCTGAATGCCGCGAATTGCCAGGTTACTGGTTGCTGCGCCGTCTGTGACGGTGAACTGTACCGAGCGGTTTGCAGTGACCGGATTGGTGCTGCTATTGAGATAGGCGATCGAGCGGAGGGCAGCTTGGTAGTGGACAATGGTGGCAGTTCCGACCAGCGTTAGCACACCTGTGGTTGAATTGAAGCTGCCCGTGATGCCGTTTTGGTTGGCAAACAGGAGATTGTCTTGCCCTGCAACATAGCCGCCCAAGGTCACGATAGCGCCTGCTAAGTTGGTCGAATCGCTGTCGAGAATGAAAATGCCAGGGTCGATCGCCAGCGCTCCGGCTTGTTCAACGTAGGACAGAGTTGCCGTAGACGTGGCGATAATGGGCGGAGAATTTAGTTGAGTAATTTGAATGGTGCGGCTGCTAGAAGCGCTGAGGCTGGTTCCATCGTTCACCGTGAATTGGACGATCCGATCAACCGTGCTGGGATTGCTGCTGAGGTTGGTGTAGGTAATAGAGCGAAGGGCAACTTGGTAACTGGCGATCGGGGCAGAACCACTGAGCGTTAGCACGCCCGTCCCCAGATTAAAACTGCCGCTGATGCCGCCTTGATTATTGAAGTTGAGCAGGTCTTCGCCATTCACATAGCCGCCAAGAACAACGGTTGCACCCGTCAACGTACTGCTATCTACATCGCTGACCCCGATCGCGCCATCCACCGCAATTGCCCCAGCGCTTTCGGTATAGCTGAGCGGACTGAGAGAATTGGTGACTACTGGCGGCGTATTGACGACGCTGACCTGAATACTGCGATCGGCAGGAGTACTTGTGCCGATGCCATCGTTGACCACAATCCGCACGGTGCGCAAAGCCGTACTGGGATTATTGCTGCTATTGGTATAAGTCACCGAGCGCAGCGCCGCCTGATAGTTAGCGACTGTAGACGAGCCCGTTAACTGCAATACGCCGGTTGCTGCATCGAACGTGCCAGAAATGCCGTTCTGGGTGGTAAAGCTGAGAATGTCTTGCCCCAACACATAGCCGTTAAGGGCTAGGGTGGCGCTGTTCAAGGTGGCGCTGTCGGCATCACTGACAGAAATGCCCGGATCGATCGCCACTGCTCCGGCATTTTCAGCATAAGCCAGCACACCCGCCGCACTGATCACTACTGGGACGTTATTCACGGCGGTGATCTGAATGCTACGAGTCGCAATATTGCTGGTTGCAGCGCCGTCTGTCACAGAGATTTGTAGCGTACGGAGGGTGGTGTCGGGATTCGTGCTGCTGTTGGTGTAAGTAATCGATCGCAGTGCCGTTTGATAGTTGGCGATCGTCGATGAGCCGCTCAGCGTCAGGACCCCAGTGTTAAAACTGCCAGAAATACCATTTTGGCTAGCAAAGCCGAGGCTATCTTGTCCTACCAAGAAGTTATCTAGCGTAAGGGTTGCACCCGTCAACAAAACGCTGTCCGGATCGCTAACTCCAAGGTTCGCGTCGATCGCCAAGGCTCCGGCATTTTCGATATAGAGCAAGCTGCCAGGGGTGGTATTCACCGTGGGTGCCGTGTTAATCGGCGTAATCACAATGGGGCGAATAATTGCCGGATTGCTGGTGGTGGTGCCATCAGTAACCGTAATTTCGATTTGCCGAGGAGTGGTTGCCGGATTGGTGCTGGTATTGGTGTAGGTCACCGACTGGAGCGCCGCTTGATATTGGGCAACTGTGGCAGTTCCGGTCAAAGTCAGCACTCCGGTAACGGGGTCGAAAGTCCCAGCGATCGGGGGTTGATTGAGGAACGTGAGGACATCTTGTCCTGGCACAAAGCCGGTTAGCGTAATCGTGGCTCCCGTCAAATTAACGCTATCGGGGTCGGTTAGCGTAATGCTGGGGTCAATTGGCACAGCACCAGAATTTTCGTTGTAATTTAGAGGGGTGCCGCTGCCGCTGCCGCTGGGCGGGCTTTCTAAGGGGCTGACCTGAATGTTGCGGCTGGTGGGATTGCTGCCCTCAATGCCGTCGTTGATGCGGAACTCAATCGATCGCGTGATTCCTGTAGGATTGCTGCTGCTATTGGTGTAGCTAACGGTGCGTAAGGCGGCTTGATAGTTGGCGAGTGTGGTTGTGCCCGTTAGGGTCAGCACTCCGCTGGTGGCATTAAAGCTGCCCGTAATGCCAAGCTGATTGGTAAAGGTGAGTGTGTCTTCTGTGGGCACATAGCCGCCAATGGTCACCGTGGCACCGATAAGATTAATGCTGTCGGTGTCGCTAATGGAGAGGACAGTGTTATCGATGGCGATCGCGCCTTGTCCTTCTGTGTAAACGAGGGTTGTTCCGGCTAGAGTTAAAACGGGCGGTGCATTCGCGATAATTTGAATCGATCGACTAATTGCAGCACTGTCTTCAATTCCATCATTAACTTTAATTTGAAGCGATCGCACCGTCGCTGTCGGGGTGCTGCTGCTGTTGGTATAAGTGAGCGTTGCCAAAAGTGCTGAATAGCTTGCCAAGGTGGCACTCCCGACGAAGGCAATGATGCCCGTTGCCGCATCAAATCCTCCGGTAATACCAGTCGGCAGCGTCCCAAATGCTAGCGTATCTTCGCTAGGCACATAGCCTATGAGTTGAACCGTTGCGCTACTCAGATTAGGGCTATCAATATCGCTAACCATCAATCCGCCTGCCACTGCCAATGCGCCTTGGCTTTCGGTGTAGGACAGTGGCGTGGTGAGGGTGGTAATCACAGGCGCAGCATTCACCACAATTTGAATCAGGCGGCTACCAATATTGCTATCCTCTACACCGTCATTGACCTGAAACTGGAGGGTGCGAGTGGTTGCCGCCGGAATCGGATTGGTATTGGTGTAGGTAATAGATTGCAGTGCGGTTTGATAATCGGCGATCGCCACAACGCCACTTAAAGTTAGAACTCCCGTTGCGGTATCAAAATTACTCGTGATTCCAGCTTGAGGATTTGCAACTGCCAGAACGTCTTCTCCCGCCACATATCCCACAAGGGTGACTCGGGCAATGGATAGGTTAGGGCTATCGCCATCCGTTACCGTCAACCCGCCATCCACGACCGTGGCACCTTGATTATCGGCGTAGTTGAGCGTTGCAGCGGTAGCGGTAACTAGGGGTGGCGTGTTAGAAGTAACTTGAATGCTGCGGCTGGCAACTAGGCTATCATCTAACCCGTCATTAACGGTAATTTGAATGGTGCGAGTCGTGGTGGTGGGTGTGCTGCTGCTGTTGGTATACTTAAGCGATCGCAACGTGGTCTCATAGTTCGCAGCGCTAGTAATTCCTGTGAAAGCGATCGTTCCTGTAGCGGTATCAAACACGCCCGTAATTCCGGGTGCAGTCACAAAGCTGAGCGTATCTTCTGCGGCAACATAGCCATTAATGCTGACAGTGGCACGATCTAAGGTCAGGCTATCCACATCTTCAACAGTCAGTACACCATCCACAAAGACGGCTCCGGCGTTTTCAGTGTAGATGTAAGAATCGCTGACAACAGTGACTTTGGGCGGATTATTGACTCCAATAATTTGCAAGGTGCGCGTCGCCGAATTGCCATCACTAATTCCGTCGTTGGCTCGGAAGCGAATGGTACGGGTGAGCCCTGTGGGATTAAGACTACTGTTGGTATAGGCAACAGAGCTCAGAACAGTCTGATAGTCTGCTTTTGACGCAGTACCCGTCAAGGTGAGAATACCGGTTGCTGGGTCGAAAGTTCCACTTATTCCAGCTTGAGGAGTAAAAGTAAGGCTATCTTGTCCGTTCACGTAGCCGCCGATCGTGACCGTTGCACTTGCTAAATCATTGCTGTCAATATCGTTCACCAAAATGTTCTGATCAACGATCACAGCTCCATCATTTTCGTTATACGCCAGGGAACTGACAGTAGTAGTAATGATGGGCGCATTCAGAGTGTTTGTAACGGTAATAATTCGCTGCTTAACGACACTGGTTACAGCCGTATCATCGATTACGCTAAAGCTTACGGTTCGCGAGGTTTCTGTGGGAGTGGTGCTGTTATTGGCGTAGGTAATGGAACGGAGAGCGGCTTGATACTCGCTAACGGTGGCGTTTCCCGTCAGGATCAAAGAGACGGTTGTGGCATCCACATTCATTAAGGTGCCGGAGATGGGAGGCTGATCTATAAACGCGAAGGTATCTTCGGCAGAGACGACTCCACTAATGGTGACCGTTGCACCAGTTAAAATGGTGCTGTCGGGGTCAAACAGAGTTAGCCCCTCGTCGATCGCCACAATGCCGTCATTTTCAATGTAGGTGAGGCTGGTCGAGGTAGGAGTGACGAGCGGCGGATCATTGACCAGAGTGACTTTGACAATACGGCTGGCTGGGGCGCTGGTGCTGGTCGCGTCCTTGACTGTGAATTGAACCACGCGATCGCCCGCTGTGGGGGTAAGGCTGGTGTTGGCATAAGTAATCGATCGCAGTGCGGCTTGGTAATTGGCGATCGTCGTCGTGCCCGTTAACTCTAAAACACCGGTTCCACTGCTCCAAGTTCCGGTTATGCCCAGGCTATTGGCAAAGGCAAGGACATCTTCTCCCATTACAAAGTTCGTAATTCTGACTGTCGCACCTGTAATGTTGGCACTATCGAGATCGCTGACGGTCAGCGCCATCGGGTCAATGATTTGCGAACCCGTATTTTCTAGATAGATTAGCGTGCCCGTCGTCGTGACCACAGGAGGATCATCGACCGCAGAAATTTGAATCGTGCGAGAGACCACCAAACTGTTGCCGCTGCCATCATTGACCACAAAATCAACCACCGATCGGGCGTGGGAGGATTGCTGGTGCTTTGAAACGTGATGGAGCGTAAGGCAGCCTGATAATCGGTCTTGGATGCTGTTCCAGTCAGCGTCAATACATTTCCGGCAAATGTTCCAGAAATTGTTCCCTGGTTCGTAAAGCTAACCGTATCTTCTGCTCCCACAAGACCGTTAAGGGTGATGGTTGCCCCTGTAATATCAGCGTTATCCAGGTCGGTAATTGTAAGGGCAGCATCGATCGCCACTGCTGCTCCATCTTCGGCAAAAATCAAGGTCGAATTCGTGACACCCACGATGGGCAAATCATTCACTGCCGTAATTTTGACGGTGCGAAGAATGCTGCCACTGCTCACCCCATCGCTGAGAGAAATAGTGATCGGGCGATCGCTGGTATTCGGCTGGTCGCTGCCGTTGGTGTAGGTAACCGATCGCAGTGCCGTTTGATAATTGGCGATCGAGGCTTGCCCAATCAGGGTTAAGATACCCGTCACCGTATTGAATGCGCCCGTAATGCCATTTTGGTCGATAAACTCCAGCGAATCTTGCCCAGCAAAATAACCCCCAATCGTAATTGTGGCGCTCTGCAAGTCAACGCTGTCGGCATCAGTCACCACAATCGTCGTATCGAGAAAAACTCCGCCCTGATTTTCGACATACCCCACTAAGCCCGTGGGAGGCGTTAAAACAGGAGGCGCACTGAGCGGAATGGTAAACCCTTGAGCATAAACTCCACTCGCACTCGTATCTTGGTCTTGGCTAGTCCAAGCCACAATAAAATTGCCGCTGGCATTGGCAGCGATCGAGGCATTATCCTGGTTGCCTATCTTTTCTCCCGTATTGACCAGAAAAGAGGCTTCAATAGGCAGCCCTGCTGCATCAAATCGACGGGCGTAAACTCCTGCACCCGAGCCATCATTCAAGCCGCTCCCCTCACTGGTGAACGTAATAATAAACCCGCCACCATCCGTTAGGGTTACCATAGAGTCTCGTTGGTTACCCATAATGCCAAAGGTGGCACCGGGGTTAAGCACACGAAACTCATCATCAATCGCAGCACCCGCAGTGTCATAGCGTCGGGCATAGATTTCATTGCCAAATGCCGCGCCCTCGTCACTCGTCCAGGTCACAACAAAGCTGCCATCTGCCGCCATTGCCACACTTGCGGTTTTTTGATCCTTGGCAGTCGTTTGATTAATTTGAAACTCAAGTCCTTCCTTTGCCCCTATCGCGGTGTAGCGTTGACCAAAAACACCAGCACCCTCGCCATCTTGAGCTTGGCTCTCCCAAACCACAACAAAGCTGCCATCTGCCGCCATTGCCACAGAAGGCTTAAGCTGGTTTCCCGCAGTGACAGAATTGACCTGAAATTCGTTTCCAAAAGCAGTGCCGTCGCCGTTAAAGATACGCGCCCGCACGCCATTTTCAACATCAACCGGATCGGCATTAGAAACCCAAGTAGCCACAAATTTGCCGTTGGCTGAGGTGCGATCGCAGAATTGTATTGATCACCGTCCGTATCTTCGTTAATCAGAAACTCACCGCCCACCGCGCTCCCATTTGCCTGATAAATGCGAGCATGGACTCCGCTCAAACTGTCATCCGGCGTTGCTTCATTGTCATCTGACCAAGTGACGACATAGTTGCCATTTTGCAGCAGCGCAATTGAAGTCGTCGATTGGTTTTGGGAGGGATTGGGGTTAACCCTCGTTTCTGGGCTGGTGGGAATGCCATTTTTGTCAAAAAAGCGAACGTATGCTCCCCATTCTGCCCCACCTCCGTCTTGACCTCGGCTCGACCAGGTAATTCCAAAGCTGCCATCTGCTGCCATCGCCACTGCGCGCATCGGACGCACTTGCTCTGAATCTAATGCAAAGCTGAAGTGAGCTGGTCACTGGTAGTAAACGTGTTGGCTTGAATGGCGGAGAAGAGAGGATTGACTGGCATGGGAGGAGTCTCTTGCAGTGCGGATGCTGAAATCTGACGATAATGAAAGGCTACCCAGTTGAATTAAAACACTTGCAAACGCGCTTCCTGACTGGTTTCGCCTCAGTGTTTGCCCTGAAATCAGGGCAGCGAGTTTCAGAAGGGTGTTATTTTTACATCCGTACTGTTTTGCTCTGGTATTTTTAAACAAGCCTCAAAAATTAGCAGGGGTCAAGATATGATTAAGTGCTGTGCTTCTAGTTATGAATCATGAAACATACGCTATCGGTTCTGGTTGAAGATGAGGCAGGAGTCCTCACCCGGATCGCGGGGCTTTTTGCCCGTCGAGGTTTTAATATTGAAAGTTTGGCGGTGGGTCCTGCCGAGCAGAACGGAGTTTCGCGCATCACAATGGTGGTGTTTGGCGATGATTTGGCGATCGAGCAAGTCACCAAGCAGCTTTACAAGCTCATCAACGTTTTGAAGGTACAAGATATTACCGAAGTGCCCTGCATTGAACGAGAGCTAATGCTGCTGAAGGTCAACGCCACTAGCTCTAATCGCTCAGAAATTCTTGAACTGGCGCAAATTTTTCGGGCGCGGGTGGTGGACTTGGGCGAAGATGCCCTTACCTTTGAAGTGGTGGGCGATCCGGGCAAGATGGTGGCGATCGTGCAAACCCTTAGCCGCTTTGGGCTGCGAGAAATTGCTCGCACCGGAAAAATTTCCCTCATCCGCGAGTCGGGGGTGAATACCGAATACCTCAAGTCTTTGGAGGCGAAGGTTTAGGCTGAAAGCCCTGTGCTTCTGAGAGGGTGTAGAGCGGTCTACCCTTCACTTCTTCGTAAATTCGCCCAATATACTCGCCCAAAATGCCGATGCTAATGAGTTGAACGGCACCGAGGAAGAAAATAGCAATGATAATGGTTGTGTATCCGGTCAAGGGTGAATTGGGCGCAAAGAACCGCCAGTAAAGAACGAGAACCGCCATGAGGAGGGCGATCGCCGCTGCCGTCAGTCCAATATAGGTGGAGATTCGCAGCGGCACTCGTGAAAAAGAAACTAGCCCATTTACCGCTAGTGCAAAAGACTTACGAAACGTGTACTTTTCTTCTCCTGCGAAGCGGGGATCGCGCTCAAATAAAACAGCAGTTTGTCGAAACCCCACCCAAGCCCGCAGCCCCCGAATATAGCGATTGCGCTCTGGCATGGCGTTGAGCAAATCCACCACTTGCCGATCCATCAGACAAAAATCCCCTGTATCGGTAGGAATTTCCACATCTGCCAAATTGCGCAACACTCGATAAAAAGCGTAAGCCATTAACCGCTTAAACCAGTTCTCCTTACGTCGCTGAGTACGCTGGGCGTAAACCACCGCATAGCCCTCTCGCCACTGCTTCGCCATCTCCAGCACCAACTCTGGCGGATCTTGCAAATCTGCATCCATCACCACGATCGCCTGTCCTCGGCAAAAGTTCAGCCCAGCCGTCACGGCAATTTGATGACCAAAATTTCGGGAAAAGCTGAGGTAGCAAAAGCGGCGATCGTGGGCGTGGAGTTGGCGTAGGAGTTGGAGAGAGCGATCGCCACTGCCATCATTGACTAGAATCACTTCAACTTCACCCTCTAGCTGCGCTATCACATCCTTCAGCCGACGGTAAAGTTCAGGAATATTCGCTTCCTCATTGTAAATCGGCACAACAAAGGAAAATTGCACAACCATAGCGTTACTTCATTGCAACGACAGCAAGATTCCAAGCAAAGCGCTTAACAAAAGGAATTTTTTTGAGAACGTTATCCACATTCTCTAACCGCCGATATTCTGGCTCTAATCGGGCTTGTTCAAGAATGATTTTTTTCCAGTAACGCTCTTCGTTAGGATTCACCTTTTCAATTAAATAAAAGCGCAAAAAGATCCAAAGGGACGCAATCCAAAAAGTATCATAGGTCGTTTTGGTAAATAGACTCTGAACCGTTTTAACGATATTAATATCTAGCGGTGTTTCGTCTTCAGTCCGAACTTTAGTGGCAATTCTGCGATACACATTAATCACAGGATTATGCTTGAGTGGATCCCAAAAACAGGCAACACCACCCGGCTTCAGCACGCGATACATTTCTCGAATAGTTAGCTCTGGGTCAGGAATATGGTGAAGCAGATTAGAGGCATAGACAATATCAAAAGTGTTATCAGGAAAGTCAATATCCATTGCATTAATTACCTTTCCTTCCACTTCCACCTGGTTCGCTGCTGCCAATTTCAGCGCTACTTCAACCATGCCTGGAGAATAATCTGCGGCAACGCATCGAGCCCCCCGACTCGCAAAGTAAACACTATTTTCGCCAGCACCACATCCTAAATCCAGTAAATATTGATTGCTAACATCGCCCAACCGCTTGAGAATGAAACGATTTTCTGGAGCCGTGCAGGCTTCAAAATAATCTTTGACTTTAATGCCTTCAATATCAATGGCAGAAGCCCACTGATCATGAAATTCCTGTTCTTTTTTGAGAATTTCGTCTTGCATAGTGCGCGGAAATTTTTGGGGCTGGTTGACAAGCTACTGGTTTCAATCTGAACCGACTTGGTTAAACACTATAGCCTGTCAAGGGTGCGTCGGGGGCATGACCTGCCCCCAAAAAACTAACCCGCACTAACCGCCATTTTTTCCAAAATTCGCTGAATAATTTGCATCCCAGTCACGGCTTGCCAACCAAACAGCCCGACCAGAGCAATGTTCAGCACAATATGGCTGGTACGTGCCCAGTCGTGCCCCTTTTGCATAACGGCGAAAGAGCAGCGGAAGTGGCAATGATTCCGGTCATACCCAAACCTGCCAGAAGGTGAGAACCCACAAATAATTTACCGTTATTAAGATACGTAATTGCCATACCGCCGACGCTCCCTAACACCATCAGCGCCAACAAGAGCGAACCCATTTGGTAGTGCTTGATATTGTACTTACCTTTGATGAGTTCTTTCTTAGCGTCGCCTTCAGCGCTACGGGTACGGCGGATTTGTACGCCTAGGTAAAGGGCATAAATTGAAAGTGCCAACAGTGCCCACATCAAGGCAGGGTGGCTGAACTGACTCCAAACTTTGACAGATTGAGGAATTTCAAACATAAAGATTCTCTGCTAAGGCTTCATAAAAGTTAGCATAACGGTTTGTTAGCCTTTGTTGAATCAGTTAAGGCGACAAAGTTTAGAAATTTTCTGATCCTCCTACTGGCGCTCTAAACGATTCAAAAGTGCTTGACGCATAATCTCAATAGGGACAGGTTGGTTGAGCCAAAGTTCTAAAGCGACTGCGCCTTGCTGAACCAGCATTTCTAAGCCGTCGATCGCGATCGCTCCCCTTTCTTGAGCCTGTCGCAAGAACTGAGTCGGACGCGGCGTAATAAATCAATCATAGGCGATCGCCCCCCGCTTAATCTTCTCTCCTTCTTCTGCGCTCAAGGGTGAATCTTCTACCAACGGATGCATCCCAATGGGGGTCGTATTGACTAGCAGATCTGCCCGCAGAATTAGATCTGGCAATTCTTCCCACCGATGTACCGATAAATTACTAACGGCTAAAGGCGAATCGAGCCAACTCGCTCGAAAATCTTGCAGCTTTTGCCAATTGCGTCCTACTACCTGAATTTGAGCACATCCTAACTGCCGACAACCCATCACCACAGCTCTAGCCGCTCCACCATTACCCAAGACTACAGCCGTCGTCTGACTCCAATCTTGGTGTTTGATTAGCAGGGGCGCAAGGAATCCGGTGATGTCAGTATTGGTGCCGCCCAAACCCCGCTCAGTGGGATACACCGTATTAACCGCACCAATGGCTTGAGCCATATCGCTAACTTCTGCCAGCAGGGGCATGATGGCTTGCTTATGGGGAATTGTAATGCTGAAGCCTTGGAGATCGATCGCCCGGAAGCCCTCGATCGCCACTCGCAAATCTTCAGGTTTAACAGGCAGAGGTAGATAAATATAATTGGCGTTGAGATGGGCGATCGCCGCATTGTGCATTGCCGGAGAAAGCGAATGCGCCACCGGATAGCCAATCACCCCAAGCAGTTTAGTTGTTCCAGTAATCATCATAAAAAAGAAGAAAAAAGCCCACAAAAAAGGGTGGCATAAAACCACCCTCTCCAATTGATTAGATTTAAATCAAATGAATCTGAAAGATTTAAGCAACCGAAGCCATTTTCACATCGCTAGTTGCCAACAATTCCTGAAGCTCTTCAGAATCAACGGTTTCCCGCTCAATCAACATATCAGCCAAAGCGTTTAGCACTGAACGGTTCTCGGTCAAAACGACCTTTGCCCGCCGATAGGCTTGCTCTACCAAATTGCGCACTTCATCGTCGATCGTTGCAGCCGTCTCTTCAGAAAAGTCACGCTCTGCCATGATGTCGCGTCCCAAGAACATCCCGCCCTGAGAACGACCCAGCGCGATCGGTCCGAGGCGATCGCTCATGCCAAACCGTGTCACCATCTGCCGCGCCACCCGTGCCACTTGCTGGAGGTCGCTGGAAGCACCCGTAGTCACTTCTTCCTCACCAAAGACGATTTCCTCGGCAATTCGACCCCCTAGCGCTACTGCCATTTGGTTCTGCAAGTAAGAACGAGAAGACATTTGATCTTCACGAGGCACAAACCAAGTCAAACCGCCTGCACGACCGCGAGGGATAATGCTGACTTTTTGAACCGGATCATAATCAGGCATCAGCGCACCGACCAAAGCATGACCTGCTTCGTGATATGCCACCAGGGTTTTCCGCTTTTTCGCTCATCACCCGATCTTTCTTCTCAGGGCCCGCCATAACGCGATCGATCGCATCATTGACTTCATCCATCGAAATTTCAGTGAGGTTACGACGAGCCGCCAGAATAGCCGCTTCGTTGAGCAAGTTTGCCAAGTCAGCACCCGTAAACCCAGGTGTGCGTCGAGAAATCTTGTCAAGGTCAACGTCTTGAGAAAGAGTCTTGCCACGAGCGTGAACGTTAAGAATTTCCAAACGTCCGGCAAAGTCGGGGCGATCGACCACCACTTGGCGATCGAAACGACCGGGACGAAGCAGCGCTGCATCCAACACGTCAGGGCGGTTTGTAGCAGCAATCAGAATAATCCCTGTATTGCCTTCAAAGCCGTCCATTTCAGTCAGCAACTGGTTCAGGGTTTGTTCCCGCTCATCGTTGCCACCGCCCAAACCTGCACCTCGCTGACGACCGACTGCATCGATTTCATCAATAAAGACGATACAGGGCGCATTAGCTTTGGCTTGCTCGAACAGATCACGGACGCGGGACGCACCCACACCTACAAACATTTCGACAAACTCAGAGCCAGAGATTGAGAAGAAAGGAACACCAGCCTCACCCGCCACAGCTTTTGCCAAGAGGGTTTTACCCGTTCCAGGAGGACCTACTAGCAGCACGCCTTTAGGAATTTTTGCGCCCACTGCGGTGAAGCGATCGGCATTCTTTAGAAAGTCTACAACTTCAGAAAGCTCTAACTTTGCCTGTTCAATCCCTGCTACATCACCAAAAGTAACTTGGGTTTGGGGTTCCATCTGAACGCGGGCTTTAGATTTGCCGAAGTTCATGGCCTGACTACCCGGTCCACTCTGTGCCCGACGCAGCACAAAAAACAGCACCACCAAGAGCAAGAAGGGAATCAGCAACGTGCTGAGAATTCTGGCTATACCGTTGTCTTCGCCTTGCTGAGTGACGGAGATATCAACGTTGTTCTTTTGCAAAATGTCTAACAATTCAGGATCATTAGGAATGTTGATACCGTAGGTTTCGCCGTCGTTTGCCTTAGCCTGAGCAAATTGTCGATCAGAACGAATCGCCACTTTCTCAACTTGACCTGAACTGACTTGATTGATAAATTCGCTGTAACGCCACGTCTTCATGGGGGGTTGTCTGTTATCCCAAAGGGCTGTTGCCAGAAAGACAACAACCACTACCAAAAGGGCATACAGCCCCGCATTCTTCCACCGCTTATTCACTGAGGCTGTTCCTCCTAGATTCTTGACGCGAGGTCATATTTTCTTAATATTTATTAATGTAGCTCATTTGACTAGCATCTTGACATGGGATTCTAGTTTGCTACACCTCGCCAGTATCCCCATTCTGCCACTGGAATTGAGGAATGGGGCATCATCGATCTATAAAGATCCTGTCAAAACCGTGGCTGACCTACTGACTGATATAAGAAGCACAGAGGTTCAATGCGGATGATTTATCCAAAGATGAAGGAATATTGCCAGGTGAATTGTGAGAAAAGTACGCAAATCTTTACAATAAAAGAATAGTAGGGAGTTGAGCAGAACGAGGAGGGTCTATATCAAGGAAGGTTCCTAGATAGAGCACCTCACCCTCAAACCTGACTGCCCCACATTAACCTGCTTTTCTCAATCAGATTTGAATTGTTCGAGGTGCCCATCAGACTGGCGATCGCCTACTTCATTTCATAGGTTGCAGATACCGAGGAATTCACGCGCACAACAGCAGGACTCAGCAGATCCACGCCCTGTAAAGCATAAGGATCTTGAAGACCTTGATTATCAGCCGCCGAAGGACAGCCTGTGCCACCGTAGTAGCCAAACGTTGCCGATTCGGTGAGAGCCGTTAGCCTGCCGAGAGTAATGCCTGCGGTTTCTGCAAGAGCGCTCGAACGGCTGCGGGCATCTGCCATTGCCAGCCTCCGAGCCTCAGTTTCTAGGGCGGCGCAGTTGTTTGTAAAGTAGCCCACTTGTGCCCCACCGGTTGAGAACTTACTGTTTTTTGTCGCAGCCGTATTCGCGGCTGCGACTAGGCTTGTACGTTGTCTTGGGTCGGCTTATCTAGTTTTACCCGCACCCTAAAGCCCCCTGAGGCATTAGGATCAGCGGTGGCTTCAACATTTGCCGCGATCGCGCCAGCCGCAACCAGCGCATCAACCACGGGCTTCATATCAGCGGCTGTTGCCGTGGGAGGAAGCGGGGGAGGCGTGTTGGGGTTTTCAGAAGGCTGAGGATAGTAGTTACTGTAGTAATTTAAGTAAATCACAGCCACGTCAGCGGGTGCAGTGGCTAAACCCGACCCAATAGCAGTGATGCCAGCGGGTAAGGTAAAGGCTTGAGCAATTTCCTGAGCAGGTGCGGGTGCTGCCTCAGGGATTTGAGGAATGCGAGCTGAGGCTGGGTTCATTCCAACCATCCACAGGCTAGCTGTCACAGCAGCAGCGCTAAAAATGTGGAGTTTTGACATAATTTTCCCTCGTGTGGTTCATTAACAGGTGTTTGTTGGGCTGATTTTCTAAAGAAAAGGCAACCTTTAGGTTACCCGTTAGAGATTCAGCAAAATCAGCGCGATTCCTGGAAGCTTAAAGATTATTCAAACAGCGTACGCTTACAGAGCATTACTCTTTAAAGGGCAGGTTCAATTTCGCCTGTGTAACGGTATCACAAGTTTTTAAGGACGGGTCTGTAATTTCTAATCTAAAGTGATTGAGGCTCTGAAGTTATTGAGGCTCTGAAGTTATTGAGGCTCTGATTCTTGAGCTTTCTGTCCTAACCGAGGCTCGGTGCCAGCCATGAGACGCTGGAGATTAGCTTGATGTCGCCAAATGACGAACAGCCCTCCGGCGATCGCCAGTCCTTGAAAGGGCAAAGGTTGTTGCAGTCCGACCATGAGTCCCATGGTTGCTAGGGCTGCTGCGATGGAACTGAGAGAAACAATCCGCGAAAGGGCTAGCACCCCCACGAAAGCAGCCAGTGATCCTAAGCCAACAGGCAACGCCATGGCGAGTAAAAGTCCTAAGCCAGTTGCCACAGATTTGCCGCCCGAAAAGTTAATCCAAATAGAACGGCTGTGCCCTAAGAGAACGGCCAAGCCGGACAGGGTAATGGCATAAGGGAGCCAGACTTGTAAATTAACCTCAGGAGGAATGAAAGGAGCGATCGCGGACTGCTGATATACCGATCGGGTTAAGGCGATCGCCGCCGCTCCTTTCAACACATCAATCAACAGCACCACCAGGGCTGGAAACTTTCCGACAGTTCGTAGGACATTCGTTGCCCCAGTGGATTTTGAGCCATGTTCTCGAATGTCGATTCCCTTCAGAATACGACCTGCTAAATATCCCGTAGGCAAGGAACCCAGGAGGTAGGCACTGACCCCAATCGCCACACAAAAGCCAATCCAAACCGCCATATATGAATATCCTTGTTTAGTAGACCATCGGGTTCGTGGGGTCAGAGGCAAACGCTAACCACAAGGGAAACTGCAATAGCGCTAAATTGATGAATCCTTCTGACTCATCAATTAGAATAATGGGCAATTGCTTTTGCTTCAACAACCGTTCTGCCCGCTGCACCAAGGGTTCGGGCGCTTCAAACAGCACAATGCCTTGGTCAGACCCAAAGTCGGCACGAGAAACGCCCAGACAATCTTGCAGCCCCCGTCGCCATTCGCCCAGGCGTTCGGGAGAGTCGCCTAAGACTAAAACCCGAACGCGATCGCCATACAAATCTCGCAGCACCGAAATCACGGCTGAGGCGACTAGAATATTCTGCAACCGAGAACCCAAAGATTTTAAGGAACCTCGTCCACCTTGAGTAAAAAACCAATTTGAAACGCGATCGGCGTGAATTGGTTCAAAGGTGCGCCGCAACTGCCAGGGTTGTCCATAATAGTCAGGCATCATCCGGTATTGATCTAACAGTTTATTAATTCGCTTGGTTTGCTCTTGCAGATTACTTTCAGCAAATTTAGGAATTAGCGCTTCCTCCATTCCAGATTTGGCATCCGATCGCATCCCAGATCTAGATTCAGATCGCGCCTCCGATCGCGCCTCCGATCTAACCTCTTCCCGATTTTCCGATCGCACTCCTCTGCGGGGTTCTGGCTCTGAGGCAGGCGTTAGTTGCAACTGTTCGGCTGAAGTCGCCAAATCTTGCAAGCTGCCCACCAAATAATCTTTGAATCCTTGCACCCGAATGGCAAGATCTTGAGACACGCCTGCAAAGCTAGTTTTCATTTCGTTGCGAATTCGTTCTTGTCGTCGCTCCAGTTGCTCCACAGCGATTTGTAGCTTCTGCCTGCGTTGCTCTAGCTCACTCAAACTTTCCTGCACCACTCGCCCCAACGCCATTTGCGCCTCGGCAACTTGCTTTTGCAGCATGGCATTGTACGAGGCTTG
This sequence comes from Leptolyngbyaceae cyanobacterium CSU_1_4, assembly GCA_012034615.1. Classification (GTDB taxonomy): domain Bacteria; phylum Cyanobacteriota; class Cyanobacteriia; order Elainellales; family Elainellaceae; genus Timaviella. The sequence continues at coordinate 19,219 of JAAUPA010000012.1, read as the reverse complement.
CAGCGAGGCAACATCCTGTTGTAGCCTTTTTTCCTGTTGCCGCAGTTCAGCAATACGGGTTTCTAACTCATTTACTTCATCATTCATGGGTGCAGCACTAACGGGAAACAGGATGGGCGACAGGGCAACGCTGTTCTAAGCAGGTTCTCAACATTTTTGCATCAAATAAAATGGGCAGAAAATGAATGCTTTTCACTTCCTTAAAGTAGAAGAGAACGGGGACATTGAACCAAAAGATTTGCCAATTTTGCCAGTCAGCGTAAGGAAATTGCCGCAGCAAAGATTCGCCTCGGTAAATGTCTAGGGCGGTTTGGGTGAAGCAGAGGCGCAAAGTAGCGGTTTGAACTAGGAGAAACAAGGCAAAAAGGGCGATCGCTCCACCTGCCCAAGCCTTGAGAAAAAACAGCGGCAGGGCTGCCAGTATTAAGGTGATGGGAATAGCGTAGCTCGGCGCTAACTGCACGGTTTCGGGAGAAAGGCTGCGGTCTGGAGTGGTAGTCATGGGCGATCAAGGCTCTTGCCAAAAATGGATGAGGCTGCTTGTATTCTAAAGGGCTAAAGGGCGAGAGAGCACTACATATTCAGAGTAGAAGCACCCGTGCCCTGGAACATTAACCAGGAAAGAAAGAAATTAGCAATAAAAATAGATAGCAAGGCAGTCACCACTGCCGTAGTGGTCGATTGTCCCACGCCTTTCGCCCCCCCGGTGGTGGTTAAGCCCCAGCTAGTGCCAATCACGGCAATAAGAATGCCAAAACAGCGCCCTTAATCATAGCGCTCACCATATCCCACGGCGTTAGAAAGTTGCGGGCAGAGTCCAGAAATACGCTGTTAGAAATGTCGTACAGGCTATCGGCAATAAAAACGCCGCCAATCATTCCAGTAGTAAAGGACAAGATAGTGAGTAGAGGCTGCATCAGACAGCAAGCAATGACCCTGGGGATAACTAAGTAGTCAATGGGGTCAGTTTTGAGCATGTACAAAGCGTCAATTTGCTCAGTCACTTGCATGGTGCCAATTTCGGCAGCAAACGCCGAACCCACGCGACCTGCCAACACCACAGCAGTCAAAATTGGAGCCAACTCCCGAGCAAGGGCGATCGCCAACACGCCCCCCACCGCCGAACCTGCACCCAGGTTAATAAACTCTCGCGACACTTGAATGGTAAAGACCATACCCACTGAAGCCGACATCAACAACGCCACCAGCAACGACTCAGGACCCACCGCCACCATTTGTTCCAGGGTATTGCGCCAATGGATCTTCCCTCGGATCAGGTGAACAATCACCTGCCCAGCCAGCAAAATAGCGGCAACCAGTCTGCGGCTCCATGCCTTTAAACCAAAACTCCGAGTCTGTTCGCTCAATCGCCCCGTACCTCTAGCTTCATGGGTCTGAGAAATGGTCTGAGAAAATTGTTTTTTATCTTAATTTAAGATTCCTGTCATGTTTTTCCTAGTCAAGCGATCACCTTTTATGCTTATAAGGTGATTATCCCACTCGATCATTCGCCGGATAGCGATCGCATTGACCTATGAGCATTCTGCCTAATCTCCTGCGTTCCCTTCTCTTAACTAGCATTTTTAGCTTCTTGGCTCCTGTCCTATTAATTGGGACAATCTTAGCAAGTCTGGCACTGCTCGGATATGTTCCAGGGCTGGAGGTTTTTGGCAAAGCAGGGTTAGAGCAAGTGGCGCAGTTCTTAAAAGTGTTTGGTAGCACTAGTGCATTGCGAGGGCTAGTCACCATTGGAATCGCCTGTAGCGTTGTTGGCGCTCTATTTGATGCTTATACCTTTTATCGTTATCAAAACCTGCGAGATTAAGACTTGCGAGATTAACACACAAAAAAAAGGGGGTTGGCATATGACGCAACCCCTTTGTTTAACAGACGAAGAGCGAATCAAAAATTACATCAAGCCGATTTGAGACAAAATACCTTGACCTGTGAGGAACTCAGTCGCTACCCCAATTACAAAACCCATCATTGCTAGACGACCGTTCCAAGTTTCAGCGAAATTTGTAAAACCAACTTTGGGAGTTTCTTGCGTTTGCATGATTGGTAACCTTTGTTTGACATCAACCTGTATGTAAATAAATGTAACACAAGATTTCAATTTGTTGCAACAATGCTTAAGTTATGAGCCTCAATTTTTCAATGGTTGCCATTCCCTTGCTCTATAGTTGGGGAAAAGCGCTGGCGATGAAGGAGCCCGGTCAAGATTTCTAAAGACTCTAGGAGCCGCTGTCTGGGTCGATTGAGGCATGAATTCAGGCTTCTATCGTCAATTGCGACTCGTTTTATAGGGAGGGTTTACTTCAGATAGCAGCGGGGCGTAAACTGCCCATGCAGCCCATAGGGCACATGGTGCTTCAGCTTCAGCCGCGCAACTTCGCCCAAATCCTTCCCATTCAAAATGACTAATTCCGATCGCTCTGACTCGCTATTGAACGCCAAAATCAGCACCCAACCGTCATCTTCATTTTCAGAATTAACCACAGCATTCGATCGCGGCACAAAAATGGGTTCGCCTGTAAAGCCGCGTGGGGCAAAGCTCCAGAGCTGGCGTGCTGCTTCGCAGATACCGTCGGGGTCGTCCATCTGCAAATCTATTTTTAAAACACCTTGCAGGGGCGCATTGCCTATCAAGTCATGGGCGGCACCCAGATAGGTATATCGGTAAGGACGACCGACCCGCTGAGGATGAATCACAGGAAATTCACAGCAACGGCTTTCCAAAAGCTGTCGTTTAACTTCATGGGTTTCTAGGTTCAATTGAAACCGCCAAAGTTGACCCGGTGGCAATTCGGCAAACCGAACTTCCTGATAATCTTGATCGGGGTCAACGGCGGGAAAATCGGGGTAGCAAACTGAGTCTACATAAACCTTGCCCTCTTGCTCAAAGGCATTGGCATGATGAAAAATAAAGCCCGATTTAACCGATAAAGTTTGCACAGCTCCAGGCTGCCGACGCGGAATAATCAACACTTGCGTCGGTCGATCGGGCTGGAATTTAAGACACTGCGCTGCACCCCCGAAACCCTAGCAAGAATGGAATAGGATTAAAGACCATGGGATTTTGGAAGAAGATGCAGTAGTTAGGCGTAATGGCAAAGTCATGGATGAACGCAAACCCTGGCACAGAGTGGACATGCTGCCGCATTACCTGACCGGCAAGGTTGAGCTCATAAATGGTGATGCTAGTAGACAGCCCAGGCTTGATGGAAAATTGACGAGGCAGGGTTCGCCCTGGTCTAACTCACAGGCGACATCAATCCGAGGATGGGCAGCGAAGGCATCGCCAGGTTTTAGCACGCCATTTAAACGGTCGAGCCCTAATGTTTCTAAGGTGTACGGGTCAAGGCTGTGGGGCTCGGCGGCTTCCCAAAGTGCCCAGAGCTTTTCGCCCCAAGGCAGAATGTTGGTGTTGGCAATATTTTTCAGCCGCAGATCAAAGGTATTGGCGAGCCAACCTCCGGGCTTGGCAGTTCCAAAGACTCCGCGATAGAGATATTTTCCAGCTTTTTGTTCTTCTTGGTAGGGCTGGGTACGCACATAGCGGTTGCGAAAGTGGGCTCGTCCGTTTTGGAAGGCGATCGCGCAAACCATGCCATCGCCATCAAACGGATGATGCACAGGTTGCCCATCCAGTTCTAGTAAACCCGGTCCATTCCGAAACAGGGTTCCGCTCAAGTCAGGTGGAATTTCGCCATCGATTTCATCAATCCAGTATTCATATTCTTGGGGAAGCGATCGGTAGCCTTTGCACCAGTCTTGAACAGTGTAGGAAAGGCTGTCGGAACCTTCGGGGGTGGGGCGAGTGCCCATTTGAGAAATTTGCATAGTGGGCGATCGCACAGTGTTCAATGGAGAGCTAGACACTCCGGGCAATAAACCCCGGAATATCTACCAGTATTATTTGAACAATTTGATTAAAAATGCCAATCTTACCCAGTTGCTCATTAATGTCGTTGTATTCAGCAATGAACTCTTTAGCAGTCCAGGTTTCTGAAAGAGAACTGACTCGATAGGCAAAGATCGCCTGTCGAGCCTCAATGCAACTGGTTTGGACTTCATTAGCAAAATCTCTCAGCACCTCACTTTGGGCGATCGCCGAACGATTGAGCGGATAACCTCTGAACAGGCTGACCCGCTCCTCACTCACCTTCCTCCTAAGATTCTCCGCCCATTCTCCTAACCGATTAACCGAATGCTCTAAGTCCGCAATCCGATTTTCAATATCACTTTGGGTAAAGCTGACTTCACTCGAAGAATTTTCCGAAACAATTGCCCCCCTCAATTCCAGAGCCGCAGATAAAGATTCAGAAAGCCCCTCGCACTCCATAAACACAGCACCCACTATCAAAGCATTCTCAAACTGAGTCCTTTCCAACTGAGCCCGACTAAAGTCAGCAGTACTCAAGTTGGCGTTGCGTAAATCTGCCCCCTGCATTTGTGCCCCATTGAGATCACAGCCATCCCCATGAACCCGTTGCAACGAGGCATGGCTCAGGTTCACCTCAGTCAAATTGGCATTTCCTAGATCTGCTCCGTCTAACTTGGCTTGGGTAAAGTTGGCTCCCCGCGCATACGCTCCTCTCATATCAGCACAACGTAGATTGGTATCAGTCAGGTTGGCTCCACTCAATTGCGCCCCCCTGAAATCAACCCGCCCAAGATGCGCATGATGCAAGGTTGCACCGGTCAGATTAACACCCCGTAAATCTGCTCCTTCTAAATACGCAAACTCCAATTCAGCATCGTTCAGTTTGGCAATCCGAACGCTAGCGTTCGTTAGCTTGGCACGATTGAGCTTTGCCCCAATCAAAAGGGTTCCTCGCAGGCTAGCTCTATCCAACCGGGCATCGGTGAGGTTGGCATGACTCAAATTCGCCCTGTTGAGAGAAGCGCCCCGCAGATCTGCCTCACTCAAATCTGCGCCACTGAGGTTGTAGCCACTCAAATCAACCCCCATAAAGTTCCTACCCCTGAAATCGGCATTCACAAAATCTTCAGAGGGATCTAACCCTGCGGCAATGACGGACTCGTGCAGATTATTGGCTTCTGAAACCAGTTGCACAAAGCGCTGAATCTTTTCGCACATATCTTTGTTGGTAGAAATTACCCCCGATTTCAGCGTTTTAGTCAGGAAGTTTTGAAGCTAGCGGCAAGATTAGGGGAGAAGGGCATGAAATTTGTCAATTCTTTACTTAAATCGCTTTGATCGCCCATAATCACATGACTTTAGTCAAAAGTCAAAGTACAAAAATTCAAGAATTGAGTCAGATTGCTAAAAATTTATATATCTTTTCCTCATTAAAAACACAAATTAAAGCACTTAAACTAATTAATAAATAAATTTTATATGCACAAAATTTGTACAGATTCTACAGACAGCAGTCCTCAAAGAACCTACAGTCTGTGTAGAGGTATCCGACTAATATTTAAAAAATCGCCATAAAATGTAGTTGACACACACAAAATATACATATACTATAAATACGTGAGCTTAATAGATTCATAGCTTACGTAGAAAACACTGTGTTCCCATTTAGGAGGTCCTTGCGATGCATACTAAAGCCTTCCGACAGGTTACGAGAGCACTGATGCAAATTTTACCCACGGGTCAGGAAGGAGACCCACGAGAAGTTCAGGCTGTTGTCTTCGAGCTGATTCCTGCCAACAGTATGGGATATATCAAGTTTCAAGGCAGTTTATGGCGCGCTTGGTGTCCTCAACAGGTTAGCCTTGAGCCTGGAACGCGAGTGCGAGTGCTCGATCGCAAGAGTCTGACTCTTATTGTGGAGCCGTCTCGTGAGGTTTCGTCTCTCAAGCTCATGGCTCAACCCAATCCTTATAGTGATGGTTAGCATCAGGACGTTTAGCAAAGATATTCTCGATAGCAGCTTCTAATTCTGGCGATCGCAGTTAATAATTTTTTGCCCCACACCCCAAGTCTTGAGGTGTGGGGCAAAAGGTTTGATGGAACTAGGCTTCAATCGGTCGAGAACTTAATCTTGGGATGTTGATTCGGAAAAGCTTTGTGATGAAATGCACAAATTGTATATAAAAAGGGCATAATCGATATACATAATAGTGTTCTAGCTGACAGCAATGCACCTAATAGGATGGCAATCTATCTAGGGTGAATCTTTGCGACCTTGTTCATTTTGTCATTGTCCATTTTGTAAATAGCTGCCCCCAGCAAATCTGTGCCTCGGGTGGTGTTGAATTCAAGGAGTGTTTTGTCTGATGTCTAGTCCGCAAATTCCTAAATCCAAGAAACGTCTTAATCTTGACCTGACTCCAGAAGCCTATGAGTTGCTTCAGAAGTTATCTGACGAATCTGGAAAAAATATGGCAGAGGTACTTCGTACAGGGTTAGCTCTGTACGGAATAGCTCAAGGAGAAAAGGATAAAGGTCATAGCTTAGCAATTGTTGAGACAGAGACGAATAAAGTAGTCACTCGGATCGTCACTACATAGGTTTTGTGCTTAATTCTGTGTTGAGTCGTGTGTTGAGTCTACAGATTAGTCTACAGAGATTACGTTCCGTCGATCGCCTGAAGAAAGTTAAATCCTGGATCAGGCGATGACGTTCATCTCCGTAGTCACTCTAAACCCATTAAGGTTCTCTTCAGACAGTGACATCCATCCCTACAGCTCTGTCACCAGTTCCTTTTCAGCCGTCACCAGCTCTGTTTCCAAAATCGAGATAGAAGCCTCAGGCAGCACTCCATTGTCCTGTGCTTCATCGGCACCCGGTAACCATCTTATTAAAGGCAACGGCAACAGGGTGGTCAAATTGGTAATGACCACGACGATCCAAAGGTTGGTAAAGTTTGTTTCATCCACACCCAGCCAATGCATCAGCAATGCACCAGACTCGTAGGACAAAAATCCCGCCAGATTATAAATCGACATTAATAGCGCAAACAACGTGGCTTCTACGCCTGGAGGACAAAGCCGAGCCGCCAGAACTAACACAGGCATGAACGCGATTTGCCCCATCACGGTCAAAATTAAGCTATCGCCCAGACTAAACCACTGATCATCAATGCCGATCGCCCGATTAGTATGGGTCACCAATAATAACGTCGTCATGCCCAACGCCGCCGATATTACCGTACTCCAGCCAAAAATAACACGGAAGGGAACCGCTTTAAGAAAACGCTGAAACACCCAAATTCCTAGCAAAGCAGCCACGCTAGTGACCAACCGAATTCGCCCTAAAAACTCTGGCTGGAAGCCAAGTTCGTTGGTGGAGAAGAAAAAGAAAGCTGAATCGGCGGTAGGCGTGGCCTGCCAAAGAAACAGGAATGCGGTGGGCATCCAAATAGATTTTTGGGTGATAGCCCCGCGTAGTTGCTTGACTTGGAGCTTAATTGCCGACCAATTGTAGGATTCGGTGACTCGCGCCTCGACAATGAGCCCAGCCATTAGCGAGACAATTAAGGGAAAAGTGGCTGTAATTTCAAAAACGACTTGGCTGGTGAAGTGCTGGAGCAGGAGACCACTAAAGTAAGCCGTCACTAAGCCCCCGATCGCCGAGGCACCCCAGGTGAGAGACTGAAGTGAGCCAGCGTCTCGAACCGACTCAGAACGGGCTCGTTCGACCACCAAAGAATCGACAATGACATCGCTAACGGCAACAGATAAAGAACTCAGGGCGATCGCCAACGTGGCAGCCCAGGCTGTATGGACAACTGTTGCCATCATGATCCAGGCGGCAGTGCCCAGTAAACCCGACAAAATGAGGTAGGGTCGCCGCCGGTAGCCCAAAATGGGAAGACCATCGGAAATGAACCCAAACAGCGGCTTCACCATCCAAGGCAAAGCCGCAATGCCCATGAGCGCAGACACCTCCGCCGGACTGAGATGCAACTCATCTTTTAGAAAGAAGCTAACTGCCAACCGTGCCAAGCCCAAAATTCCTTGAACAAAATAAACCATTAGAATGGCGATCAGTTCTGGATTGGGTTCATTTCCGAAGAAAACTTTTCAGTTAGAAACGTTTTGAACTTTGAGCCTGAGGAAGTGATAACCATTCGGATTTAATTCGTTAAGAAATATCAAGTTCTTAACATGATAACTCCCCAAGTCTTTCTGTCGAGTTTGTGGTTGAAGGGATAGCTCTCACGCGATCAAAATGTCTGTGTTTGCTAAATTCGTCACGTTTGTCAAATTAGCGAGGTTACCGTTACCGTCAGCCGTACCAAAGCCAGCCGCCGCGCCGTTAGGGTTGTAGTACAAGTTGCCCGACCCTTTACTAAAAACGATCCGAGCAGCACTGATAGCGGCTTGGGCATCATTGGCAACCGATTGAAACTCTGGGGTGCCTAAGAGTGTGCCGCTAGAACTGCTGAGTCCGAAGGCTTGGCGGGAGAGGACAATTAAATCGGTGCCACGAACAAAGTCGGTAATCGTATCTGTCCCTGTTTCAGGCGCGGACAACTGTGCTCCGTAGGTAAAGCGATCGGAGTCGCCGCCGCCTGTCAGGATATCGCTTCCGTTGCCCCCGATCAATTCATCCGCCCCTACGCCACCGTTAAGAATGTTGTTACTGGCGTTGCCCATGATCTGATTTGCCAGTTCATTGCCGGTGCCCGAAATGGCGGTGCCAGTCAGCATTAGCTTTTCAAAATTGTCTCCTAAGGTAAAGTCTACAGATGCCTCGACCCCGTCTATTCCTTGACTAGCAGACTCAAGGAGCGTGTCGCCTTGGCTATCCACGATGTAGCGATCGTTCCCCAACCCGCCGCTCATAATATCGCCATCTAAGCCGCCATCTAGAGTATCATCGCCCCCATCTCCAAAGAGGCGATCGCCCCCTGCCAGCCCTTGCAATAAATTATTTGCCCCGTTGCCGGTCAAAGTGTTGTTGAATCGACTCCCTGTACCATTCAGGGCATCGGTGCCAGTCAGCGTCAGGTTTTCTAATTGAGCCGTGAGTTTATAACTAATGGAAGACTGAACCGTATCAATGCCCTGGTCGCGGCGTTCGCGGATCACATCGCCCCCATTATCCACAACATAAAGGTCATCTCCCAAACCACCCACCAACTGATCAGCGCCCTTGCCACCATCCAAGAGATCATTGCCTTCGCCGCCCTTGAGCAGGTCAATCCCTTCGCCGCCGCTCAGCATATCGTCGCCCTTGCCACCGTCTGCAACATCATTGCCAAATCCGCCCTTCAGCAGGTCAACGCCGTCGCCCCCCTCTAGGCGATCGTTACCCGACAAACCCAACAAGCGGTCATCTCCCGCAAGTCCCAAAATTTCGTCATCGCCGACAGTGCCTCTCAAAATATCGTTACCAATTGTGCCACGAATCTTAGCCATGGGTAGAAACCTCCTAAAGCCCTCATGAGTTGCATTTTGTTGCAATAGACCCATAGACTGTATACAAAGACAGAAAGTTTCCATTTCCCTTTCAAATCCGGTTAATCTAGGTAAAATAGATTTCTGTAACAACATCTCAATAATTTATTGCAACTTACGGAGAGTATTAACAGTGGCAGTCGAGACGATTGAACAGCGTTCAACAGCTCGTAAAATAGCTCCTCGGTACAAGGTTTTGTTGCACAACGACGATTTCAATTCTATGGAATATGTGGTGCAAGTCTTGATGCAAACGGTAGCGAGTATTACCCAGCCTCAAGCCGTCAGTATCATGATGGAGGCGCATACCAACGGAATTGCACTCGTTATTACTTGTGTGCAGGAACATGCCGAGTTCTATAGCGAGACACTGAATAACAACGGGCTAATCAGCACGATCGAGCCAGACGAATAGGTTAGAAACTTGAAATCTCAATTTGCTGCTTTAGCCCGGTATCCCGCACCCATTAGAATACTGACGTTATTGTTACTACTGGTGCTCCTATGGCTGCCTGTGGCTGCCCCGATCGCCCTCTTCGTGCGCGATACCAATGCCCTAACCCTGCTCACCATGCCCCTCCTGTTTGTAGAGTTCTTGGTTCTCATTCGCCTTTGGGGAAAGTGGGTTCACCAAGACTCGCGTGTCTTCAAAAACTATGGATTGGTTCTATCGCCGCAGAATGGCAAGGAATGTCTCATCGGGCTGGGGGCTAGGGTTCTTTAGCCTAATGTTTTTGTTTGGGGTGCAGGGCTGGCTGGGTTGGCTGGTGTGGCAGGCACCTACGGACTCTTTAATCACGCTGGTTTTAGCAGGCATTGCGGTTGGCTTGGGGACGGGTTTTGCCGAAGAGCTTGTGTTTCGCGGCTGGATGCTAGACGAGCTTCAGAGAGACTTTACGCCTAGAACTGCCCTGTGGTCGAGCAGCATCATTTTTGCAGCTTTACATTTTATTAAGCCTCTGCCTGAAGTAATTCGGACTTCGCCCCAGTTTTTGGGCTTAGTTCTACTGGGCTTGGCGCTAGTGTGGGCAAAGCAATCGACTCGAACCTTAGTCTGGTCCATTAGTTCACTGTGCCATCATCAAGGGCGCTTGGGGTTGCCCATTGGGCTTCATGGCGGCTTAGTGTTTGGCTATTACGTGGTGAATGTGGGCAACTTGGTGAAATATTCAGGACGGGTGCCAGAGTGGCTGACTGGTTTAAATGGCAACCCTTTAGCAGGTGGGATTGGATTAATTTTCCTGGGGGCGATCGCGCTTACCATGCGTCAACGCTTCCTGCAAACGCAAACTAGCTAGTTTGGCGCAGCCCCTGCTTGCCCACTGGTAGAAAACCCGTCATTTCTGCTATCGTAGCCCTCATAGCCTAACCCCAACCCGTGCCGACCTATGGCGAACAAAATTGCTTCCAATTCCCTTCCCCCGGCTGTTCAACGAGTCTCTAGTTCGTTTCGGATGACAGGCTGGATTAGTTTCTGGGCGCAAATTATTTTGGCAGCTATTTCGGGAGCCGTCTTGGCTTTTGCGGGGCTCAATCGGGGAGGAACCACCCAACCAGGAACGCCCCCCAACCCCGGAGTCGGAGGAGGCATCTTTTTTGCAGTTTGTGGGTTAGTGGCTCTCTTCATAGGAGCTTACTTTGCGTTTAGCTACACTCGTCTTGCTCGTCAACTAAAAACCCCAAATGCCCAAGCCCGACCCAAGCCCGGCGATTTAATTAGAATCTTGCGACTGGGGCTGTTGGTTAACTTGTTGGGAACATTGCTCACCCTGCTGGGTGCTCAGGCGATCGTCGGATCTTTGCTCGTTAAATCTTTGGCTCAAGTGGGCGGCATCTTTTCAGGAAATCTCTCAAAATTCGTCACTCCTTTAGATGTGTTTCTGGTTCAGGCGAACATCAACACACTCATGGCGCATTTTATAGGCGTAATTGCCACTCTTTGGCTGATTCAAGTGATGAATCGAAAAGGTTAAGAATCTCTAGGTGCTACTCTCTGCGCCACACGGGGCAATATAGAACTGTTCTTTGGCTTCTGCGTCCTTAGCCGTTCTCCCCTGTGTTTCTATGGAAGCTTCTTCGCATCTGCCGATCCTGCTTGATTGTGAGCCTGTTAACTGCGAGCCTGTTAGCCATCAACCTGTTAGCCATGAACTGATTGATTATGAAGCGGTTGATTATGAACCGGTTGATTATGAACCAATTCGCGTGGTCGAAGCTTCGACTTGGGCTGATGCGATCGATGTAACCCCTCCCGCGCCTACAATTCCAGCTTCGTCGGCTTTAAGCACGCCTACGTCCAGCGCTCTGACGACCCGCAAAGGTTCCTTCTCTACTTTCCTTGCACCTCTCACTCAAGACACTTTTAAGCAAGTAGTGACAGATGTTGAGAGCAAGCTTCAGGTGGTGAATCAAACCCTATCGATGTTGGATAGCGTGTTGGACTCTCAAGGGTTTGATGCCATTCTCAACGAGATGTTGCGATCGATCACACTCAAAACTGGAGAGTTGCTCAATGCCGATCGCACGACTATTTTTTTGGTTGACGAAGAAAAAGATGAACTCTGGTCAATTGTTGCCAAAGACGACAACGGCAGCCATTTAGAATTGCGGTTTCCCCTCTCGGTCGGTATTGCAGGCGAAGCAGCAACTCAGCGGCAAGTGGTTAACATTCCCTACGATTTTTATGACGATCCGCGATCGCAGGCAGCCCAAGAGTTCGATCGCAAGAATCACTACCGCACCTACACGATGCTGGCAATGCCGCTACTCAACGAAGCAGGTAGCTTGGTCGCAGTCGTGCAATTGATCAACAAACTTAAACTTAATCCAGACCCCAAATCCAACCTCGAAGACAAAATTGATCTGGCAGGCTTTACCGCTAAAGATGAACAGGTTTTCTGCGATTTCGCGCCGTCCATTCGGCTGATTCTGGAATCCTCTCGATCGTTTTACAAAGCCACCCAACAGCAGCGAGCCGCTTCAGCCCTAATGCAGGCAACGAAAGCATTGAGTCAGAGCGGACTTGATCTGGAGGAAACCTTGGGAAAAGTCATGGACGAGGCGAAGAAATTGATGCAAGCCGATCGCAGCACGCTGTGGTTGTTGGATTGCGATCGCCATCAACTTTGGACAAAATTACCGATCAACAATGTCCTTCAAGAAATTCGCATTCCGATGGATGCCGGATTTGCCGGACAAGTCGCCACTACAGGTGAACCCGTCCTAATTCCCTTCGACCTTTATGAACACGTTAACGCCGAAACTGCCAGAGAAACCGATCAAAAAACAGGCTATCGGACTTGCAGTATGCTGTGTATGCCCGTGTTCAACGCGGCAGGCGAACTGATTGCTGTCACCCAACTGATTAATAAACACCGACAGGGCGAATTTCTTCCCTATGACCCCGCCACATACCCCGAAGCGCCGGAATGCTGGAGGGCTAGCTTTAACCGCAACGATCAGGAATTCATGAAGGCGTTCAATATTCAAGCCGGGGTGGCACTGCAAAACGCCAAACTGTTCGCCATGGTGAAGCAACAAGAGCAAATGCAGCGCGATATTTTGCGATCGCTTTCCAATGGTGTGATTTCGACCGATAAAGAGGGCAGAATTATTGCCGCCAATGAAAGCGCTAAAAAGTTATTAGGCTTAAATGCTAGCGAGGTCATTGAAGGAAAATTTGTCACCGATCTCATTCGGCTAGAAAAGGGTGAATTTTACAGATGGTTTCAAACTGCGATCGCTGCCAAAGACGAAACTAGCCGCAATCAATATTATCCTGATCAAACTTTACTTCCGATCAAGGGCATAGAACAACACAGCATTCATTTATCCATCAACACGATCGCCGATTCTAACGATGCGCAAAAAGTGTCTGGAGCACTGGTCGTAATGGACGATATTAGTGATGCGAAACGCCTTAAAAGTACGATGTATCGCTATATGTCTCAGGAATTAGCAGAGCAATTGTTGAGTAGCGGACAAACAAATTTGGGGGGCGATCGCAAAGATGTAACCGTGTTATTTTCTGATATTCGCAGCTATACGACACTTACCGAAACCATGGCAGCCGAAGATGTTGTCGCTATGTTGAACGAGTATTTTGAAACCATGGTGGAAGCAGTTTTCAACTTTAAGGGAACGTTGGATAAATATATTGGCGATGCTATTATGGCAGTGTTTGGATCGCCTTTGGCACTCGATGATCATGCCTGGATGGCGGTGCAATCCTCTATAGAAATGCGTCATCGGTTAGCAATTTTTAATGCGTCGCGCACAGATAAAGAACAAATTAAAATTGGTATTGGGATTAATTCTGACAGCGTAATTAGCGGCAACATTGGCTGTAGTAAGCGCATGGAGTTTACCGCGATTGGCGATGGTGTTAACCTGGGTTCACGCCTAGAAAGTGCCAGTAAACAATACGGCTGCGATATTGTGCTGAGCGAATCGACGTACCGCCCTTGTGCCGATCGCGTTTGGGCAAGAGAGCTAGATTGGATTCGGGTTAAGGGAAAAAACCAGCCCGTCAGCGTGTATGAATTAGTAGGGCTACAGCCAGAGACGATCGCCGACCAAAAGAAATGGGCGATCGATCTCTATCACGAAGGGCGGGCGCATTATCTCAACCGCAAATTTACCAGCGCCATGACTTCATTTGGCAGAATTTTAGAAGAAATTGACAATCACGACAAACCCTCAGTCCTGCATCTGCAACGCTGTCAGCATTGGCTTAGCCATCCTCCTACGGATGAACAGTGGCAAGAAGGCGTATGGACAATGACAGAAAAGTAAAATTCTTAGAACTCTGCGCTGAGCGGGAACCGAGGGAACGGGATTACATCTCGAATATTCTGCATTCCCGTCATAAACTGCACCAGTCGCTCAAAACCCAGCCCAAACCCTGCATGGGGCACAGTTCCATAGCGTCGCAAGTCCATGTACCACCATAGCTCTTCCTGGGGAATATTTCGTTCTTGCATCCGCCGCTCCAACATATCAAAGCGTTCTTCTCGCTGCGAACCGCCCACAATTTCGCCAATCTTGGGTGCCAGAATATCCATTGCACTCACGGTTCTTTGATCGTCGTTCAAGCGCATATAAAAGGCTTTAATATCGGCAGGATAATCTGTGACAATGACAGGCTTCTTAAAGAGTTCTTCGGCTAGGTAACGCTCATGTTCTGATTGCAGATCTAAACCCCAGGAAACAGGGTACTCAAAAGTTCGATCGCTCTTTTCCAATAAGGCGATCGCCTCCGTATACGTAATTCTGCCAAACTCACTATTAATGATATTCTCTGCGGTTTGCAAGACCGAATCATCAATGCGTTGATTAAAAACTCCATATCCTCTGGGCACGTTTCCATCACGTATTTAAACACGTATTTTAGAAACGCTTCTGCCAGTTCCATATTGCCTTCTAACGCACAAAACGCCATCTCGGGTTCCACCATCCAAAACTCTGCCAAATGGCGAGACGTATTGGAATTTTCGGCGCGAAAGGTTGGACCAAACGTGTAGACATTGGTGAAAGACAATGCCATAATTTCCGCTTCAAGCTGACCACTGACTGTGAGGTACGCAGGTTTACCAAAGAAGTCTTTGCTGTAATCGATCGCTTGGCTTCCAGTTTGCGGCACTTTTTTCAAATCTAAGGTCGTGACTGCAAACAGTTCTCCGGCACCTTCGGCATCGCTGGCGGTAATAATGGGCGTGTGTACCCACAAAAAACCTTGCTCTTGAAAGAAGTTGTGGATGGCAGTGGCGCAGGCATTACGCACCCGGAAAACCGCTCCCAGGGAGTTAGTGCGCGATCGCAAGTGACCAATGGTTCTTAAAAACTCAAATGAATGTCGCTTCTTTTGCAGCGGATATGTTTCTGGATCAGCACCGCCATAAACCATGACTGAGGCAGCTTTCAATTCCACTCGCTGCCCTTTGCCCAACGACGGAGCCAACACCCCAGAAATTTCAACCGACGCGCCCGTATTAAGCTGCCGAATGACATTACTATAATCCGGCAAGTCATGGCCCACCACCACCTGCAAACCCGCCAGCGAGGAGCCATCATTGACCTCGACAAAAGCAAACTCTTTTTGCTCGCGCTTGGTGCGCACCCAAGCCTGAACCGTTACAGTTTCGTCGGGTTGTCCGTTTCTAAGGAGGTCGAGAATGCGGCGGGTCGTCATAAGAAGCTGAAGAATTGACACTACAGGTCAGTTTAACGCAAGCTTGTTTGGGAAAGGCGATCTCTTCGAGTTACCCGCAAGGGGTCGCCTCTTAAACCCTAATGACCATGGGTAGGACAAGGCGGAGCAGAAATCGAGCGATCGAGCCAGCCCACCGATTGCTGAAGTCGTTCCAAAGCCTCTGGAGACTGATCTTTGAGCAGATAGAGAAGTGCCATGGCGGTTTGTTCTGCCGCTCTAGCTTTGCGGTTCGCCTTCAGTTGATGCCAGTCGGAAGGGGCGATCGCCAACCGTTCTGCCAATGCCTGAGCCAGTTCTACCGTGCTTAGTTCTGCTATGGACTTCGATGCATCAATTCCTGTTGGCGTAAATGATGGCACTAGGGGAAAGTTTATCGAGCGATTTGGGGTATTTTTTGGGGTAGAGTCAGCCATAATCGATAATCAAGTTTTGCGCTATTGGTAATTTGCTACAGCCGTTTTTAGCTGCCTATCTCTCTACTGTACACCGCCCCTCCGATCTCACCCTCATGTCACCCCAACCGCCTGCTTCTTCTAGTTCTGACGATGTATCTTCCTCTGATATAGAGGGCATGGATTTTGAGCAGACTTTGCAGGAATTTGAGCGATCGCTCCTGCTGCTCAAAGCTCGATATGCTCAAGTTCAATCCGACCAACAAATTCAGCAAGATCTGAAGCAAGAGTTAACCCAAGTTCAGCGCCACGTTTTGCAGAGCCGCTCTAAAAAAAGACAGGTTGAACTTAAACGAGAATTGAAACAACTTAAGGCGCGACTCGAAGAGACAGAATTAGCCTTGGAAAGTCAGCTATTTTCTTGGGGCGGCTTGAGAGAAGTATTTTGGCAGGCAGTTCGGTTTGGCGGATTAGGCGTGGTGATTGGATGGCTATTAAAGAGTTGGGCAGAATGAACTGATTCGACTCAACCAATAAACCCTCTCAATACTGCGGGTAGAGCAAAACAAAGTCAGTTAAGAAAGTCAGTTAAGCAGGTTGTTGCTCTTTAACAGTTACTGATAGTTTTAAGCCTAATTCGTTTAACAACGATGCGATCGCTAGTAGCCCTGGAACTTCTTCTTGAGTTAGTAATTGGTAAGAATTTTCCCAATGAGAATCAGCCTCATTTGAAGCATCAATTAAACTTTTGCGGGCTTCTGCTACGTTTTTCAATGCCAGTAAAATATGCTCTGGCTCACCGTCCTCTAAAACAGCACCTAAGTAAGCAGCAGCCTCTGCTGGATCCTTTAAAGACTCGATTAAATAGGAATGGTAGCTCTTATAAGTTGGCATTTTGTCTTTGCTGAAAATCTATCCAGTATTGCTTTGCTCTAAAAATATCTTGAACTTGAGTACTTTTATCTCCACCACAAAGTAAAAGGACAATTGATGCTCCTGTTTGGGAAAAGTAGACCCGGTAGCCTGCTCCACAGTCAACTCTAAGTTCCATGACTCCTTCGCCAACTGGCTTAAAATCTCCCAAGTTCCCCAGCCCAATTCGATCAAGCCTTTTTTTAATTCTAACTCTTGCTTGCCTGTCTCGCAGATTGTCTAACCAAAGTTCAAAAGGGCAGTCGGCATTCTCAGTCACGTATAAAACTACTTCTCTAGGTTGTGCCTCCATAAACTTCTAGACCTTTTCACACCCATACGAGATTAGACATTTATCCGATCGCCATTTTCTAACTAAGAATCAATTTATCTAACAACCATCTGCCGCCTATCCAACAATCTTCCCCATCAGTATTTGCGCTCCTGCGGCTGGAACATATTGATTGTCACGGGCATAGAGCGAATATCAACGCCAGCAGACGAGTAATAAGCCAGGGTATGTTTGAGACAATTTACATCATCTCGCTCAGTGTAGTCCTCGCGGCAATGTGCGCCTCGGCTTTCCTTACGATTTAGTGCCCCCGTCAGAATCATCTCGCCGACAATCAGCAGACTTTGCAGTTCTAGCGCTTCAATCAATTCGGTGTTCCAGCTTTTAGCCTTATCATCTAAATAAATTTGCTGTGCCTGCTGCCGAATTTCTTGGAGTTTGGCTAAGCCTTCCTGCATTGAGCTTTCATTGCGGAACACGCCACAGTATTCCGTCATGCAGTCTTGAAACGTTTGACGGATCTGGGCAATGCGGTATTGTCCGGGTTGGTTAATTAAGCCTTGAATTTGTTGCTCGGCTTCGGTGAGGTAGCGTTGCTCGTTGACTTCGGGAAGCTTGCGGGTTTGGATATATTGGGCGATCGCCCGTCCTGTTCTTCTGCCATACACCACGCATTCCAGCAACGAATTACTCCCCAACCGATTTGCGCCATGCACCGACACACAAGCCGCTTCACCCGCCGCAAAGAATCCTTCCACCAATCCTTCGGCACTGCCGCGTACCCGCCCATCGGTATTAGTCGGAATGCCGCCCATAGAATAGTGAATCGTGGGGCGGACAGGCATCGGTTGGGTAACGGCATCAATGCCGACTAAGCGATGGGCTTCTTCCCAACAGAAGGGTACTCGGCTCATGATTTTTTCTTTACCCATGTGCCGTAGGTCGAGGTAAACGAAAGGTCCTCCGGCACTGCCATCTAGATTGACTCCGCGTCCGGCACGAATTTCGCGGGTGATGGCGCGGGAGGTAATGTCACGCGGGGCAAGTTCCATGCGGCTAGGGGCATAGGTTGCCATGAAGCGATCGCCCTCGCTGTTAATTAAGTAAGCCCCTTCGCCGCGCACCGCTTCGGAAATTAATACGCCCACAGGATACAGCCCAGTCGGATGAAACTGGACGAACTCCATATCTTCCAGCGGTAGTCCGGCGATCGCGGTCATTGCCAATCCATCGCCCGTAGACGCATAGTCATTTGATGTGGTGTTATATACCCGCCCGTATCCACCCGTGGCAAACATCACCGCCTTTGCTCGCACCACTTCCACCCGTTGATCCAAAATGTGGAACATCACCAATCCTTTCACCTGTCCTTCTTCCAGGATTAAGCGCATGACATACCACTCGTCGTAAATTTTGACCCCGTAGCGTCTGAGATTACTCACCAACTCATGCAAAATAGCATGACCTGTTTTATCAGCGGCGTAACAAGTGCGATTGTGAGAATGTCCCCCAAAAGCCCGCTGCGCAATCCGTCCATCGGGCAACCGCGAGAACAACACGCCCATGTGCTCTAGCTCAATCACTACGTCTGGCGCTTCCTGCGTCAGGATAGCGACCGCATCTTGATCGGCAAGATAATCTGAGCCTTTTACCGTGTCAAAAGCGTGGGCTTCCCAGGTGTCAGTATCATCAACATTTTTTAGGGTGGCTGCCATGCCACCTTGGGCTGCCACAGAGTGAGAGCGAATAGGATGGGTTTTAGCCACGATCGCCACGCTGAACTGAGGGTTACTTTTAGCGATTTCCAATGCCGCCCTCGATCCGGCTAACCCACCACCCACAATCATTACGTCATGCTCAATCATAGTTCAGCCGCTCGTGCCTGCAAATTGTCACTTCCTTTTATAGTGAGGCAAATCTTGGAGAAGCAGGAAAAAAAAGGGAAGTTCTTTAGAAAGAAGCGCTTAGAGGATGTTTAAAGAGTATTAGAGCCTCTTACACTCGCCCCCTAAATCCCCCAAAATGGGGGAT
>JAAUPA010000214.1 GCA_012034615.1 Leptolyngbyaceae cyanobacterium CSU_1_4 | reverse complement strand
ACCAGTCTACGTCTTGTCCAAAGTTTACGCCTTGTGCCTCAACCCGCCCTAGGAAAAACGTGTTGCTGAAATTGGCAAAGTTTTCAAAGCGGGTTTGCACCAACGTCAGTGTTCCGCGCAAGACCGTGAGCTGGAGGGGGGCGGCTTGGCTTTGGAGAAGGAGCGATCGCGATAAATTGCTTAATTGGAATAATCGCAAACTATCGCGTTTTAACTGCGCCTGCTCTGCTTCACTAAAAGGAAAAGGCGTTTGCCCAAACAAATCCGTGCGCAACCCTAAATCCTGAATAGTCAACTCTCCCCGAATGAGGGAGTAGCTCAAATCAATGCCCAGTGGCGATCCTGGCTGCTGAAGCTGAGCCTGAACCAAGCGATAAAATTGATCCCGAAATATCGCGTTTTCGGGGCGTAAATCAATCACCAGCCGCCGCAAATCGATCGTCCGAATCCCTTCGGTTTGGGTTGGAGACTTTAACCGTTTTTGCAAAAGTTCTAAAGTTAAATCAACTCGCTTGGGCGTAGGCGCAGCCCAGACGGGAGAGGACAGAATGAAGCAAAAGCAGAGCAGGAAGCTAATCAACGCACGCAGCACAGGCTTAACCAGATGAACATTCCCCAGAAAGTATAGGGGAGTCCTTGCCCTCTCAGATCTGCGAATGCTGAAGCACCCAATTACGGCTTCTGGGAGTTAAGCCTAGGGCTGCATTGCCACCTTTACAACCCGACGATGTTTCATATCTTGAAAGACTTGTTCTAGCTGGGTGAGCGGCTGATGATCACTAATTAGCAACTCAAAGGGTAGGGTGTTGCTGGACAATAAATTTAGGGCTTCCCGAACATAATGAGGCGTACTGTGAAACACGCCCTTCAGGGTCAGCTCGCTGTAATGCAACTGCTCGGTGTTGACGGTAATGGTGGTGTTGCGTGGACAACCCCCAAACAGGTTTACGGTGGCTCCAGGGCGGGCACAGGCGATCGCTGTTTCCCAGACTGGAGGCGAACCCGTCGCTTCTACCACGACATCCGCGCCCCAGCCGTCAGTCAAATTCTTAACCGTTGCTGGAATATCATCGACTTGATGATGGTTAAAGGTTTGCGCCACCCCAAACTTCTGTCCAATGGCTAGGCGATCGCTGCTGCCTCCGAATAAAAAAGACCTCTGCGCCCAACTGCGCCAACGCTCCCGCAAACATCAGCCCGATCGCCCCATCGCCCAGCAACACCACGCGATCGCCAGGCTTGGTGTTAGAGCGGGCGGCACCGTGGAGCACACAGGCGAGGGGTTCGGTCATGGCGGCGATCGCATCGGGCACTCCGGGCGGAATGGGCAGCAGATTATGCCGAACAATTTGCGCCGGAATCTTGAGGTATTCGGCAAAAGTGCCGTTGTTAAAACTCAGGTCAGTACAAAGCGAGTATTCTTGCTTCTTACAGAAAAAGCAGCTCAGGCAAGGGGCAGAATTATTGGCAACCACGCGATCGCCCAACTGCCAGCCTGTCACCTCGTCACCCAACGCCACAATCTGCCCTGCCGCCTCATGCCCAAATAAAGTTGGCAGACTCAGCATCTTGGCATGTCCACCCCGCCGCCACACCTTCAAATCCGTCCCACAGGTCGTAGCAGCAGTCACCTTAATCACCACATCACCTGCCGCCGGAGTGGGGTCAGCGACCTGTTCTAACCGAAAATCTTCTTGACCGTAAAGTAAAGCTGCTAGCACGGCATCACTCAGCGATTGTTCAAAAACCTCCCTCTTTTCCAAGCCGAAGCCCAGAAAAGAGGGAATACAAAACCTAACCCAAAAACTTACTCGTAAACCCAAGGCATGATCGTGGGTTGCCAAGTAATCAGTTCATCTGGAGTAAACCAAAGCGCAATTTCCTGCTCAGCCGTTTCGATCGCATCCGAACCATGAATCAGGTTGCGACCAATGTTTGCGCCATAGTCGCCCCGAATCGTCCCTAGCTCAGCAGCCAAAGGGTTCGTTGCCCCAATCATCTTACGAGCCGTAGTCACGACCCCATCGCCTTCCCAAACCATCGCCACCACTGGAGAAGCCGTAATAAAATCGACCAGACCCGCAAAAAACGGTCTGTCCTTATGAACGGCATAGTGGCTTTCAGCGAGTTCACGACTGACTTGCATAAACTTCATGCCAACCAAAATAAAGCCCTTGGTTTCAAAGCGACGGACGATGTCGCCGACCAACCCACGTTGCACGCCATCAGGTTTAATGGCAATAAATGTCCGTTCCAAAAGTAAACTCCTCGTTTAATTAACGCATTCCAGTCCAACCTTACCTTAGAAGAATCTAATCTCAGCAACGTTTCGTAGGATGTGCTACTGCTTGCTCCCACACCCCACAAAATTTTGCACTAAGGGGTCTGCGTTGCAATAAAGTCCCAGTGAGATGCTCTAGCTTTCCCGCCCCCCCAAATCCCCCGTTTGGGGGCAGGACTTTTCGAGCCTTTCAAAGTCCCCCCAGATTGGTGGACTTAGGGGGCGGTTCGAGACGTTATTTTATTGCAACTCCCTAACCTTTCTTTTTGATGTCGCGCGCCATATTGCGGAACATATCCATACTGGAGTCACTTCGGCGACGCTCAGAGGAATTGGAGGAATTTGAAGAACTAGAGGAAGAATCTGCGGGCTTAGAGGCTGGTGGAGAGCCTTCTAGAGGCGTAGTATTGAAGGGCGAACTAAACGTGGGTTGATTCTTTGGGTCATACTTCTGGGTAGAAGACACTTCATTAAAAAACTCGTTGTCTTCGCCCACTATTTTTTTTGGAAACGTTCTTCGGGTTTTCTTGCTAGAACGCATGTAATCAATATCGCCAAAGGTTTTGGCATCATCATCAGGCAGATAAAAAGCCTCTTGAGGCTGAGAAACTTCTTCCACATTGCGCTTCGACTTGGAACCAAACAACCCTCTAATAAATCCGGTCACAGATTTCTCCTAGCACATAAAATATTAATTACATTATGCTAAGCAATGTGAATATTTATCAAGCCCTTGAATCCCTTATTTGGGAAGGGTTAAGCGTTTGTTGGGCTTTTAATGACTGGGTTAAGAATGAAATTGACTTTCAGTAAACTCAATGATGAGCATAGATTCTTAGTGAAGAATGCTTACACGCTGATCCCAAAACTGAATTGCTAGTGATAGGCTTGGCTCAGTAGGGGGGGTTGGCGATGTCCCAATGACCCCGTTGGCACTTACAAGGGATATCCGGTCAGTGATGTCAGCTCATGGGTGCTTACTTAGAACGCAGTCATTTTAAGGGCTATCAAAGTGAAACAACTTCAATGCAATTCGGTCTCTCTGTCTTTGCAAAAAACGTTGGATGAGATTTCTCTCAGAACTGCTGACCAAAAAGATGAAGTGGTGGATTTGCTGAGTGACGAGCAACCCTCTAAGAGCCGTTTGGTTGACATAACCTACAACCAGTGCATTTGGTGGGAAGGTTGCTACTATTGCCAAGATGAATCCAGAAGTTGGTATCAGGTGAAGTGCTTTATTTAGATCAATGGCTTAAAGCGGTCAGTCCTTTAAAGTAGCTCGTGGAACGGTAAGCTGGTGTTGGGGCGATCGCTTTTCTTTACATCTGTGCAAACGCAAGTTTCTGGGGTGATCAGGTAATAGTATAAATCCCTTCAGAGTCTCTCTTAAAAGAAAGGAATTTAGCGATTATCTTGAGGGGCAAGGGAATATTTCAGGGACATTGAAGATACAAAATAATCACTAAAATATTATTTCACTAAAACGCTATCTCAATGGTGTCAATCCACTGAACCTTACTTCAACCGCCCCGATCGCAAAATTGTAAAAATTAGCCATAGTCCTAATAAACTTGCGGCACCAAAGAAAATATTGCCGATTAAATGTACTTGGGGCGTTTGTTGCCCCGTTGATAAAATGGCTGCTCCAATGATGAGTGAACCCACGACGGTACTAAAAGATCGCCGATTTGCCGCAGCATCTAGGGTGCGGCGCATGGCATTAAAGTCTTGAAGGTTGAGGTTGATGCGTAAAGTTTCGGAACTCAGGCGATTGAGCAAGAAGCCAATTTGTCGAGGCGATTCTAAGGATAATTCTTTGAATTCTAAGACTGTTCTGAGGAGCGATCGCGCGGGGTCTTTGCCAATGAGTTGGCGCTGAAACAAATCAGACAGGAGCGGCGTAATTTCTTCGACCACGTTGACCGATGGATCAAACTCGCGTCCGGCTCCTTCCAGGTTGATCATAGATTTGGTGAGTAGACCGATGTTGCTAGGGAGCTTGAGGTTGTTGAGACGGGCGGCTTCTAAGATGGCTCCGAAGGCTTCACCTACATTTAGGTTATTAAGGCTGACATTGAGGTAGCGACGGAGCAGGCGATCGTAGTCGGTTTGGAGGCTGAGGAGGTTGATAGGCTGGCTCATATCCATGGGTTTTGCCAGTTGCAGGGTAATCTGAGCGCAGCGTTCGGGATCCGCGTCAATGATTGCCAGCACGAGTTCAACCATTAGAGATTGGGTGCGTGAATCGAGAACGCCCATCATACCGCAGTCTAAAATGCCCACTCGTCCATCTTCGAGGTAGAACAAGTTGCCTGGATGAGGATCGGCATGGAAGAAGCCGTCGGTAAGATATTGCTGGAGGAAGGCACGGAAAATTAGGGTGGTGAAGGCACGGCGTTCGACTTTAATATCACCGCCGTAATTTTTGCCTTCTAGCTGGGCTTGCAGAAAAGGCTTGCCTTCTAGCCATTCTAGAACCAAAATTTTTTTGCTGGAGAGTTCGGGGTAAACCTGGGGCACAACGATTTGAGCCGGATCAAACCATTTGCCCCGACCCAGATTATGACGGAGTTGATCGGTGTAGGTAGCTTCGAGGGTGAAGTCGAGCTCGTTTTGAAGCGAGGTGCTAAATTCTTCGGCAAGGGAAATGATGTTGTAGCGTTTACCAAATTTGGTTGTGGAAAGGAGGGCGGCAATTTGCTTGAACATGGAAATGTCGCGATCGACCGTAATATCAATGCCGGGGCGTTGAATTTTGACAGCGACGGATTGACCATTTTTGAGGGTGGCGCGGTGGACTTGGGCAATGGAACCAGCGGCGATCGCCCCTTCATTAATTTGTGCAAACGTTTCTTCCAAGGGCTGCTGTAACTCTCGCCGAATTTCCACCTCAATATCTGCCCATTTCACAGGCGGCACGTTAGACTGCAAACTGCTCAATGCCTCAATGTAAGACGCGGGTAAGAGGTCGGGTCGGGTGCTGAGCAACTGTCCGAGCTTGATGTAAACCGGTCCTAAGTCCGTAAGGATTTTGCAGAGAATTTCGGGGGCAGGAATTTCGGGTTCATCGCCTCTGCCTAAGGTCAGGAGCTGGCGCATGTAGTCCCAACCGTGGCGAATGAGAACTTCGATGATGTCTCGCTGGCGGGTAATGGGGTTGAAGAAAACAGGCATAGGGAGGAGGCAGGAGACAATACATTTATTCTGCGATAATTTTTGCATTCGTTGGGAGATGGGTTTCGCTAAAGTACGCTTCGTCAAATAGGTTTCGTCAAAAAATCGACAGACACAAAGTTTTGCGTCTGTCGATTTTATAGATTATGAAAACTGCAAGAATTCTGAGCTGAAGATTTCTTAGTCTAAGAAACCCATGAGGTTTTCCTGATCATCCCCCTCGTTAGAGGCGATCGGGCGACCCCCGGGCAGCAGACTAGCTTCTAGAAGCTTAGGATCGCTGGTGATGACGGGGCGACCCCCGGGCAGGGTCAAATCGTCGCGGAAAGTCATGGCATTGGCAAAAACGGGACGATGACCCGGAAGAGCATAGTCCATCACATGAAGATGGCTAGCGGTAATCGGGCGACCGTTAAGAATGGTGCCAAACACCTCTAAATGACTTACCCCAATGGGGCGAATGCCTGCTTCAGAATAGGTTTCAGAAATTTCAAAAGTGTCCGAACCGACAGGACGCTCAGCAATTTGACCTGCCGTTCTGACTTGGATTTCGCTTTTAGCCTTCGCTGGTGTCGCTTTGGCTTCTGGTTTTTGAGCCAGGTCTAGTTTGCCTGCTTTGGTATCGCCGTTTGTAATTTGTTCTGCCATAGTTCCCTCCACTGGACCTGCCTTGCCTACATGATTTGTATTTTCGGTAGCGGCAATCGGGGTTCTTGTCCGACGACCGCTTCTGCTCACTGCCATAAACCGTTACCCCTAAACCCGCTGGGAATCAATTAAAAAGCTATAAATCAGATTGGAATTTAGTTTCTAATTGCCTAATTAGGAACAGATCTTCAGTCTGCCCTTCAGGGATCATTATAAGTGCAGAGGGTGACGCATCTTTGAGTCGCTATGATTGAATCGCCTGATAGATATAATAAGTTGCCATGGGGATAATAGTGGCGAGGGCTAACAACACAACGACCAGGATGGTGGCGCTGCGATCGTCGGTTTCTTCGGCAGTGGCGAAGGTGCCTTCGGTGTTGGTAGTGTCGATGACAATGGGAGGACCTGGATCGGGTTCTCCCGTCAAAACGGCGACAAGGCGATCGCTGGCATCAGAAAAAGCCTGGTTATACTTGTTACCATCCCGTAGAGGCACCATTAGGGTTTCTTGAGCAATGCTGTCTGCTGTTTCTAACGAGAGATTTGCCTGTACGGCTTCGCCTGCTTTGATAGCGACCGAGTTAGTCACGTTATCTAACACCAGCAGCAATTGGTGAGCTTGATCCTCAGAGTGGGGGGAACCATTTTTGAAATAGCTCCTGGGTAAAGGTTTCAACGGTCTCGCCGTAGTCTAGGCGGTGAAAGGTGACAAAGCGGACTTCGTTGCCTGTTGCCTTCGCTAAGTTTTCTAGCTTAGCGGCTAAATCGCCTTGGGTCAGGCGGCTGAAGACTCCGGCTTGGTCAAGAACCCAAGTCGGGTCGCCTGCTTTGAGGCTGGGCATACTGTAAACACCCGTAGCTTGGGCTGCGGGGATATTGGCGATCCACAACCCTGCGGTTAGCAAGAGTCCTAGGCAGGAGAGGAGAAGATGAGATAACCCGGTTCTTAACGGGGTGGCTCGACCGAGGGAGTTTTTCATATTAATTATTCCGTATGATTTTTTTACAAATCTTACCAAATAAAGGGTTGCCGGATTTGGTATGTCTACTGAAATTGCAAGTTTTCTCCGGACGATACATCCTGTCCCTAGGAGTGATAGCTTACTGTTGAGACTGAAACAATAAAGCTTAAATGAAGCTTAATCTCTAAAATTTTTCGTTTCAATTCGCGTAACTCTCTGCTTCAGCCTTGCCCTCTTGCCTATTCTGGAACTATGTCCACCGTTAAGCCCACCGCCAAACCTGACTTAGAAATGCTGCCTTTAGCCGGACAGCCCGACCCGAGTCAGCTCGATAACATTAAGGCGCAACTTGATTTGGTGCTGCTAGCACTAGAGGCGCTGGCTAACATTGGCTCTGAAGCCATTCTGCAAGCGGCAACAGAGTTAGATTTGGCGGCGGTGGTGGCGGATCGGGTGGCGCTGTGGCGGTTGCGGCAGTCTAGTCCGTTGCGCAAGGGGCAGGGGCGAAAGCGGCTGGATGTGGAGGAGGCGCGATCGCTGGTTTTGATCATCTGTCATTTGGCAAAGCAGCAGCAGGAGTTGATTCGGCGGGCAGTGGCGTTGCTAGAACAGTTGACAGAGCAAAACCGGGAGCCGCATCAGGTGGCGTTGTTGGGAGATTATTTGGATCGCTTTAGCAATGCTTATCAAGAGCGCATGGAGGAGGGCGAGAATACTGCTCAGGTTCAGCTTACTCAGTTGGCGCTCAGGCTGTTGATTGATTTGTTATTTTATAGTTCTCCGAGTGGTGCAAGAAGGCTGTGGTTGGCTTTGATGGATCGGGCGGCTCATTAATTTCTTTGGATTTTTATGGCATCATCTGTTCTAAGACGATATACTCCCCCTACCTGCACCCTCGAAGTGGCGGCGATCGGTTCGGCGTTGTCGCGTTGGACTGAGCAGGCAGTGCTGAAAAATTTGCGGTTTGAGCTCAGTTTTGATGACCCTACCCTAGTTTCAGATCAACAGACGACGATTCGGGCGGATCTCAATCAACTGGTA
>JAAUPA010000213.1 GCA_012034615.1 Leptolyngbyaceae cyanobacterium CSU_1_4 | reverse complement strand
CTCTATGGCTTGTCCTGCCTTGCCGACTTGCGGTCTAGCCACGACAGAATCGGAGCGAGTGTTACCCAGTATCTTGGAGCGGGTTCGATCTGTGCTGACTAAGGTGGGGCTACCCGAAGACCATTTTGTGGTTCGGATGACGGGTTGCCCGAATGGCTGCGCTCGTCCTTATCTGGCAGAGATGGGGTTTGTGGGACGATCACCTGGAGTGTATGAGTTCTGGCTAGGAGCAGATCCTCATCAAACTCGTTTGGCAGAGCCATTCATTGCCAGTTTGCCCATCGACGAGCTGGAGAAAACCCTAGAGCCGTTGTTTGTGACCTTTAAGAGCGCTCGGCAAATGGACGAAAGTTTTGGTGACTTTTGCCACCGAGTCGGGTTTGATCAGTTGCGAGAGGCGATCGCCACTTATCAGCCTGTCGTTGTGAAAGTCAATGGAAAATCTAAAGTTCGTCGTCGTATTGACATGGGCGACGGACTCTATGAACGTCTGAAGGCGGCAGCAGTGGCACAAGGTAAACCGATGACAGAAGTGGCAAGCGCGGCGATCGAAGCCTACTTAGAAACATTGAACGACTCCCGACTCTGATGCTTCGCATACAGAGCGGGCTTCGCGCTTCGTTCGGGGGCTATTGCAAGAACTGTCAGCGCGCAGACACGGGCATACCCACCGCGTAGTTGACAAGAGATTGGACAAAGCCGTATTCCCAACCCGTCCAAGTTATGGCATGAAACCCTTACCCAGTCAGTAATGGCTTGTTTCCTCCATCTCCCCTTCCCTTGCCTTTGGCATGGGTCAGGGGAGTGTCGTCAACTCGCTCGCATTCTTCCCGACGCTCACCCGAAGCGGGTAGAGCGCGGGGTTGCGGCTGCATTAGCTCAAACCGCCCGTGGCAGTGGTGGTCAGAATTTTTTCAACCTGGGTTGCGGTCAGCCTGGGGTTGGCGCTGAGCATTAAAGCAACGACACCTGCCACATGGGGAGTTGCCATAGAGGTTCCGCTCAGCACGTCATACTTCTCTTCTAATGTTGTAGAGCGAATCCCGACCCCTGGAGCCACCACAAAGGATAGGGGACGATTCCCTGCGGGATTGGAGAAATCTGCCAGAGCGCGTTTGCGGGTGACGGCTCCCACGGCGATACCCAGCCCTTGAACTGCATAGAAGGCGGGGTCGATGGGACGGGTCGCCCCTTCAAGGCGTTCGTTGCCCGATGCCATGACGGCGATCGCCCCAAACTGCCGCGCATACTTTAGCGCCAAGCGAGTTTCCACCAAGGGCGCGTCGCCTGGATCATTCCCTAAGCTAATGTTCAATACTCGCGCCCCATTATTAACGGCATAACGAATCCCCGCTGCCAAGTTAGCATCGAAGCGTTCGGTGAATAAATCATCGCCCCCCCAATCACTCGAAGGGGCATAATTTTGGCGTTCGGGGCTACTCCGGTGATGCCGAAATTATTGTTGAGGGCGGCGATCGTGCCTGCGACGTGGGTGCCATGTCCAATGTTATCGGAGCCATCAAAATCCATGGGATCGTTGCTGTCAGTATCGACAAAGCTCCAACCCCGAAGGTCATCGGCAAAGCCATTGCCATCGTCATCAATGCCATTGTTAGCGACTTCTCGATCATTCACCCAAAGATTAGCGGCAAGATCAGGATGATTGTAATTAACGCCAGTGTCCAACACTGCAACAATGATGCCTTGTCCGCTGTATCCCTGTGCCCAAGCGGCGGGGGCGTTAATCAGGTCAAGATTCCAACCCTGTTTGCTGGGGGCATTGACGAAGAGATTTTGACCTGCGGCTCGGGCAACTGCCGCAGAGGCATTGATTAAGCCATAACCGTAGTTTGCGTCGAAGTTGCGCAAGTGGGGAGCGATCGCCTTAACGCTAGCCTGAAGCTTGTAGCGTCCTGTTTTGTCGCGTTCATAACTGGTCACTCGTAGCGTATATTGAGTTCCCTGGCGGACCTTGAAAGTTAGGCGAGCATCGCTGCTGCGAGGGTAGGCATCGTCATTTTGAGCCAGAAGTTTTCCTGTGCGCCTATCTACAAGTTGCAGGTAGGCATCGAAAGCAGTGGATCGAAGGTTGATTTGGATTTGCTGATTGTCTCGGAGTCCGGTTAAAGCATAGTCATCTTTAAAGCTGCGCCATTGTTGATTCCGAGCATCGGCTGGGCTGAGATCGCCTTGCAAAGAGCTGGTGCGGAGGGATTTAAAGTTGAGGACGGTGGAAGTGCTGGCTTTGAATCTGCCCATACTCGGTAGAGGGATAGAAGACTAAATCGATCGGCTGATGGAAAGACACTAGAAGCGGAGGTTAAGAGGCGATCGCGCTTAACCGTACTGAACTTTTTAATTCAAGTAGCATCATGCATCAGTGTGTTCACCGAGATTACCAGGCTTAAGCTCAAGTTGCAACTCAGTAAATTTACTTGACAAAATCTTTATGCGATCGCTCACTGACCTAAACGTCGAGAGACCTAAGCCCCGAATAGCTCTCAAGCTATTAGCATTGCGGAATATGAAGCTATGGCTCTATTCAAAGATCCTTTCCTTCAACAATAGGGTTTGGGGCTACCGTGTACACACCAGTTGTTGAACCTAGCCAAGTCCCCGGAGAACTGCTCGCTAAATCCCCAAATTGGGGGAATTTCGATCCAGTTCTGTTCTTCAAAGTCCCTCAATTTGGGGGATTTAGGGGGCGAAAAAGACTGCAACGAAGCTAGTTTAGACTTGTGTCTACACGGCAGGGGGTTTGGGGAGAGGTCTCTTTTGCTGACATTCTGGCAATAGAGCACTTTATCAGAGGAGCTAGCTAAATTGTAAAATATGGCAACTCTCGATGATGGCTATAGAGAGAACGTTTAGAAGCTAATCTCGCAATTGAAAAATAAGGTATATCGAAGATTTTGCATCTATTTTGAAATAGTTTATTAATACGAAAAGGAACAAAAATATCCATTAACTTTACTCTATGAATGACCAAATAATTTAACCAAAATTTCTAACTTCTAACAGCCTATTCCCCCAGAAGCGATCGCTTGCAGTGAATTAAAGCGATCGCCATTCATAGAAGTATTGATATCGATTACCTCGAATCTGCCCTATGCTGCAACAGTATTCAAAACCGTGTAAAGCCTTACTGTGTCTCACTTTTTTGGAGTTTCAACCCGTTCTTGACCAATAACATTCAGATTACCTTTCGAGCAAATTAAAGATTTACTTATTGATTTGATTTACATTTTATTTAGAACTTATGTCTTTTCTGGTAGACAAGATGAGAGGGAAGACAGTAGGGTTATTGCAATGGGTAATTCGTTGACGAGCTTCCCTCAGCATTGATGCAAGCGTTGATGTAAACATTGATGCAAACCATTATTTTTATCAATGGCTTTTCAATGGCTTTTAGGCGCTATTGATTTGCGCAACGATATTTCTAGCAATTTTTGATGCGATCGGACAGGAGATTTTTGATTTTAGGGGTCATCTAAAATTAAAAATTTCAAGTCTAAGGCGTTCAAAAATAGATTGCGATATCTGTTAATTCTCCCTATCAGGGCAAAACTCTAGGGGGTAATTTTGTATACGACAAGGAGAACATAATGACTGATTTAAACTGGTCTCGACGGCGATTTTTAGTCACTGCAACGACCTCTGCAACCGCTTCTATATTTCTTAAAGGCTGCCTTGGCAATCCTCCTGACAGCGTTACTGGAACCACATCTTCTCCTGCTGCGGCTGTGGTGAGCGCTGTGAAAGCAGGCGAAGAACCAGAAGTTACGACGGCAACATTAGGCTTTATTCCCATTGTCGAAGCGGCTCCGTTAGTCATTGCAAAGGAGAAAGGCTTCTTTGCTAAATATGGCATGCCCGATGTTGAAGTGGCATTGCAAGCGAGTTGGGGTGCCGCCAGAGATAATGTCAAAGTTGGCTCAGGCGGGGGTGGCATTGATGGTGGACAATGGCAAATGCCAATGCCTTACTTAATCTCGGAAGGCATTATTACCGACAATACGAAAGTTCCAATGTACGTTCTTTGTCAGCTCAATACTCATGGCAACGGCATTGCATTGGCAAACAAACATAAAGGCAAAGGGCTAGGTTTGAACCTTCAAGGGAAAGCAAATGTATTTAACCAGCTCAAGGCATCGGGAACTCGGTTCAAGGCAGCTTACACCTTCCCTAGAGCCAACCAAGATCTGTGGATTCGCTACTGGTTAGCCGCTGGAGGCATTGACCCCGACACGGACGCAGAACTTTTAACGGTTCCGTCTTCTCAAACGGTGGCAGATATGAAGCGAGGGGCAATGGATGCTTTTAGCACGGGTGATCCTTGGCCTTACCGGATCGTGTCAGATGGATCGGGTTTTTTGGCGGCTTTGACGGCTGAAATGTGGAAAGACCATCCTGAGGAATATCTGGCGATAAGAAAAGACTGGGTTGATAAGAATCCTAAGGCGACCAAGGCTTTGCTGAAAGGCGTTATGGAAGCTCAACAGTGGTGCGACGACTTTAATAATCGTCAGGAACTAGCCACCATTTTGGCACAACGAAAGTATTTCAGCGTACCGGAGAATGTGTTGCTAAATCCGTTGATGGGTAAATACAACATGGGCGAGCGCACCATTGATGATCGCTCCCTGGCACCTCTGTACTGGAAAGATTCTAAAGGCAGTGTTTCCTACCCCTACAAGAGCCATGATCTGTGGTTTTTAACAGAAAGCGTGCGCTGGGGATTTTTGCCCAAAGATACGCTGACGAATGCTAAAGCGTTGATTGATTCGGTCAACCGGGAAGACATTTGGAAAGAAGCCGCGAAAGAAGCAGGCATTGCTGCCGCCGATATTCCTACGAGCACATCCCGTGGCGTTGAAGAGTTTTTCGATGGTATCAAGTTTGATCCTGAGAACCCGCAGGCGTATTTAGATAGCTTGAAGATCAAGAAAGTTTAATGGTTCATTTTGCGGCGTTGCTGAATGCAAGTATGAAAAGCCCCCCAACCCCCCAAATTGGGGGACTTCCGAACCCTTCAAAGTCCCAATTTGGGGGATTTAGGGGGGCGAGAGAACGGTTAACTTAGATCAGTTCATACTTCGATTCAGCAACGCCCATTTTGCTTTTATCTGCACCTTTCCACCTGTAAGTATCTGAAGTTAGGAGAATTTTTTGATGACTGTTGCAAAAAAGCGTTCTAATTCTGGTTCTAGTTCCAGTTCTTTTCTGTCTAACCCAAAAGTTAGGGAGCGGTTAGATGATATTTTAACTCCGTTGATCGCAATGATTATTCTGCTGTTACTTTGGCAGCTCTTTTCATCGTTTCCTGGTGCTAATTTACCCGGTCCTGTGCAAGTGGTTCAAGAGACTTGGGTGCTGATTCTCTATCCGTTTTACGATCGCGGCGGCACTGATAAAGGTTTGTTCTGGCAGATCTTGAGTAGCTTGCAACGAGTGGCGATCGGGTATTCTTTGGCGGCAGTTGTGGGCGTGACTCTCGGCGTGATCGTCGGCATGAATCGCCGCATTGCTAAAGGGCTTGATCCTATCTTTCAAATTTTGCGAACGGTTCCTCCCTTGGCTTGGGTGCCGATCGCTTTAGCCGTACTACAACAAAACCAGCCAGCGGCATTGTTCGTCATTTTCATCACTGCAATTTGGCCTATTTTGATTAATACAGCAGTCGGTGTGCGACAAATTCCTCAGGATTACAACAACGTGGCGCAGGTGTTGCAATTGCCTCGATCAGAATATTTTTTCAAGATTTTGATTCCGGCAGCGCTGCCTTATATTTTTACTGGATTGAGGATTGCGATCGGGCTAGCATGGTTGGCAATTATTGCCGCAGAGATTGTGATGTCGGGGATTGTCGGCATTGGGTTCTTTATTTGGAATGCCTATCAAAATGGTTATGTCAGCGAAATTATTGTGGCGTTAGTTTACATCGGTTTGGTGGGTTGGGGGCTTGACAAAATCATGGTGAAAATTCAAAGCATGATTTTGCCTGAAAGCCAGCGGCAATAGCTGAGATTTGCGTTGCTACAAAATTATTACTCTTCACCCTTCTTCTAATTGCCTTATGTCACCTTTTGTCACGGTCGATAATCTCGAAAAAACGTTTCCTTTACCCAATGGCGATCGCTATATTGCCCTTAAAGGAATTGGTTTGGAAATTAAACAAGGAGAATTTATTTCTCTCATTGGTCACTCGGGTTGTGGTAAATCCACGTTGCTAAACATGATGGCAGGGCTTGATTTACCCACCGAAGGCATTGTCATGTTGGAAGGTTCAGAAGTTCTGCGTCCGGGGCCCGATCGAATGGTGGTGTTTCAAAATTATTCCTTGCTGCCTTGGATGAGCGTTCGGCAAAATATTTCCTTAGCAGTCGATAACGTTTTGTCATACTTGTCAGGGCAGGAGCGTCAAGACATTGTGGAGCGGCACATTGATATGGTGGGGCTGCGCCATGCCGCAGATAAACCGCCTGATCAACTTTCGGGAGGAATGAAACAGCGGGTGGCGATCGCCCGTGCCTTGGCAATTCGTCCGAAACTGTTGCTGTTAGATGAACCCTTTGGGGCGCTGGATGCGTTAACACGAGGCAACTTGCAAGAACAGTTAATGCGCATTTGCGACGAGAATCAGGTCACCGGAGTTATGGTGACCCACGATGTCGATGAGGCGATTCTGCTGTCCGATCGCGTGGTGATGTTGACCAATGGTCCTGAGTCAAAAATTGGTCAAATTTTAGAGATCGATATCCCCCGTCCCCGTCGTCGAATGGAGGTGATCAATCATCCTAGTTACTACAGCTACCGCAGCGAAATTATCT
Source organism: Leptolyngbyaceae cyanobacterium CSU_1_4 (assembly GCA_012034615.1). Taxonomy (GTDB): domain Bacteria; phylum Cyanobacteriota; class Cyanobacteriia; order Elainellales; family Elainellaceae; genus Timaviella. The sequence continues at coordinate 1,311 of JAAUPA010000213.1, read as the reverse complement.
ATTTCCTCAACCAGCAAAAGCAGATTAAGCAACTCCGGGCAAGAAAGCAGGGTGCGATCGCCCGTCATGGGTTGGAAAAGGTTAACTTGGAAGTTGGGTTTGTGCCGTTAATTGCTTGTGCGCCATTGGCGATCGCCAAAGAAAAAGGCTTCTTTGCCCACCATGGCTTAGATGAAGTTAACCTCGTACGAGAATCAAGTTGGCGCGGTATTCAGGATGGCATTGCTGGTGGACATTTGGATGCGGCTCAAATGCCTTCGGGAATGCCGATTTGGTTAACAGCAGGCGCAATGGATAGCAATCCTTTGCCGATTGTGAGCGCTTTAACCATGACACGAAACGGCAATGCTATTACCCTAGACAAAAATTCTATGAACAGGGAATTCATTCACTCAATGATTTGCGCCGAATGCTGCTGGAGACACCATCAAAGCGGCATACGTTTGGATGGTACACCCTGCTTCAATGCACAATTTACTGCTGCGCTACTGGCTAGCAGCAGGCGGTATTGATCCTGAAAAAGATGTTTCTATTACCACTATTCCACCAGCTCAAATGATTGCCAATTTACAGGCAGGAAACATTGATGGCTACTGCGTCGGCGAACCGTGGAATATCCGAGCAGCCGTTGAAGGAATCGGCTATACGATCGCCACCGATCTAGAAGTGTGGAACGGTCATCCCGGTAAAGTTTTGGGTGTGCGTGAAGACTGGGCGCGGGCTTACCCTAACACCCATGTGGCTCTGGTCAAAGCACTTTTAGAAGCCTGTCGCTATTGTGCAGATGAAAACAACCAAGAGGAAATTCGAGAAATTCTATCCCGGCGTGAATACCTCAGCACAGAGATGGAATACATTTACTTAGGCAACCCCGATCAGTATGTCTGCGGACTCCAATCTTCGCCCCAAGAATACGCTCATCATCAATTCTTTGGCGCAGGGGTGAATCGCCCTAGTCGGACAGAGCATCTTTGGCTGATGACACAAATGGCACGCTGGGGAGAAATTCCTTTCCCTCGAAACTGGGTAGAAGTTTTAGAGCGGGTCTGTCAGGTCAGTGTCTTTAGCACCGCTGCCCGCGAGTTAGGAATGGCAGACTTAACCAGCTATACTCGGCGATCGATCGACTTGTTTGACCATGCAAACTTTAGTGCCGATGACCCGATCGCTTACCTCAATAGTCTAAACATTAAACACGATATTTACATGGCAGAAGTAGCAATTAATATCACTAAACGACCTGCCTAACAAACCGTCAACGAACTGTCAAACGAACTGTCTAAAGAGAATTGTTGTAATGAGTATATCGCC
>JAAUPA010000212.1 GCA_012034615.1 Leptolyngbyaceae cyanobacterium CSU_1_4 | reverse complement strand
GGCTTGGGACTCTGCAAAAGTGGAATTACCCAAGAGTACTCCATCTCGCGAGAACCATGACTTTCGTCATGATCCTAGTCATGACCTTTGCCCCATGCTTCTAAACTCTTCCCGCCCTTAGGATTGAACCATCCAGCCACAAGGTTCATTTTACTCAGGAGTTATCCATGAAATTCAATCTCAAGATGCTTTGGGTCGGCGGTATTTTAAGTGGAGCGATCGCCTTAATGCCAGCCCTCACGCAAGCCCAAGAAACAGCCAACCCCTTACCCAAGTTCCCCGCCTTAGAACAACTTAATTTGACCCCTGATCAGGAAGCAAAACTGACACAGATTCGACAAAATACTCGGACTCAATTGGAAAATCTACTCACCGCCGAACAGCAGGAAACCTTTAAAGACAAAATGTCACAAGGTGCTACCTTCAGAGAAGCGATCGCCGCCATGAATCCTTCTGAAGAACAGCGCACCCAAATCCGCAACACCCTCCGATCTGCCCGCCAATCTGCCTCCGAAATTCTCACGCCAGAGCAACGGCAGCAAGCCCGCGAATGGAGACAATCTCGTCCCAGAAATCATCAGGGCGTTCGCAGTTCCTATTGATTATTAAATCGGGTTGGCGTGAATGTGGAGCAGGTACAGCATTAAACTAGGCAAAGTAGAAATTTATCCATGCCATGCCGCCCATTGTTCCTAAAACTCAAACAGTAAGGCACTTCAGCCTCTCCCCAGCCTGGTTCTGGTTGGGGTTGGCTGGGGTGCTTTTTATTTCCCTTGCTCTACGATTTTGGGGACTAGAGCGTTTTAATGCTCTGGTTTTTGATGAAGTTTACTACGCCAAATTCGCCAGTAACTTCCTCAAGCGAGAAAATATTTTTACCGGACATCCTCCCCTCAGCAGTTACATTATTGCCTTCGGTATTTGGACAAGCGAAAAAATGCAGTGGGGCACCGTCAAAAATGAGTTGGCAGGTTTGTCCCTCTCTCCGTTTAGCTATCGTTGGTTGAATGCGTTAACGGGAGCATTGATCCCGTTATGGGTAGGGGCGATCGCCTATCAACTGACCCATCGCCATCGGTTTGCTCTGCTGGCGGCACTCTTTATTGCGGCTGATGGACTGTTCCTTGTCGAGTCGCGCTATGCCCTGAATAATATTTATCTCATTACCTTTGGGCTGTGGGGGCAACTCTGTTTTCTGCTGGCATTGCGTGCCCAATCTTGGCAACGCTGGGGCTGGCTGGCTGTGTCGGGGGTAGGATTTGGAGCGGCAACCGCGATTAAGTGGAATGGGTTAGGCTTTTTGCTAGGGGCTTATGGAGTTTGGGCAATGGGTTGGGGGTGGCATTGGCTGCGCTTATTTCGAGGAGAGGAGGCAGACGATCGCCTCAAGATCTCTGAAAAAGCTCATCCTCTCGTGTATTCATCTCCTTAGAAAACTCTCCCAAATTCATCTAGGACACGTTTTCCTTAACTTTGCCTTGATCCCAGCCCTGATCTACTACGTGAGCTGGATTCCCTACATTCAAATCGATCCGAGCCAAGGGTTTTGGGAGCTTCAGCGCCAAACCCTGGATTATCATGAACGGGTCGGCGGGCTGACGGCACATCCCTATTGTTCCCCTTGGTACACTTGGCCGCTTATGCTGCGCCCGATCGCCTATTTCTATCAGGCGGTTCAGTCGCCTAGCACAGGCACTCAGGTGATCTACGATGTTCATGCCATGGGCAATCCGTTTCTATGGTGGCTATCAACAGCCGCGATCGCGGTGTGTCTAGGGCTAATGGGGCAAAGATTCTGGTTAGGATTAATTGCCTTGCAGAACCCTTCAGCAGACGCGCTAGGAACGTTGCCTCGATTAGGTGTGAGAGGTTGGGCCGTCATTTATCTACTCATCAACTGGGGCGCAAACTTGTTGCCCTGGGTGCGGGTGACTCGCTGCTTATTTCTATATCACTATATGGAATCACTGATTTTGCAGTCCTCGCGATCGCCCTCCTCGTCGATCATTGGCTCCAAAGCTCCCAAAGCTGGCGCAATATCACCGCCCTGACGATCGTTTGCCTCATTCTGGTTGCCTTCGTGTTTTGGATGCCGCTCTACTTGGGGCTACCGCTCTCACCGCTAGAAATTCAGATTCGCCGCTGGCTGACTTCATGGGTATAGCTGGGTACAACTTAACTCTTCTGAGGTTCTGTTCGAGCACGAGCCACCTTTTCAAAGACTGCTCGGTAAACCGGTTCGCCTTTATCCAAAGTAAATTGTTCGCGCTCAGTGGGCACGGGAAAAGGATTAGTGGCAAGCCAGTTTGAATGGGTGCGGCTGAAGTTAGGATGAGCTTGAAAGCGATCGCACATCTCCACCTCCACTTCCTCCACATCCGACTGAAGCATCACCATTCCCCCTAGAACCAGATATTCTGCCAACAGGTTCACCACTTGCGGCTGCACCACCCGCCGCTTTTGGTGCCGTTTTTTAAACCAAGGATCAGGAAATTGAATGGTGGCGCAATGCAGAATATTGGGCGGTAAAGACTGTAATAATGGCTGCAAAGAATTGTTGGCATTGCAAAAAAGAAAATGCACATTCGTTAAGCCCAATTCTGCACGTACCGCATTGGCTTGATTCACCAGCGTTTCCCGAATTTCTATTCCCAAAAAATTCCCCTCTGGTCGCTGCTGTGCCATTGACAGCATAAAGTTTCCGCGCGCGCAGCCAATGTCTAAATGCAAAGGCTGGGGTTGGGCATAAACTTGCGTCCAATCTGGCGGAGCAACAGGCTGTTTATATTTTCCACTTAAAGGATTAACGTGCTGACGAACTCGAACAATTGACAAGGGAATGACTCCTCCGGGATATCAAGTAAATCTTAAAAACGAATATCCTATACAAAGTGTACGGTAGAGAAAAAGGACGATCCCCAGATTCTGTTTTCGCCCTATGAATTTAAACTTCCGTTTTGCCATTATCAGCGATCTCCACATTGCCCTCCCCCAAACCATCTGGGAACATCCTGGACGCTTTCATCTCGTTGAAGTTAGCATTCTGGCATTGGAATTTGTCTTGACAAAACTCGAACCCCTAGATCTCGACTTTCTGCTAATTCCAGGCGACCTCACGCAACATGGTGAACCTGAAAACCATCGCTGGCTCGCCGATCGCCTCTCAAAGTTGCCCTATCCAGCCTACGTGATTCCGGGTAACCATGATCTCGTTGAACAATCTGCCACCGATCGCTCCATTGGGGCAAATGAGTTTGCTAGCTACTATCAAAAATTGGGTTACGACGCAGATCGGCTCTACTACAGCCAAATTCTGCTGCCAGGGGTACGGCTGATTGGCTTGAACTCTATTTTTTTTGATGCTCAAGGCAAGCAAATTAGCATGGGGCGAGTGGATGATGAACAAATGGACTGGCTCCGAGAGACGCTAGCGGCAGCGGCTGGGGAAATGGTTCTAGTCATGATTCATCACAATGTCATAGAGCATTTGCCCGGACAAACGCTGAGCCCCATGGGAAGACGTTACATGCTACAAAACGCCTCTGATCTGTTGGATCTTCTCCAGAATTCAGGCGTGCAGCTTCTATTTACAGGACATCTCCATGTCCAGGATATTGCTCAGCACCAAAACATTTCTGAAATTACGACGGGATCGCTCGTGAGCTATCCCCACCCATACCGAATTTTAGAGCTTTGGCAAAATGAACGGGGCGATCGCCAACTTAACGTTGAGTCGGGCAGAGTCACCCACCTTCCAGGATGGGAAGATTTACAGCACTTCTCTAAAGAATGGATGGGCGATCGCTCTCAACCCTTCATGACTCAACTTCTCACCCAGCCGCCCCTTAGCCTCACGCCCGCCAGTGCTGCCAAACTGGTTCCAGACCTGAGATATTTTTGGGCCGCGATCGCCAACGGCGATCCCACCTTCAGCTTCCCTCAGTTTCCTGCACCCATTAATCAGTATTTCAGCCGCTTCAGCGCCACTGATTCAGAGGGCAACCCTCGACTAATTGACAACTCCACTGTTATATTTCTATAGCTTGTTAGAATCTAGCCATTAGATCCCAAACATAAATTGACAGCGATCGCCTAAACTCAGTATAGTTATAGACTGTGAAAACTTAAGGTCATCCACGTAAAAGGCACAACTCGTCCCAGCCCATGCCAACCATTCAACAGCTAATCCACAGCGAACGCCAAAGAACTATCAAGAAAACCAAATCCCCTGCGCTGAAGAGTTGCCCCCAGCGTCGCGGTGTTTGCACACGGGTCTACACCACCACCCCCAAAAAGCCCAACTCCGCTCTCCGTAAAGTTGCACGGGTGCGCCTGACCTCTGGCTTTGAGGTGACCGCGTACATTCCAGGAATTGGGCATAACCTGCAAGAACACTCCGTCGTCATGATTCGTGGCGGTCGAGTCAAAGATTTGCCAGGGGTTCGTTACCACATTATCCGTGGAACCCTCGATACTGCTGGAGTTAAAGATCGCAAGCAAGGTCGCTCCAAATATGGTGCAAAACGTCCAAAAGCTGCCGCCAAATAGTCAAATAAAGCGCTCTCACCGCTTTGCTTAAAAATTGGCTCCCTGCTTGCCACGCTACGGCTCAAACCGTACGGAGAAGTAGGATCTTTGTCTGTGTAATAGTTCAAACGTCTGTTCTCAACTTTGATTGGGGTTGCGGCGTAGCACTCAATAGAAAATACTTTCAACGCCAAAGGTTAAATAATTATGTCTCGTCGCACTAAAGTTCAAAAGCGTCCAATTATTCCTGATCCTGTACACAATAGTCGTCTTGTCACGATGATGGTGTCCCGCCTGATGAAAAGTGGCAAGAAGTCGCTGGCGTTTCGCCTCATCTACGACTCCTTTGAGATTATCAAAGAGCGCACGGGTTCAGATCCTTTGGAAGTGTTTGAACGCGCCGTTAAAAACGCGACTCCCCTGGTCGAGGTCAAGGCTCGTCGCGTAGGCGGTGCCACCTACCAAGTTCCCATGGAAGTGCGAACCGATCGCGGCATTGCTTTGGCGCTCCGCTGGTTGAGCCAGTTTTCGCGAGCTCGTGCTGGACGAACCATGGCGGGCAAATTAGCCAACGAATTCATGGATGCCGCCAATGAGACAGGCAGCGCCATTCGTAAGCGCGAAGAAACTCACCGGATGGCAGAAGCTAACAAGGCATTTGCTCACTATCGCTACTAAATCGCTTGACTAATTTTTAAACTCTCCACCCTGGATTAGGGTCAAACGTATAAGATCGAGAAAGATGTCGCACTCTGCTGCATCGCTGAGTAAGGAGGTCACTGTGACACGGACTATCCCGATTGAACGGGTTCGGAATATTGGCATCGCCGCGCACATTGATGCGGGCAAAACAACAACGACAGAAAGGATTCTGTTCTATTCCGGCGTGGTTCACAAAATTGGTGAAGTCCACGATGGTACTGCTGTGACCGATTGGATGGAGCAAGAGCGGGAGCGGGGGATCACCATCACGGCGGCTGCCATCACCACGAGTTGGAACGATCACCGAATCAACATTATTGATACGCCTGGGCACGTAGACTTTACCATCGAAGTTGAACGTTCCATGCGAGTGTTAGATGGCGTAATTGCGGTGTTCTGTTCGGTCGGCGGCGTTCAGCCTCAATCTGAAACTGTTTGGAGGCAGGCTGATCGCTACAGCGTACCTCGGATTGTTTTTGTTAATAAGATGGATCGCACGGGCGCGAATTTTTACAAGGTCTATGGGCAAATTCGCGATCGCCTACGCTCTAATGCAGTTCCCATTCAGCTTCCAATTGGCAGCGAAGATACTTTCAAAGGCATCGTCGATCTCGTCAAGATGAAGGCCTACTTCTACACCAACGACAGCGGCACCGATGTAGAAGAAGCTGAGATTCCTGCCGATATGGTAGATATTGCTCAAGAATATCGCCTAAAACTGGTAGAATCGGTTGCTGAAACTGAAGACGTTTTGACTGAGAAGTACTTGGAAGGCATTGAACTAACTGAGCCGGAGATTCGACTAGGATTACGAACTGGCACGATCGCCGGAACCCTTGTCCCGATGGTGTGTGGCTCTGCATTCAAGAATAAAGGCGTTCAGCTTTTACTAGATGCTGTGGTAGACTACCTGCCCTCTCCCATCGAAGTTAAGCCCATTCAAGGTATCCTTCCAGATGGCACTACTGCCACTCGCCATGCCGATGACCAGGAGCCTACTTCTGCCCTAGCGTTTAAAATCATGGCAGACCCCTACGGTCGTTTGACCTTTGTCCGAGTCTACTCTGGAGTTTTGACTAAGGGTAGCTACGTCTACAATGCTTCCAAAGATAAGAAGGAGCGAATTTCGCGCTTGATCATCTTGAAAGCAGACGATCGCCAAGAAGTAGATGAACTTAGAGCCGGAGACTTAGGTGCAGCGCTGGGTCTGAAGGACACTTTTACGGGTGATACTCTTTGCGATGATACTAGCCCCATTATTCTGGAATCTTTGTTCGTTCCTGAACCCGTGATTTCAGTTGCGGTTGAACCCAAAACCAAGCAGGATATGGAAAAGCTCTCAAAGGCACTTCAGTCTTTGTCAGAAGAAGATCCAACCTTCCGGGTGTATGTTGACTCAGAAACTAACCAAACTGTAATTGCCGGGATGGGCGAACTCCATCTAGAAATTCTGGTCGATCGGATGAAACGCGAGTTTAAGGTAGAAGCCAATGTGGGGGCTCCTCAAGTGGCTTACCGCGAAACAGTTCGCAAATCTGTTCGGGCAGAAGGCAAATTTGTCCGTCAGAGCGGTGGTAAGGGGCAGTACGGTCATGTCGTGATCGATCTAGAACCGGGAGAGCCGGGAACAGGGTTTGTCTTTGTCTCTAAAATCGTAGGTGGCGTGGTTCCCAAAGAATACATTGGACCTGCTGAACAAGGGATGAAGGAAGCTTGCGAATCTGGTATCCTAGCTGGTTATCCAGTGATCGATCTGAAAGCGACAATGGTGGATGGTTCGTTCCATGACGTTGATTCTTCAGAAATGGCATTTAAGATTGCTGGCTCAATGGCCATCAAACAAGCTGTAATGAAGGCATCACCTGTTCTCCTGGAACCCACTATGAAGGTTGAAGTTGAAGTCCCTGAAGACTTCATCGGCAACGTCATTGGTGACCTTAACTCCCGGCGGGGACATATCGAAGGTCAAGATACCGAGCAAGGCATTGCCAAAGTAACTACTAAGGTACCTTTGGCAGAAATGTTCGGATATGCTACTGATATCCGGTCGAAGACTCAGGGTCGGGGCATATTTACGATGGAATTTAGCGCCTACGAGGAAGTCCCTCGGAACGTGGCTGAAACCATCATCGCAAAGAACAAAGGGAACGCATAGTTCAGTAAATGAGGAACGGATAGACACATGGCACGCGCAAAGTTTGAACGGACAAAACCCCACGTTAACATCGGCACTATCGGTCACGTTGACCATGGTAAGACAACCCTGACAGCCGCTATCACTATGACCCTGGCTGCTCTGGGACAGGCTCAAGCTCGTAAATATGACGAGATTGATGCTGCTCCCGAAGAGAAAGCACGGGGTATTACGATCAATACTGCCCACGTGGAGTACGAGACTGAAAATCGTCACTACGCCCATGTGGATTGTCCTGGACATGCTGACTATGTGAAAAACATGATCACTGGGGCAGCTCAAATGGATGGAGCAATTCTGGTGGTTGCGGCAACGGACGGCGCTATGCCTCAAACGAAAGAGCACATTCTGCTGGCAAAGCAGGTAGGTGTTCCTAGTATCGTAGTGTTCTTGAACAAAATTGATCAAGTAGACGACGAGGAACTGCTTGAGCTGGTTGAGCTAGAGTTGCGTGAGTTACTCAGCGATTATGATTTCCCTGGTGACGACCTGCCTATTATTCGCGGTTCGGGTCTGATGGCGCTAGAAGCGGCTGTGAAGAATCCTAAGTTGGTCAAGGGTGACAACGAGTGGACGGACAAAATCTACGACTTGATGGAAGCTGTAGACACTTTCATTCCTACTCCTGAGCGGGATATTGACAAGCCTTTTCTCATGGCGATCGAGGATGTCTTCACCATTACGGGACGGGGCACGGTGGCGACGGGTCGAATTGAGCGCGGAAAGATCAAGATCAACGAAGTGGTTGAGATTATCGGCATCAGAGATACGCGCGAAACGACTGTAACCGGGAT
>JAAUPA010000211.1 GCA_012034615.1 Leptolyngbyaceae cyanobacterium CSU_1_4 | reverse complement strand
AAGGGGTGAGAGTGGTGGTCGTATGGGTTTTGAGATGGGGAAATATAGTTGTGTGGATGGGTGGATGGGTGGATGGGTGGATGGGTGGATGGCTTATGTTGGTGAAACTGGCTTTAACTAGAGGATCGAGGGGGGAGATCTAGGGATCTGTGAGGGAGAAAGTGTGAGGGCGATCGCCATTTCCACCTGCTGCGGTGCTGCTGCTACTACTAAGGCTGATGAAGTTGCCTCTATCCACCGCACTAGCCAAACAGGCTGTACGCCTAAGAAAATAATGAGCGCAGTCAAAATTAAAGAAGGTAATCGATCTGCCCAGAAAACTTTGGGATAATAAGCTGTTGCATTGTCTAATTTGCCAAAGCAAGTTCGGTTCAGCAAAATCACAAAGTAAACGGCTGTTAAGCCTGTACCAATCACAGCCAAAATAGTCTGCACTGGGAAAACTGCGTAGCTTCCTTGAAACACCAAAAATTCTGCAATAAAACCTGCTAAACCTGGAATTCCAGCGCTCGCCATTGCGCCCAGCACTAACAAAGAAGCAATGGAAGGTAAGCCTCGAATGGGGTTCAGTAATCCATTCAGCACGTCTAGTTCGCGGCTACCCACTTTTTCTTCGATCACGCCGACCAAATGGAACAGGATTGCCAAAATCAGTCCATGCGCCACCATTTGCGAGATGGAACCCACTAAGCCCAAGGGTGTAAGAGCGGCTGCACCTAATAATACATAGCCCATGTGCCCGATCGAACTGTATGCCACCATGCGTTTAATATCTTTTGGGCGATCGCTGCCAACGCTCCATAGAGAATACTAACTGCTGCCCAAGTTGCCATGAACGGAGCCAATTTCGACCACGCATCGGGGAATAACCCCAAACCAAACCGAAAGATTCCATAAGTCCCTAGCTTTGCCAACACGCCGCCCAGCAAAATTACCGTTGGCGTGGAAGCCGCCACATACGTATCGGGTAACCAAGTGTGGAACGGGACTAGGGGGATTTTGATACCAAAACCAACCAACAACACGCCCAGCAAAATTACCTGTAAACCAATGGGTAAAGTCTGTCCCAGCGCCGACTGATACGAGAAATCTTCCGCACCCGTTAACCAGGTTAATCCTAGGAAAGCTGCCAAAATGAGTGCACCAGAAATCGCGGTATAAATTAGAAATTTAATTGCAGCATAGTTGCGTTTTTCGCCACCCCAAATTGAAATGAGCAAATAGAAGGGCACTAGTTCCAATTCGTAGGCTAGGAAAAACAAGAGTAAATTCTGTGCCATGAATGCGCCTGCAACGCCGCCACTAATCAGCAGCAGCATAGAGTAAAACAAGCGCGGACGCTCAATTTTGTCACTGCTGGTCAAAATGGCAATGCAAGTGAGCAGGCTATTGAGAGCCACCATCACCAAGGAAAGCCCATCAACTCCTAGTTCGTAGTTCAAACCCAGGGTTTTGATCCAGGGCAAAAATTCTTGGAACTGAAGTCCAGGATTGCTGATGTCAAATTGAACTAGCATCCAGACGGTTAAGAGCAATACGACTCCAGAAACCGACAGCGCACCTAAGCGGATACGGCTTGTAGGCTGGTTTTTAGGAATAAAGCCGATGAGGACGGCGGCAAAAATGGGTATCCAAATGATTAAGCTAAGCATGGGTAAATTTCCGGACTAAAATGAGCATTGATAGGGCTAAACAACACTAAATTAAGCTCCAGTTAGGAGAGAGCTAAGCGCAGTTGTGATAGACAAATGGGAGAGGATAGACCAACACATGAGGAATGCAGTAAAGACCAGTCCGAAGGCGATCGTCAATACATAAAACTGAGTTTGTCCAGTGTTGCCGTATTTAAGTGCTTCACCGCCAAAGAGAGAGGATAGACCGACAAAATTTACCAATCCATCCACTAAGTAGCGATCGATCCAGTTAATCGTTCTGGAAACAATATCGACGCTGCCAACGACGCTAGAGCGATAAAGTTTGGGCGTGTAGAAGTCGTAGGCAAATAAATCTTGGAGTCCTTTGAAGGGAAGACGTACAGGCTTGGCGATGCTATTGCCAATGTAAACTACACCACCCATGCTGAAGCCCAGAATGCTCGACCAGGTTAATAGCATTGCTACATCTTTGTTGAGCATTGCCCAATCGGGAAGCAGGGAGAGGCTTTGCAGAATCATGGGCACATGGAGCGTGAAGCCTGCCAGCATCGTCATTGGCAAGGTGACAGCCCAAATATTTTCGGGCGATCGCACCGTCATTGCCTTCTCTTTACCCGCAAACATTAGCCCAAATGTCCGAGTCAAACTAAACGCAACCAACCCATTAATGAATAACAACGCCGCCACCAAAAGCGGACGATTTCCCCACAGACCGTCCACCAGCTTCAGCATGATCCAGAAGGTGCCGAAGGGGGGTAGCGCAGTCGAGGGTTAACGCTCCAGCGATAAAAGAAAGTCCGGTAATGGGTCGCTTTTTCCACAGTCCGCCTAACTGAGTTAAATCTTGAGTAATGTTGTTGAGAACGATCGAGCCACTGCTTGCCACTAAAGTTGCCATGGCTAAAGCGTGGGTCAGCACGATATAAAGTGCCGCCTCGGTTTGCTGAGCGCCGACTGCAATAAAAACGATGCCCATGTACGCACTCACCAGATAGGAAAGAGCGCGTTTAACGTCAATTTGGGCGATCGCAATCAACGTACCGCCAATGGCAGTGACTAAACCAATGGCGATCGCCCCATTCATTACCACAGGCGACAAAGCCAAAACAGGCTCTAACTTAACCAGTACCCACGCCCCCGTCGCCACCACTACGGAATTCCGCAGAATCGTACTAGGTAATGGACCCTCCATCGCTTCATCAAGCCAAAGGTGCAGCGGAAACTGAGCACACTTCCCCATCGGACCAGCCAACAAAGCCAAACCAACCAAAGCCGCCAATTTAGGATCAATCTGCGCAGTCTGTGCCCACTGCGCCAACTCGTTATAGTCCCAGGTTCCCGCCAACGGATAAATTGCCAGAACTCCCATCAACAGAAACAAGTCACCAACTCGCTTGGTCAAAAAAGCATCACGCGCACCTGTTACGACTAGCGATTGATTGAGCCATAGCCCTACCAATAAATAAGTTCCCAGGGTCAAAATTTCTAGAATGATGTAACTAAAGAAGAGAGAGTTGCACAGCACCAGCGAACACATTCCCGCTTCAAATAGCGCCAGCATTGCGTAGAACCGTCCCCAGCCCCAGTCCATTTCTAAGTACCCGATCGCATAAATTTGCGCCAGAAAGTTGAGACCGTTTACTAAAACTGTAGCGCCCAAGGTAAGCGCCGAAATTTCAAGGGGAAGGGTCAAATTTAACCCGGCTACTTGCAGCCAGGGGACATCAATATACTGTGCTGGCTGATGCAAAACTGCTGCGCAAGCCAACACTCCATGAATCAGCGCTATCAACGTCGTTAAGGCATTGACATAGCCTGCCGGACGAGGTCCTGTCCGACGAGTAATAGCCGGAAACCAAATTGTGGACAGCAACATTCCAATTAAGGGATAGCACGGAATTAACCAAGCGGTCTGAACCAGAAACTGCGGCATGGCATCATCGTAGGTAGGTTTGCAAGGGAACTAAAATGAATTTTTTATAGTAAGAATCAACCGTCCATCAACATCACGCCAGACTGGGCATAGATTTAATACTATGGATAACTGATTTACTATAGTAATTTCTCTTTATCCTACCTGAAGGATCTCCACTAGAAAAGTCACTAGCGATCGCAGAATCTGAGAGAACTGATAAGAAAAGTAAATCAATAGACAACAGACAAAAAAAGAGCCATGCAGCGCACAGCTCAAAAATTTCTTCTATCTTCATGATTCATCGATCGCCGTCTATTGACCGGGCTTATTGACCAGGCTTATTGACCGGGCTTCAAGTTCTCAATTCCCTGGGTCACCTTAGCCGAGGTAATGCGATCGCCTTGGCGAATCTGATCCACCGTCTCCATTCCCTGAGTCACAGTTCCAAACACCGCATAAGAGCCATCCAAAAAATCCAGGTCTGACAAGGCGATATAAAACTGAGCCGAAGCCGAATCAGGATCGCCCGATCGTGCCATTGCCACAGCACCCCGCGTATGCTTCAGCTTGGGCAAAACCGTCACCCTAGCACTCTCAAACGTCTGGCTATAAATGGGTTGCTCTTGCCCTTCCGGCTTAATCTCCAGAGGAATGTACCGAGGCAATGAAGTCGTCGGATTTACAAAACTCCCTGTTCCTAGCCGTTCAACCGGAAAATTAGCATCCTTACTCTGAGGATCGCCACCCTGCACCACAAACGGCTGCGGTTCTAGCACCACTCGATGAAATGCCAACCCGTTATAAACGCCTCGGTTAACCAAGTCCACAAAGTTTCCAGCAGTGATCGGCGCATTCGTCCCATCTACGTTTATGGAAATCACTGCACCCTTAACCGTCATTTCAACTGTAGCCTCTCCTTCTAAGCGCGGAAGATTGCTAAACTGATCTGCCGTTGCCGTGGGCAAAGCAGAGGTCGTGGGACTAGCCACACTAGGAGTTTCAGCCGGAGCATTTGCTCCCGATTGTGTGGTACATCCTCCCAAGCAGAGCGCTCCAATGAGGAGAAAAGAGGTGAACCAGTGATAAATTTTCATGTTCAATTCCTTGATCGGTATCAAATGAAGAGCAGGCGACCCCTTGGGGGTATCTCCCAGAGCACGCTTAATTCTCTTAAAACCATCGCCAAACCACCCAATTTAGACTAAAGCCCCTCCAATGGGACTCCCAAAAACCTTGCCAACTCTGCCCCCTGATTTTCCAACTCAGCCAACGGCAATGGCTGCCCCACTCGCGTCAGAGGCAAATCACCCCGCCCCTTAACCCGCAAATACAGCGCCCGTCTTGGATTCAGACCCTCTTTCAAATCCACTCGCACAGATTGAATATCTTCTAACGGATACTCAATCTCAATCCTGCGATTTTTCCCTGGAAAGCCATTCCTAAAAATCGTCGCCTTCCCCGTGCTGCGATTAAATTCATTAAATCCACCCCCCACATCCCAAGCCATCACCAGCCACAGGTAAAGTCCAAGCAAAGAACCCAGAACTCCATAAAACCCCATCGCAATACCTTGAGGAAAGAAGAACAATTGAGTGGGGTCAGAAAATGGCAGCAAATTGACATGGAAATAACTAGAAAGGCTAGCCAGAAAAAATCCCACGCCTCCAGCCGTTGAAACCGTTGCCCACAGGTAATTGCTGAGGCGCTTAGAGCCAACAATTTCTTTGCGAAGAACTAAATCTTTTTCATTAATTGGCGTAGTTGTAGAAGCCATAGCGATGTTGAATGAAGTAATGGTTGACGAGGGTTAAAGATCAGAAAATGAGATACTTCTAGTGTGAATCAGCTTGATGAGAGAGTTCAACTAAAAAATTAAATGTTAGAGACTTCGTTAAAAGGGTACGTATCAGATTGTAAAATTTTTGTAGTCTCCCTATCATATAGGAACGTTAAGCACCTCTCAGAAAAGTTAATGAGTGTATATACTCATGACTTTAAATGAAGGCAAAGGTGGGATAAGGTGAGAACTGTAGACTCCACCTTTAACTTAACGATACGTTCAAGGCTCGTTTCACCCTCCAAACTGGCATTCCCTAGTTTATAAGGGATTTCATAGAGCCAGTTTTAAGGATACTACCGCCATAATTAATGAGGTTATGAGATGACCATAGCAATGGGCCGTCCGCAAGCCAATCGGGGCGTATTTGACGTTCTAGACGATTGGCTGAAGCGCGACAGATTTGTATTTGTAGGGTGGTCAGGGATTCTGTTGTTCCCCTGCGCCTTCCTGGCATTGGGCGGCTGGATGACCGGCACCACCTTTGTCACCTCCTGGTACACCCACGGGATTGCCAGTTCCTATCTAGAAGGCTGCAACTTTTTAACGGTTGCAGTTTCCACGCCTCCCAACTCCTTGGGGCACTCCTTGCTGTTGCTGTGGGGTCCTGAGGCTCAAGGCGACTTTACCCGCTGGTGTCAGTTGGGTGGGTTGTGGGCATTTGTGGCGCTGCACGGAGCATTTGGGCTGATTGGGTTCATGCTGCGTCAGTTTGAGGTAGCGCGGTTAGTGGGGATTCGTCCTTACAACGCCCTCGCCTTCAGCGGTCCGATCGCGGTGTTTGTCAGCGTCTTTTTGTTGTACCCCTTGGGGCAATCGAGCTGGTTTTTTGCGCCGAGCTTTGGGGTAGCGGCGATATTCCGGTTTATTTTGTTCATTCAAGGGTTCCACAACTTCACGTTGAACCCGTTCCACATGATGGGAGTGGCGGGGATATTGGGTGGAGCGCTGCTGTGTGCGATTCACGGGGCGACGGTAGAGAACACGTTGTTTGAAGATGGGGAGAACGCCAACACATTTCGGGCGTTCAATCCGACGCAATCGGAAGAGACCTACTCAATGGTGACGGCGAACCGATTCTGGTCACAGATATTTGGGATTGCGTTTTCCAACAAGCGATGGCTGCACTTTTTCATGCTGTTTGTGCCGGTGACGGGGCTGTGGATGGCGAGTGTGGGGATTGTGGGGTTGGCGTTGAACCTGCGGGCGTATGACTTTGTGTCGCAGGAGATTCGGGCAGCCGAAGACCCGGAGTTTGAGACGTTCTACACGAAGAACATTTTATTGAACGAGGGCATCCGCGCTTGGATGGCTCCTCAAGACCAGATTCACGAAAACTTTATCTTCCCTGAAGAAGTTTTGCCTAGAGGCAATGCTCTCTAAATTTTTAATGTCGCTAGATTAAGCCTATGCCTCCTTAACTGGAGGCTTTTTTATGGCGATCGCCCTGCTCATTATGAAAATTATGAAACCCAATCTAATACCCTTTCCAGAATCACAGCCACTCATCTACCCATTTACCCCTCCACATCCCTCCTCCAGAACCATTTCTCGAAATTAGGACAACCGTCGGCTTTTAAGTTCTTGTGTTATCTTGTAATAGGTGTATTACACAAGTTGTAATATCCTCTGAGTGCTTGACACTCTTCGGTTCTATAAGCTGTTTAGAAGTTCAGGAGGTGATGCTTATGTCAGATAGTAGTAAATGCTTGGGTCTTCAAATTGACGTGAGCTGGCTGTGTGCCGGGGCTGCTCTCTAGCAGTAAGGTCATCTTTTCTTGGAGCGTTTTTATCAACTCTCTCAGGAAGGCTGGGTTGGCTTTTAGAGTCCCTCCCGGCAGTCTAGGTCAATTAAAAGACCCGCTACACCGCTCCTACCCTTGTGTTTAGGCTTTTGCCAATTCACAGTCTGGTGGGAGCGGATAGTTTTTTAAACTTAAAATTTTTGTCTCCTGCCCCCTCCGCTCCAGAGGGGGCATTGTTGTTTTATGGAAATCTCTGCATCAATGGAGCAGGGCTATTCTGGAATTATGAATGCTGTGGCTATAAATCTTGTTTTTTGAAAGTTTGACTCTTGCTTTAAGAGCTTTGTTGCTATTAGTAATCGTAAAGATCTTCAATCGAGTACCTGGAGTTAAGGACGAGTATAAAATATCTTTTGTTAACCCCAGATAACTTACTTCTCTCTTGAACTAATCTACTTTTTAACCTAAGCATCTCATAGTTCTTAACTTTCAGTTAACTCGGTGTATCCTATCTGGGCAGCCAAACTATATTGAAACAACGTATTTTTCTACTCAAGCGTGTTTTTAGAAAGGTAATTGATGAAATGCCAATATTATTTATTGTCTTTTTACAGCGTTAATTCGTCGATGTCATTACTTCAGTTGTCGCTTAGACAACATGCCTTCATAATTCCTTGGTGTTATTCTCTGAGTCAGACTGCTCTAGCTCTCTGAGTGTTTTTAATTTACAAGGTGTGAGGAAATAATGAACAAAGTTTTATGGGGCACGCTGCTAGTAGCTCCTGCATTTTTCGCTGCTGCGCTGTTTGCAGCAGTCCCTGCGATCGCCACAGAAAATCAGCTTTCTGCTGAGGCACAAGTTAGCGAAACTTCTTCTAACCCTCTAGCTCCAGTGGCATTGCCCGAGCTGGCTCCCTTACAGGTTGACGATGCGTTTGTTGTAGCGCCAGTGCCCGCCCAGATTGCCCAAGTGGCTGCTCCAGTCGCATCTGCGGTTGAAGTTGCTCCTGCTGCACCTAGCGTTGACTCCCTTAGCCAAGTCGTTGAATATACCAACGAAGGCAATAGCGGTC
>JAAUPA010000210.1 GCA_012034615.1 Leptolyngbyaceae cyanobacterium CSU_1_4 | reverse complement strand
GTGGGGGTGCGCTGTTCTTGGGTGCGCTGGCGATTATTCCAACCATCGCGCAAAATGCCCACCAATGTCACCACCTTTCCTTTGGCTGGCACAACGCTGCTAATTGTGGTTGGCGTAGCGCTTGATACCTTAAAGCATCCTCTAAGATTGAAACCCCGTGTCAACCCTCACATCACACTTGGACTGAAAACATGCATTCTTTGCAACCCCCTAATCTGAACGAACCTAATCCGTCAAAATTACCTAGCATTTCTATTGTGGTGCCTAACTATCAAGGCGGTAAAACCATTGGTCAAACCTTGCAAAGTTTAATTGACCAGAACTATCCCCATTTAGAAATCATTGTGGTAGATGGAGGTTCGACGGATGGCAGCATCGACATCATTCGCCAGTTTGAATCCCATTTAACGGGGTGGATCAGCGAACCCGATCGCGGTCAATCCCACGCTATTAACAAGGGCTTTGCTTGCTGTACCGGAGACATTGTTAATTGGCTGTGCAGTGATGATCTGTTGGCACCCCATGCCTTACACACCATTGGTAAAATCTTCACCCATAATCCCAATATTGATGTTTTAGTAGGGCGCTGCCGAATTGAGTATTTAACCGATGAAAACCCTGGTATTCCCTTAAAGTCGTCGCGTTTCTGGCTCAATCTTTTACAACGTTTTATGCCCTTAGGCACGATCGTTCAGGAAGCTGACAATGACCATGTTTTTATTCGTTCAACGACTCTAGAACAAATTCGTCTTATGCCTGCTAGTGTGCCGATTCATCAGCCTAGTTGCTTCTATCGGCGCAGATTATTAAATCGAGAATGTCCGGTTAATGAAGCGTATCATTACACCATGGATATTGAGCTGTTCAACTATTTTCATGCGTCTGGTGTTCGCTGGGAGACGACGGATGCCGTTCTGAGCATTGCTCCAGTGAGTGGTCAAAATAAGTCGAGTTTAGCAGGGATTAAAGCGACCTATGAGCTTGAAAAAATTTATGCCACCTATGTTCAAGAGCGGGTTCCTCTAACCTATTGGCATCGTCATTTACGATATCCTTTAGAGCGATTTCTTAAGCAAAATCAGCACAAAATGTGGGTCTATTTGATTGGTCCTTTATGGATAGCCATTACCTTATTATTGGCTCCTTTCTATGGTTTTAAGCGGGCTTGGGCGTTGCGCTGGACTTCTTGGATTTAGCTGCGATTTTCCTTCAAAGCATTCTCTGTTGATCAGGTTTATACTCATCACTCAGGTTTTGACATTTCATGCGACGGCGAGACTTTCTTATGAGTTTAAGTATTCTGGCTAGTATGTCTCCTGCTTTAGAAAGAGAGTTTTCTGCCAAAGCGTCTCTCCATCTTCATGCTCTCAAAAAGGGGCTGGTTTTTGGTGCCTGTCCACAGATCTATTCCGTCAATCAAGACGAAATGCTATTGTTAGCCCTTTTCCAAGAGTGTGGAGCAATAACTACAGAAATGTTTTGGGCGCTGATTCGCCCGACGGAAAATAGCTTTGATTTTTCAGCTATTGATCCGTTTGTTGAATTTGCTCTGAAGCGAAATTTACTCGTTCGGGGTCATCCTCTCATTTGGCATTTGCTTAACCCAGAATGGTTAGGGGCTAAATTAATGGATTCTGGAACTACGGTCAGTCAGGTGGAAAAACTTTTGTTCCATCACATTTCTACGGTTGTTGGTCGTTATGCAGGCAAGGTTTGGATTTGGGATGTGGTGAATGAGGCGATCGAACCGGATGATGGGCGCAGTGATGGCTTGGCGCTCCGTCCTTGGTTTAACCGTCTGGGTTCTGATTATATTGAACTGGCTTTTTGGACTGCGGCTCAGGCCGATCCCCAGGCGTTGTTGGCGTATAACGATGGGGGGCAAGAGTATGATTTACCGATCAATGAGGCAAAGCGAGTGGCTGTTCTCAAGCTGCTGGAGCGATTGAAATCTCAGGGTGTGCCGATCCATGTTTTTGGGTTGCAGTCCCATCTTCAGGGAAATCCCGAACATTTTAATCCTGATAAACTCCGTCGTTTTTGCGTGATGTTGCCAGCCTAGGTTTGAAAATTATGATCAGCGAGTTAGATGTCATCGATCGCCCGTTGCCTGCTGACCCCACCGATCGCGATCGCCAGGTCGCCAGGGTGTACAAAGATTATTTAGAGGTGGTGCTAGAGGAACCCGCCGTCTTTTTCGTCAATACTTGGGGAATTAGCGATCGCTACACTTGGCTCGCCCAGCAAGAACCTCGCTTAGATGGGTTACCGGTTCGTCCTCTGCCGCTTGATGAACAGATGAATCGAAAACCCGCTTGGCGGGCGATCGCTCAAGCCTTCGACCACTGCCCTCATCGCCCAGCTTAATGAAATTTGAAAACCTGAACTTTCAAAAAAATAACGTCCCTCTAAAATCCTAATCCCTTAAATTCACCTTACCCATGGCTATGAGAGTTGCTTACGTTACAACCTACAATGCTCAACAGATTAGAAGTTGGGGAGGCGGCACTGCCTACTTTATGGCTCAAGAGTTTCAAGAACAAGGAGTGGGCATTGATTATATTGGACCCCTCACAGAACATCGCGGATGGACTGGGCTGAAGTGGCGCTTTTATCGACATATTCTCAAGCAAAACTACTTTCTAGAAAGGAATAAACAGGTGGCACAAGATTTAGCCAACCAAGTTTCTAAAAAACTTAACGCAACCTCTGCCAATGCAGTCCTTGCCCCTATTCCTACGCCGATTTGTTATCTCGACTGTCCACAGCCCGTTACCCTGTGGGCAGATGCAACCTTTGCAGGTCTAGTCAACTTCTATCCCGACTTTTGCAACCTCTCTCAAGAATCCTTAAACGATGGACATACCAGTGAGCAAGCTGCTTTAGATCGGTGCCGCGTCGCAATTTTCTCATCAGACTGGGCTGCCAGAACCGCCGTAGAACACTACAACCTGGCTCCCTCCAAAGTCAAAGTTGTGCCTTATGGTGCAAATTTGGCTGATGGTCATCGAGACTACGACAAAATTAAAAGTATTGTCTATGCCAGACCCTCGAACCACTGTCAGCTACTTTTGCTAGGAGTGGATTGGGTGCGTAAAGGAGGCAGCCTTGCTCTGGAGGTAACCCGAATGCTGAATCAAGCGGGTTTAAATACAACATTGACTGTCGTGGGCTGTGACCCTGCTTCAGCGCAACCCCTTCCCGACTTTGTTCATTCCCTGGGTTTTATTGATAAGTCTTCAGCCGTAGGCACTCAAAAATCAATGACTTACTTGCCGAATCACATTTTCTGATTCTTCCTTCTAGAAGTGACTGCACGCCCATGGTATTTGGGGAAGCCAATTCTTTCGGTCTACCTTGTCTCACTACTGATGTGGGCGGCATTCCTACTCTCATTAAAAATGATTTGAATGGAAAGACTTTTTCGCTCCAATCGGGTGCTTCTGATTACTGTGATTACATCCTAGATTTGTTTGCCAACTTTTCGAGATATCAAGAATTAGCACTGTCCTCTTTTCAAGAATATGAAGCGCGCTTGAATTGGTCTGTTGCGGTCAAAACCGTTCAACAGATCATGTCCGATCATCTGTCATGAAGATTGCTTGCTGGATTTTTCCCTTGTTGGTATGATTTATGTCGATGCCAGTTTGTAAAAGGCGTGTATTCACTTAGCTCAGTTTGTTCTCAAAGTCTATTGATGAGAAATCTTAGTGATGATGTTGCATCATCGTTCAAGAGATTTAATGAGTCTATTCTGACTGGATGTGTAGTTCTAAGAAAGGCTACAAGCATGTAATTTTAATTCTTTTATACTTAATTCTTTTATATAGATAGTGAGCTGTTGTCATACTTTTTCCAACGAGTGAACTCCGACGATCGAAAAAGTGAGTAAGTCATGTCTAGCCCTGGATCAAAAATGCCATGCGTAAACCTGTCGTAACAATTTTTTACCAATTTGACCCGTGGTGTCCGACGATAGGCGGAATTCAGTCTTTGATTCGATACTTTATTAAATACACGCCTTCTGAATTTAGTCTTCGGTTTGTCGGAATTACTAGTGATCCATCGGTTCCTATTGGGAAATGGTCTGAGGCTGAGTTAAGCGGCAGAAAACTGCTGTTTATGCCCTTGTTCCATATCAAAGATGACAATACTAAGCAACTCCTTCCGACCTCCCTCCGCTACGCTTATGCTCTTTTAGGGCGATGCTTTGAATCTGATTTTATGCACTTTTACCGACTGGAGCCCACCCTCGCTACCTTAAATTGGGTGGGCGAGAAAACCCTCTTTATTCAAAACGATATTCTGCAACAGGTTGCCGCTTCAGGCGATAAGGGTGCAATTTTATGGAGGCGCTTTCCAAAAGCATATTTTTTGCTGGAGAAACTGCTAGTCAATCAATTTGACTATATTCTTTCTTGTAATTCTGATTCTCTAAAGCTCTATCAAAAACGTTATCCTGCTGTAGCCGATCGCGTGGCTTACTTCAAAACGTTTTTGATAGTGACTATTTTTTACCCTCTAGGTGCTGAAGCTCGTGAACAGAGTCGGAGGAGCTTAGCGAAAAAAATGAACCTTGCTGATGACACGCGCTTTGTTCTGTTTGCTGGTCGTTTGCATCCTCAGAAAGATCCACTTTTATTGATTGATACTATTGCTGCATTAGAGCAGCCTAACGTGCATCTCTTGGTGGCAGGTGATGGAGATCTTTCGGCGCAGGTGCGGAGCCGGATTAGCCAAAGAGGTCTGAACCAGCAAGTGACGATGCTAGGAGCTTTGAAACCTGAGGCGCTAGCAGATTTACATCGGTTAGCTGGAGCTTGTATTCTGACGAGTGCTTATGAAGGAATGCCTTTTGTGGCTTTGGAGGCATTAGCCTGTGGGACACCCCTGGTGACTACCCGGTGTGGTGAAACTCCAAACCTCTTGACTACAAAAAGTGGAATTGTGTGTGAGGGGCGATCGCCCGAAGTGATTGCTCAAGCTCTGCGACAAGTTCTTGACCATCCGGATCACTATCCAGACTGTGTTGAGGTTGTTCAGCCCTACAGTGCTCGCTATGTTGTTCATAGCGTTTACGCCAGTATGTTACACCGATGGGAGCAGCGCACCGTTGCCTCAGTTGTCGCCTAGCGACCTTTTCTTTTCATGCCTACCCATTCTTTGATTCAGTCCGCGAGCAGGAGAAACGAGACCGATGAAAATTGCTGTGATTGGTGCTAGGGGGCTGCCTCCCCCTTCTCATGAGGGGGCTCGTTTAGAAGGAGAGGATGTTCGTAAAAAAGTGCCCTTTCAGGGTGCAGCGACCAGTGGCATTGAGCATTACTGTGCAGAATTGTATCCCCGGGTGGTTGCGGCAGGACATACGGTTGACTTATTTGCACGTTCTTCCTATGTTAATCGATCCTGGTATCGTCAAGGTCTCGATCGCGGCATCAGGGTTATCCCGATGCCGTGCCTCAACCAGCGGGGGGTGGATGCCTTGATTAGTTCATGCTTGGGTGCAATTTCTTCTATTCTCCATCGTTATGATATTGTTCATTTTCATGCACTCGGTCCTGCGCTGTTTAGCTTTTTACCCCGTCTTGCCAGTTCCTCCAAGATTGTGGTGTCTTGTCATGGGCTAGATTGGCAGCGGGTTAAATGGGGAAAGTTTTCTAGCCGATTGATTCGTCTGGGCGAAGAAACTGCGGTTCGCTATGCCCATGAAATTATTGTTGTTTCCCAACCGCTGCAAGATTACTTTTGGAAAACCTATGGACGACAAACTGTTTATATTCCTAACGCGCCCGCTACTTACGAAGCTTCTGATCCCTCTTTTCGGTTTGGTTCTGCCCTAGGGTTGCGCCCCAAACGCTACATGATTTATCTGGGGCGTTTAGTTCCAGAGAAGGCTCCTGACCTACTGATTCAAGCTTTTCAAAAATTGCAGCCTCCAGGATGGACTCTTGTTTTTATTGGTAGGAGCAGCGATACTTCGTCATTTACTGCTAATTTGCTGACCCTTGCCAGTAACAATCCAAACATTGTGTTTACTGGAGAACTATCGGGAGGGCGTTTGGCGGAAATTGTTCGAGGTGCCGGTCTCTATGTCTCGGCTTCTGAATTAGAGGGGTTACCGCTGTCGATGCTAGAGGCGATGCAAGAGGGGATTCCGATGTTGGTCAGCGATATTCCACCCCACCAACAGTTGGTAGGAGGCGATCGGGGCGTTCTGTTTCAAACGGGGGATTTGGATGCTTTGGTTCATCAAATGAATTGGGCTATTTCTAATCCTCAGGATATGGCGGAACGAGCCTACCGAGCTCAGGAATTTATTCGTTTGGGGTATCAGTGGGAGGCGATCGTTCGCGATACGGTTAAGCTCTATCAATTCTTGAGGAGTGAACCAAAATCCAGTCACTCCGGGGTATCTCCATACAGAGCCTGATGAAAAGAGGCGGAGAAAACCTATGTCAATCCTATGGGATGGGCGAGGAAGCCCTGTCGGGTGGGTGAAGTAGGGCAGAATGCACTCGATAGATTTTTGCCCCCCGATGGAGGATTGCTACAGGCTGCTTTGAGGTTCTCTAAGGTCTTAGTTTCTTTACTTTTATGAGATTTTAGTCTTGAGTCTTCTCGGTTCATCTAGTATAATATGTGGGTCTCATTGCAGCGGCTCTCAGTATAACCTCGGTCAATCCCTTATGGATTTTTATATTTAGGTTTTCTGCCTTTGGGAGAAGTGGAAGCCCTACATACATTAAGACCTTTGAACAGAGTGTTGAAGTCAATTGTGATCAGCCAGCAGACCAGTTGTTGTCTCTAGCACAATGATTCTGTCAATTGCTCAGGTGATCTCTGACATTGCTGGAGTATTTGACCGTTTGCTAACCGAACAAAAATCGCTAAAAGAAAACCTTGAGGGGGCATAGCAACAGTGGCTTCCAATCATTTGTCTGCACTAAAGCCTGATGTGCGATCGCTGGGTTCAGACCTGCGTTCTCCCTCCATCACCAGATTTCGACGAGGCATTGTCATTAAGTGGATGCGGGTCATACTCTTGGTCATCTCTGATGCCGTGAGTATCACTTCAGCGTGGTGGTTAGCATCTTTATTAGGCACTCCCTTGGCTTCTCCTTGGCATGTGTCTCACAGTGCTCAGGGCGTTACATTATTGCCTCTCATTCTGGCAGTCATCATTGGTATTGTCGGTGCGCGCGGGTTGTACAAAGCTGGTAATCATCGGCGAGATTATCTAGCTTTAATCAAGTCTGTTTCTCTTGCTGAAGTTCTGCTGCTGCTCATTGCTTTTCTGTACGAGCCAGATCAAACTATCTCCCGATCAACGTTCTTGTTGTCTTGGTTCTTAACTGCTGTGTTCACGAGTGCCGGACGTTTTTGCTTAGATTTTAGTACTCACTTTCTTCGCAAATTGGGTGCGGTTCGTTACTCTGTATTTCTAATTTCTGAGAGAGAGAACCGAGAGCGACATTCTCATCTGATTGAACAAGAAAGTCATTACAACATTATAGAAATCGCTGATGCCAGTGCTTTAGATCGGGCAAATCGGCAAAAAACTTTTGAGAGTTTGAGAAGTCTGGGTATTGTGGAAACCTTTGTTTCTTGGCAAGCCATTCATCGGCGGCTGTATCTCTGTTGGCATTTCCAACGGGCTGGGATTACGCTCCGAATTTTGCCAACGAACTGGGAATCTTTTTTCCCCGATCGGAGTTTCAAATGTTGGGAAATGTTCCCGCCCCTGCTATCACTGCGCCCCTCATTGTGGGAAGCGATTATTGGGTTAAGCGTTGCCTTGATTTTTGCTGTGGGGCTGTCTTGTTTGTGGTGTTGTTTCCGCTCTACGTTGTTTTGGCAATATTGATCAAGCTAGATTCTCGGGGTCCTATCTTTTTTAGACAAACTCGAATTGGTTTGCATGGTCGAAAGTTTAAGGTTTGGAAGTTCCGAACTATGGTGATCAATGCGGATCAGCTTCAGGTTGCGCGCCGTGGTCTCCGGCTCCCAGATCTCACGGACCGCCGCCAGGGCGTTCTCGAGGTGCTCGTCCGCCCCTTCCCGGTCGCGACCGAGGACTGCCAGCTCGAGCATGGTGGCGTGGTCCCAATAATCGGGCTCCTTGCCTTTCAAGCGCTGGCGAACGGCGAAGAGGACCACCGGCACCAGCTCGTCGCGCTTGGCTTGCGAGCGCTGATCGCCCTTGATCTCGAGCAGGGTCACCGCGTT